>MHFU01000023.1:18820-21287 GCA_001804345.1 Omnitrophica bacterium RIFOXYB12_FULL_50_7
TTACTGAAATGCTCGCGGATCAGATCCTGAACTTGTTCGGACGCAAGATGGATCCTTTCATTCATCGCGAATGGCGGCTGCAGTCCCTTCATACTTGCCCTGAAATCGCTCTCGGCCTCGATCGCGTTATCGACAATTTCGTTCCGGGACGGGGGGTTTGCAAGACGGGCTACGACTTGGGCCGGTCCTGCCATAACACCCTGCGCCAAAGCCAGCGTTGCCAACCCGGAGCACAACAATTGCAGATGCCGGCTCGCAAATCCCCCCACCGCCTCAGCCCCAGTACGTAGTTCCGAACGTCCCTCCACGCCAACACGCACTTCAGCCCGCCCGCCCGGCACTTCTCCGCCAGAGGCAACATCCACTTGAGTTAAATTAATGATTTCTTGCAGTAGTTCCGGACCCGTTTTTATTTCTGGTTTATCCTTAATATATTCAAGTATTGCCTGCGGATCAGCCGCGCTTGTATCTAAAGTCGGGTTACGTGCAAACGCTTGTTGTGTATTCTTAATATCTTCCTCAATAAGCTTTAACATATGAGCATCGCTGGAAGGAACATAGCCTGCCATATACATTGTTTTCTTGACCACGGCAGCAGATCCCTTAGAGCCAAAGCTTGCGCCACCCAATTTGATAAGCGGCTCGACCGCACAATCAACCATTAGCTTATCCATCGCCTCTTGCCTGGAATAGCCGTGCTTGAAATAAAGCCCTTCCACGCCGCGTTCCGACAAACTCTCCTTCCCCCCTAACCAGGTTTGTGCATGCGGCGCTACCAAGAACCCCGCTTTAGAAAAGAAGCTTTCTTCGAACGGCTCCTGATACTTAGTCCAACTTTCCGGACCCACATCCATGGACGTCGATATTAAATCTATGTATCTTGTCGCTTCTTTCGCCGAAGAAAAAACTTTCACTGTCCTTGGGAGCTTCACGTTGCCCGCAAACATCACATCCACCAAAATGCCCCCTAAAAGTCTATTGCTTGGCTCTGCAATAAGGTCTGCCAATGGAACAACATAATAATATTTCCTGTTTACCCAATAGTCTGTGGATCCAAACCCGCCACCGGTGGCTATCCCATTACAAGAAAAATTCATCTGCATCCTTGCTTCTTCTGCAAGAGCCCCTCCTTGTAATACAATTTCGCCGCCATAAGCAGGATAATCTGTCGCATGAACAGCCACTAAGGGAATTTTTGAGAGCCTACCTCCTTTATCGTAAACGCGCACTTTTAAGCGCGCAGCACTCTTCTTTGCCAACTCTATTTCTGCTGGGGGTATATCATCTGCCTTGTCAATCAACAAACGGGATGGATCATGCCTGACAAACTCTTCTTCGGTTTTGGCATCAATTGCGTGCAACTCTGAATCTCGCTTCCTTTCGACCTCTCGAATTTTGCTATCGATTAAATCATTCTCAGCTCTATATCGGGTCTCTCTCTCCTGGGCTTGTTTTTCTGTTAAAAGCTCTTTGGTAAATGGGTCTATGTACTTACCCCATCTGCCAAAGAGGCTTCGTTCCCAAGTGGCATAACCGATGGCCTCCCTTTTTTCACTTTCCAGAGCCGTCCTCTCTTTATAGGCCTCTTGCTGAAGTAGACTTTTTTGTTCGCGTGCCTGCGCAAGCAATTCTGGCAGGGACCTATCCATGTATTCATCGCCGGCAAGATTTGTTTTAGAAATCATGTATGTCTCAATAACAAAACCACTTTCTACCCTTCGTATAATCTTAAGAACCTGGTCCTCGCCCAACTTTGCTGCTTCTTCCTGAAACTCTGCCGGCATACATGGGATTATTTGGCCATCCGGACCTTTTTTATATATCCCTTGCGGGCTTATATATTTCAGAGGATCTTTTATGAAATCAGCAGGCAGTAATTTGAACTCCCTAGGACTTGTCTCGGAAATCCGCTCGATCTCATCTTGGCTAAATCCCCTGTCAGCTACTCGGCAAGATAGCCCGTTATCAAAGACGAGATTGCTAATACCTTCTTGTTGCGCTACCGTCTGCTGTCCCTCTTTCTCATCCCCTTTTCCGTCGCGCAATTCGGCACGTACGATATCGCCACTCTCAGCGTAGTTTGCAGTCCCTTTAGGGGCAGTGCGGAGACTGCTTCGCGTCTCCGAGCGAGGGGCGCGCCCTGGAACCACTACGGGTTCAGGGCTGTCAGGAATCCCACGTGGTGCCTGGCGCACTTCCTGGCGGACTCTTCCTTCCATATATCTGATGATTCGATCAAGTTCAGCGGCTATTTCTTTCTCAACCCATCCCCCTTTTTCGGCAATGCCCAATTCCCTCAGCGCCGTCAAGAAAATCTCTAATTCCTTTCCGGCGTTATCGAGACTCCCCACCTCCTGTCCCGACTCTCTGACATAGAAATCAGCATTCGAGGCTCTGTTGTGAGTCAGTAGATACGTGTAAAAATTGACATCACTGGAGGGTAAAATATCTTTCAGCGTAAGGTAGG
>MHFU01000023.1:21296-25383 GCA_001804345.1 Omnitrophica bacterium RIFOXYB12_FULL_50_7
GGATCGTTGCGTCCGGGTTCGCGATTCCAATTTCTGCAATTATTTTGTAATTAAAAAGGCCGTACCGCTCTTGCTTCCAATTCTCTTGCGGCATCCTTGAGAGGATATCAATACTTTTCGTTGTGGCGAGTTCCGGATGTGTTGATAACACTTCTTGCATGACCCGGAAAACATAATGTTTGCCGATCTCATCGGTATTGGAAAGCTCCGCAAAATTATCCTCCATAAAAGAAACCAGTGTTTTTGCGAGCTCCGCGTCCTTGCCGGTGGCCTCACCCAAAATAGCTAATCCCAACATACAAGCAGAATTGTCCGTGTTTGGATCTCGCATGATATCGAAGATGCTGCGAAGGATCGCCTCAATACGGCTGGCATCGTGTTCGTTCTCAAGCATCGCGCCAAGCTGACCTATATCTTTTGTTTGTCTAACGCTTTTGATATCACTAAAAACCGGAGCGGCGGCGCGCCTTACTGTAGAAATACCTGGCTTTTGGGGGCTCGTTCTTTCCTGTTTCGATGGAGCCGGGGACGCAACCGGAGCCGTACGGCTCCCAAACCCGGGCCATCCCAACACCAAAGCCAGCGCGACAATAGACGCACCGGCCCCTATCTCCCAACTTTTCAAACCTCCCTTATCGGATCGCACTTCAGCACGCCTTCCCGCCGTCGTGCTAGTGACGGGGACAAGCCCTTCAAAACCGGGGAAACTTAATTGAGGTTCTTTCCTGACGCTTGTAACATTTGCTGTTGGCGCAAGCGCTGAAACAATACTCCTTGGAAAAGGCCTCGTCGCTTGAGAGGATCTCACGGCACCCTGTGACAATTGCACAAGGAAGGGCATTCCCTGGAGCCAATCCCTGACTGCTTTTTCCAAAGCCTCTTTTAATTGTCCTCCACTCCATCCAGACAATTCGGTACCTTTCGCCTCGACCTTCTTGATGATGTGATTGCGAGCGTCAATTTCAATATCAACCTCGATTTGAGTATCCGCCCACTTCGGAACAACATCATTTTCAGTATTCCTCTCGATCTTCTCGAAACCAGGATCGTCTTCTCTTGGTAAAACGGTACGGAGGAGTAAGGACCGGCTATCAATACCATTTTTGGTTACCACAGGGTTTACTTCAATGTGTTCTTCAGCATTTCCGAACAACTTGAAATGGGCATTTTGCAAAATCCGGAATAGATTGGTTTGAAGCCTACGAATCTCCTCTGAACTAAAATCCGATAGCCGTGGCTTGGCAATCTTCTGGACCCCAACGCGCACCTCAGAACGCGTAACGGGTTGGGCGCGCAATTCAGAGGTCTCAATATTTTCATCGTCCTGATTCGTATCTTCCTCAAAAAGGAACGGCATTTGCTCACTCATTTCACTTTTCACAACATCTTCTTCGTAACCATCCAGGATCAATTTGAAAATGGCTTTTTGCGCCTCAAGGTTCCCATGCAGCACCTCATCAAAGGTTCCTTGGCTGAAATAGACGTCATAAACATTACGAACGTCCCGATCGGGATTGTCCCGATCTTCACTCGTGACAGAATCCGCGTCGACAATTTCCTTTTCTCGCGTAGTCTTGTTAACAATGACCGCCAGCGTTTTCATTTCTTCGAGAAACTCTTCCGGATATCGGGCCATCAGCCGGTAATAACGCACCTCATATTTTTTCCGCTTATTATCGATCCGATGAGCACGGTCTTCGGCCTGGTATCCTTCAATAAAACTTTGCGGCAAATCGTCCTCAATGACCGCATCGGCCGCTGTCAGGGTCACGCCCAACGACCCTGTGTTGTAGGTCGCAATCATGACTTTTGTGTTGGGATCATTCTGGAAAAGAAAACGGTTATAATCCAGCACCGTCATGGGTTCTGCATTTTCTTCGCCCTCCCGGGCGGGGACCGGCTTCCCATCCGTTCCAATGGCGAATTCATAATTATTTTTCTTTTTAAACCACAGCGGTTTGCGGTCAGCCCCCAATAAATATCCCTCCGCATTTACACGCTCTTTCCCTGTATCACCGTAAAAAGTCACAACTCCCTGCGGCCCGATTCCTTTCATTCCGGCGTAGCGTTCCGCGTATTTCCGGACCTGTTCCCGGTACCGGGTAAAAATGAGGACTTTCCCTCCTCGTTTCACCACCTCGTCCGCCACGATCGCATCCATTTTTTCGTGCTTGGGAGATTCACCACTCTCACCGATATACGCAGGGTCGTCCATGAGTTGACGCAAGGAATGCTGCTTCGAGAAATAATCATTCTGCCGCTTGCGTCTCTGGATCTCAGCGTCATCCACAGTCCTCCGGCGGCTATCCTGATCTTCAGACCATCCTTCCCAATCTGTGAAAAGGCGGAAGATGGACTCGGACTGTCCCTTGGTAAGCTCGAATGCCCCGAGGGTTTCCGGTGAAATGTATTTCTTATGCGGGAGACGGTCTTGCTGTTCTTCAAGCGATTGACTGCGATCATAATTTTCGAACACGTCTTCTTTTTTGATGCGTATGACATACTCACCAAAGAGGAAATGAAGCATCCGTAATGATTCCGCATTATGAGCATCAAATACTTCCTTAAAAATATCAGCGTCCTCATAAGCTGTAACAGGGTTCAAAAACGAGAGCACAGGGCGGAGATGCTCCGCCTTCGCAAAAGGAGTCGCGCTAAGAAGGATTTTGAATGCCCCTTGGAGATTTTTCGCGCCTTGCGCCTGTTTGGTATCGGTGTGGCTGAGAAAATGGCTTTCGTCCAAAACGATTATCTGGAGAGGGTTAAGATTCATCGCCTGAACACGACCATGGGTTTTCTTCTGCAAGAATTGAAGCGGTACCACTTTAGGCGTTACCCCAGCCTCAGCAATCTTCCGGACTTTTTCCTCAGAGCGTGGCTCATGGGCCACGACAAGCGCCGGGTCTTCAAAAAACCGGCCTTCCTGTTCTCCCCAAACCGTCAAAACCGCATTGGGCGTCACAATCAGAGCACCGTCCTCATGCTGCCGAATAGCGGCAAGCGCTACCAATGTCTTGCCAAGTCCCTGCTCCATCGCAAGAACCACCCCGGGATTACGAATGGGATGCCCCATAGCAACAGACCGCTTGGCGTCCTCAAGACGACGCAGGATCTCAAAAATTGCATATTTTTGATAAAAGAAAAGTCTTTGCGTTTCTCCATTAGTACCGGTCTTGAACCCCGGAACTTCCAGGGCCGCCGCCTTTTGAAATTTTTTCTGGATGGCAACATAAAGCATCCTGAGGAAAGGACTGCCCGCTTCCCGAATCCGTGTCGCAAGATACTCAAACCCATGAGCCTCATTCAGGGTAAAATGCTTGAGAAGTTCGACTTCCAATCTTCGCGTCAAATAAGCCAGCTGATGAGGATTTTCCTGAATCCTTTTTTCAATATCACCTCGTAACGCCAAAAGTTCGGTAAGAATCTCATCCGTGTTTTTGGGCTTACTCGTCTGGTGGATCTCGATTGAAACCGGCGTTCCAATAACTTTTTCCTCGTCATTAACACCATAAAGCTCAAACGAAGCTCCCTTTCCCCTCTCGAGCATCACGCGAAATTTAAAAGCACCGTCCACTCCAACGGGGACAAGCCTTACGTAATCACCACGATGAACAGCCACATGCGTAAAATTTCCAGCCACTTTACCTTTAAGCATCAGGGTCACTTCCTCAGTCTTTTGAGGAAAGTCGGCAAGTTCAACCTGGTGGGTTAAAACCTTATATTTTGAGCGATCCGGTTGCCGCGTTTTTTCATGCAACCCCCTGAACGCTCTTGCGGCAATTTTACGGATCATATCCGGCGGAATGTTCGTTGTAAGCATGAGTGCTGCCACCATCGTTTCCGGATGGTCTGCCAATTCAGCAACGATATTGGCAATATTAAAACTCTCGATCATCTCATCGATCTGAGCATCAGAAGAAAATTCTTCAAGCCCGGTTTCTGTTACAACCCATTCTTTTTCGCTCTTCTTTTCGCCTCCCTCGTACCCAATAAACCGGAGACGCCATTCGCCCCCCTTATGGATCACCACCATCTCAACACGGTCGCACTTGCCAATTCCCATCCTAACTAGGCCGGATTTCTGACC
>MHFU01000023.1:25432-26300 GCA_001804345.1 Omnitrophica bacterium RIFOXYB12_FULL_50_7
GCGCTTTATCGTCAGTTGTCAATACCTCCTCTAACCCATCAGGAGTCACAACCAATTCTTTTCCATCCTTCTTTTGTCCCTTCTCATATCCAAAAAACCGGAGACGCCATTCACCCTTCTCACGAATCACCACCATCTCAACACGGTCGCACTTGCCAATTCCCAGCCTAACTAGGCCGGATTTCTGACCGTTTGGAAGCAGAAAAGCCTTTGGGAGGGCTCCTTCTCTCAAATCACTTGCACTTAGTAGCGGCGTAATATCCAGGGTTTCTTCGAAATCATACGTGCGGGCATAGAGCGCATCACGCATCTTTTCCGTTTCCCGAACTGCTTCAAGTTGCTCCCTATCTTTCGTCGTTAAAAATTCCTGCAATCTTTCCGCCGCCACAACCCATTCTTTTTCGCGCTTCTTTTCGCCTCCCTTGTACCCAATAAACCGTAGACGCCATTCATTCTTCTCTCGAATCACCACCATCTTAACTTGATCACACTTTTGACCGATACCAATCGCTACCACTCTTCCGGATTCTTTCCCGCCGGGAAGCAGAAAAGTTTTTGGAAGTTGTCCGGTTCCAACATATGCACCTAGTAACGACGTAATATCCAGGGTTTCTTCGAAATCATATGTGCGGGCATATAGTTCATCACGCATCTTTTCCGTTTCCCGAACTGTTTCAAGATGCGTTCTATCCTCATTCGTCAATACCTCCACTAACCCACCCGCTGTCACAATCCATTCCTTTTCGCCCTTCTTTTGTCTCTTATCATACCCAACAAACCGGAGACGCCATTCGCCCCCCTTATGGATCACCACCATCTCAACACGGTCGCACTTGCCAATTCCCATCCTAACTAGGCCGGATTTCTG
>MHFU01000024.1 GCA_001804345.1 Omnitrophica bacterium RIFOXYB12_FULL_50_7
TGGCGGGCATGTCGTTTGTTTTTGTCAGTACGCTCTATATCACTGTTTTCCTGGCGACCTCTATTTCTGCCCAGTTGCGTGAAAGGGAGAAAAGCCTGGAGGGGGTCAACAAGCTTTTGAGAGAGAAAGACCACATTAAGAGCGAATACGTTTTGCGTGTGACCCATGATATTCGCCAGGACCTCGCGGCGATCCAGAGCTGTATCGAGCCGGTCACGATGGAGATCACGGGCCCTCTCGGAAGCGCTCAAAAGGATCTTCTGCAGCGTGCCCGGGTACGAAGCCTGCAGCTTATCGTTTACATTGACGCTCTTTTGGATATTACAAAACTCAAGCTAACCCAGCAGCTCAAAATGGAATCTCTTTCTTTTACGGAGCTTGCACGCGGGATCTCAGCCCAAATGATCGAATTGACCGCAAACAAGCAGCTTTCGTTCGAATCCAGGATTGCCGCGGCTCCTATCATGATCTCGGGGGTTAGGGTCTATCTGGAAGAAGCTTTGATGAACCTGCTAAAGAATTCCTTGAAGTACACACCCGCGGAGGGAAAGATCGTTTTTGAAGTCACCGCGTCAGACGATTTGATATCCGTCCGGATCGAAGACACGGGGATCGGTGTTCCCGCTGAGGACCTGCCGCATATTTTTGAGGAATTCTACCGCGCGAGCAATGCCAGGAGCCGGGAGAGAAAAGGAACGGGGTTAGGCTTATCTATCACGAAGCAGATCGTGGAGATGCATCAGGGCAAGATTGGGGTGGAGTCCGTACTCGGCAGGGGAACGGTGGTGCGCCTTTCGTTCCCACGTTTTTCCGGCCCGAGCTTTTCGTAGGTTAATCTTCCGGCGGAGTTTTTTTTGAGAAACCCTTTTGAATCGTTCCGGTTGTCACAATTACTTTCATTTTTTTCTTGCCAGTTGGGGTCGTGAGTGATACTATTCCAATCGTTCGTAATTTCACGAATGCCGATATGATGAAAATTCCTCGGAAAGTGATTACCAGGGTCTTACTCTATATCCGGACGCTGGAGGTTCTGGCCAAGGAGAAGCGATATCTGGTCTCGTCGCGGCAGCTCGCGGACATTACGGGGCTTTCGGATGTTCAGATACGGAAAGACATATCGAATTTTAGAAAGATCGGAAAACCGCGGATCGGTTACCGGACGGGCGAATTGAAACGGACGCTCCAGAATTATCTGCTTCAGGACCGTAAGGTCCGGGTGGTGCTGTTCGGAGTGGGAAATCTTGGCTCTGCGATATTACGGTACCCCGGGTTTTTACAGAACAAGATCAAAGTGGTCGCGGCTTTCGATGTGTCACGATTAAAGATCGGAAAAAAGATCGGTGGCGTGAAGGTTTATTCCGTGGATCGGGCCCCTGAAATTGTCAAGCGACTGCGCGGGGATATAGGGATCATTGCGGTGCCGAAGGAGAGTTGCCAGGAAGTGGCGGATTACATGGTCCTCTCCGGATTGCAGAAGATCGTTAATTTCGCGTCGTGTCCGGTTAGCGTACCGGCCAAGGTGCAGGTCCGTAATATCGATTTCACGATCGAGTTTTTATCTCTTTTTTGTGATTCGCCGAAATGATGGTTGTTTTTAAAGCTCAAAGGTGTTTTTTATGGAATCTTTCTACGTTCTAAAAAAATCAGATCTGGATCGTTTTATCAGGCAATTGTCTCGTTCCAGGAAAGTCGTGGCTCCGGTTAGTCGTGGGGTCAAAAATTTTGTATTTGCGGAAGTGACTTCAGCCGCTCAGATTAGCATTCAATCCATTCCTACGATTTTGCCTCCCAAAAAATATTTCATGCCTCAGTGCGAAAAGATCCAGGAATTCAACCGCGAGATCCATCAATGGAATCCGGTTGTGGAGGCGAATGGGGAAGTGGTGCTTTTCGGGGTGCATACCTGCGATCTTGCGGGGATCCAATTCCTCAATACCGTCATGGATGTTGTTCCTCGGGATGTCAATTATGCTGTCCACAAGCAGAAGATCGTTGTTATCGGGCTTGAGTGTAATGATTATTGTGACGAATATGCCAGTTGTCGGGTCATGAAGAATCACTTGCCGAATGGGGGATATGACCTGTTTTTGACGGAACTCAAGGATGTGTTTATGGTGCATGGGGGCTCTGCGGCCGGCGAGAAGATCGTGAAGGAGGCCGGTATTTTCTTAAAGCCAGACGCCGCGCATAAGAAAGAGTTGGAGGATATCCGGAAAAAGAAGGAGATGATCTTTAAAGATGAAGTGAATGTGAAGCGTGAAGATCTGAGGGGCGTTTTTGAAAGATCCGTCCAAAGCGATGTTTGGGAGAATCTCGGTGGTCGTTGCGTTGCCTGCGGGAATTGTACCAATGTCTGTCCGACATGTTACTGCTTTGATATCAAAGATGAACTGGACCTGAACTTGAAGACGGGTTGCCGCACCCGCATTTGGGATAGCTGTCAAAATGAAGAATTCGCCAAGGTCGCCGGGGGGGAGAGTTTCAGGCACAATCGGGGTCAGCGTCAGCGGCATCGCTTTATGCGTAAATTCACTTATCCCGTTGGAAAATTTAGCGTCTATGCGTGTACGGGGTGCGGCCGCTGCAGCCGGACCTGCATGGCGAAGATCAATCTCAAGGAAACGATCAATGAATTGGCGGGGGCCGTAAAATGAGCGCGAACTCCGTCCTCGAATCTCCTTACGTTGTCAAGGCCGGCAAGATCCTCCGGGCGAAGCAGTTGACCGGACTTGAAAAGTATTTTGAGATCGAACTTCCTGGCCGCGAAGACCTCGGGCATGAGCCCGGTCAATTCGTGATGATTTCGGTCCCGGGCGCCGGGGAAGTCCCTATCTCGGTTTCATCTTCTCCGTGGAAAAAAGGCGCTTTCGAACTGGTGATCCGGCGTGCCGGCGGGGTCACGAGCGCGCTCCATCAGCTGGGGGCGGGGGACGTTGTGGGTATTCGCGGTCCTTATGGCCGCGGTTTTCCGACTAGGGTGCTTGAGGGAAAGAACCTTTTGATGATCGGCGGCGGTTGCGGTACCATCCCTCTTCGTTCACTTATCACATACGTTCTTGATAATCGCGACCGTTTTGGCGAGGTTAATATCCTGGTGGGTTACAAATCACCGGAGATGATCCTTTTTAAGGACGAATTCGATGCCTGGGGTCAAAAACGGGATGTTTTTACGGATATGACCGTGGACCGCGTTGGTCCGGGTTGGCAGGGGAAGGTGGGGCTGATCACAAAACTCATTTCCCCTTTGCAGATCGATCCCCAAAAGACTTACGCGGTCGTGGTCGGTCCTCCGATCATGTATAAATTCGTGATTCAGGAACTCCTGAAAAAAAAGATCCCGGAAGATCAGATCATCGTTTCAATGGAACGACACATGAAGTGCGGTGTTGGGAAATGCGGTCACTGCCAGATCGCGCAGTATTACTGTTGTCAGGACGGGCCCGTTTTTACTTTCAAAGAAATCCGTAATTTTTACGAGGCGATCTGATCATGGGAAATCCGCGCGTTGCTTTTTTTGATTTTTCTTCCTGCGAAGGGTGTCAACTCCAGGTTGCGAATATGGGAGAAGACCTTCTTGCGGTTCTCGGCGCGATTGATGTGGTGGAATTCCGGGAAGTCATGTCCGAGAAAGGCGAGTATGACGTTGCCGTTATCGAGGGAAGCATTACAACCTCTCATGATGTGGAGCGCATCAAGAAGATCCGCGCGAAGGCCAAGGTTCTGATTGCCTACGGATCCTGCGCCACGACCGGTGGCGTGAACGGCATGAAGAATAATTTTGAGCTTGATGATATCCGCAATTACGTTTATCAGAAGGCTGCCAAATATTTTGAGACGATCCCGACCCGGGCCGTGCATCAGGTTGTTCCCGTGGATTATTCTGTAAACGGATGCCCGGTGTATTTGCCGGAGTTCGTCAAAGTCCTGAAATGCGCGCTCGCGGGCATTCCTTATAAAGTTCCTGACCATGCGGTTTGCGTGGAATGCAAGCTGAACGAAAATGAATGTATGTACGACAAGGGGCTGACCTGCCTCGGGCCTGTGACCAAGGCGGGGTGCAATTCCTGGTGCGTCAATAATAACAACGTCTGCTATGGGTGCCGCGGGATGGTGACTAATCCGGCCGAGAATGGCGCGAAAGATATTCTTGCCAAGCACGACATCCCGATCGAGTGGGTGGAAAACAAAATGAACATGTATAACAAGGCCCGGGAATTCGACAAAAAGGAAGAGGATCATGGGAAGAAATGTTAATGTTAATGTTGAGTATCTGACCCGCGTCGAGGGCCACGGCAATATCGTCGTCAATGTTCGCGACGGCGTGCTCGAAAAATGCGAGCTCGACGTCATCGAGTCTCCGCGTTTCTTCGAAGGCATGCTCCGCGGACGTTCGATCTTCGAGGCGCAACATATCACGAGCCGGATCTGCGGGATATGTTCCTGCGGTCATACCTTGGCGTCCATCCAGGCGGCCGAGGATGCCATTGGATTCAAGCCTTCCAAACAGACCACGGAGCTCCGGAAATTTCTTCTTCATATGGAGACGCTCGACAGCCATATCCTTCATATCTATCTTCTGGTGGCCCCGGACCTTCTCGGCGTAAAAAGCTTTGTCCCGCTTATTTCGAGTCATAATGAAGTCGTTCGCCGCGCGCTTCGGATGAAGAAATGGTGTAATGATGTCTGTGACATTCTTGTGGGGCGCCACGTTCATCCGATCTCTTCGATCGTCGGCGGGTTCACGAAACTTCCGGACGTGAAGGCCCTGGATGCCATGCTCGATATTCTCACCAAGATGCGTCCGGACATGGATGAGACCGTGAAGCTGGCCGCGTCGCTCAAATTCCCGCAGTTTGAGCGCGAGACCGAATATATCGCGCTTGTGAACGATACGGACGAATATCCGTTCCTCGAAGGCGACATAGGCTCCACGGACGGTAAGCGCTGGAAGAAAAAAGATTATAGACAGGTGACAAACGAATTCATGGTGGAGCATTCTTCGGCGAAGTTCTGCAAGGCGAACCGCGAATCCTATATGGTGGGCGCGCTGGCTCGGTTCAATCTGAATGCCGCGAAGCTTCATCCCAAGGCCAAGGCGGTGGCGGACGCGATCGGGATGAAACCGATCGTGAAGAACCCTTATCTCAATACCGCGGCCCAGCTGATCGAGAGCGTTCACTGTCTCGAAGACGCGATCCGGATCTTGGAGGATTTTCAAAAGAAGGGGATTGACCCTAAAGAGGCGGTGGTGGTGGGGCTCAATGAAAATAATGCGGTCAAAGTTCACGCGGGGAACGGCGTGGGTGCCGTGGAAGTGCCGCGGGGGATCCTCTTTCACGATTACGAAGTCGACGCCAAGGGCGTGATCGTGAATGCAAATTGCATTATTCCGACAGGTCAGAACCTCAATAATATCGAGTATGACATGAAAAAGCTTGTGCCCGAGATCCTCGACAAAACCGATGAGGAGATCACGCTGGCTTTGGAAATGCTTGTCCGCGCTTACGATCCCTGCATTTCCTGTTCCGCGCACTTTCTGAATGTCAAATTTGTTAACCGGTGACGTTCTCGCAGTCCTGAATTCCGGTTCCGGCGCTCCGCTATTCCTTACGGTTGGCAATTTATTCCGCAGTGATGACGGTGTGGGGCCTTATCTTGCTTCTCGTCTGGTGGTCTTGCCGGTTCGCATCGTGAACGCAGGACATACCCCTGAAAATATCATCGATGAAGTTGTTGGGCACAAACCTTCACGGATCATCATCTTGGATGCTGCGGATTTCGGTGGCCGGCCAGGGGAGGTGAGGGTGATCCCGGAGGAAGCGATCCCCGAGACGACGCTTACGACCCACAGGGTGCCGATGAATGTTATTTCGAGGTTGATCAAGGACGATACCGGTGCCAAGGTCGTTTTCCTTGGGATCCAGCCCAAAACTGTGTCGTTGGGTGAAGGGCTTACGCCGGAAGTGCAAGCAGCGGCGGATGAGATTATTGAAACAATAAAATCATCTTTAAGGGGGTTACCCCGTTAGAGATTTAAAGGCCCCTCTTTTACAAAAAGGGGTAAGAGAGAGAAATTATGCACGAAATGCACGTCATCAAAGACATTTTTGAAGATATCCTGAAGCGCGCCAAGGAAAACAAAGCTGTCCGCGTTACCAGGGTTTATCTCCGGATGGGAACGTTTACCGAGATTAACGAAGACATTCTCCGTTATTTTTTCGAATCGCACGGCAAAGGGACGATCCTAGAGGGCGCGGCACTTGAGATCGAAAAAAGTCCGACCCGCGAGCTCCGCCTCGTTTCCTTTGACGTTGAGTAAGACCCATCATGTGCTACGCCATTCCCGGAAGGGTGAAAGAAATCCTGGAAAAGACTGTCCTTGTCGATTACTTCGGGGAAGAACGCAAGGCACATAACGAGATCGACGGTCTCACGGTCGGGGATTATATTTACGCGCAAGGCGGTTACGTGATCGAGAAGATCCCCGCGCCGGAGGCTGAAGAGATCCTGGCCGTTTGGAAAGAGACGTTTTTTGAACTCCAGGAAGTGGATCTCCGGCTTTCCAGGCTGGATCTCGAGACGAAGGGGATTGGCGCGGAGACGGTCCGGATCCTTGACCGGGCCATGGAAGGAAAGCCGCCCGCAAAAGAAGAGCTTCTTCAGCTTCTTCGTTCTGAGGATCCGACGCACCTCGACCTTGTTTTCAAGACAGCGAATTTTCTCCGTCAAAAATACCTGAAGAACGCCTGCTGCGTGCACGGCATTCTCGAGATATCGAATCATTGCAAGCAAGGCTGTCATTACTGCGGCATTTCGCTCCACCATAAAGCCCTGCCACGGTACCGGATGACCCAAGAAGAAATTCTGGCGGCGGTCCAAGAGGCGGTTAAACGCTACGGGTTCAAGGCGCTGGTCCTCCAAAGTGGGGAAGACCCGGGTCATTCTGTGGAAGAGCTTGAAGAGATCATCCGGACGATCGGACGTGAGTTCCCGGCGCTTATCTTCATCAGTTTTGGGGAAATCGGTATTGATAATCTCAAACGGCTTTATGACGCGGGTGCTCGTGGATTTCTCATGCGTTTTGAGACGTCCAATCCGGAGCTTTATGCAAAGCTGCATCCGGGCCAGACGCTTGCAACACGTCTTGAGCATCTCCGGAAAGCTTATGAGATGGGTTATCTCATCATTACGGGTGGGCTTGTTGGATTGCCCGGTCAGACGCTCGAAGATATTGTGAATGATATTTATCTAGCCCGGGAGCTTCATGCGGAGATGTTCAGCTTCGGCCCCTTTCTTCCAAGTCCTGGGACGCCGCTGGCCGGTTTTAAACCGGTGAACGAAAGTGAAATGCTCAAAGTGATTGCGGGTGCGAGGCTTGTCGAGCCGACGGAGGCTCGCGTGTTGATCACCACCGCTTTTGAAACTCTTAGTAAAGAAGCCCGGCGCAAGGGACTCCTTGCCGGTGGAAATTCTGTTATGCTCAATGTCACTCCTCGCCAATATCGCGAGAAGTATGCCCTCTATCCGGATCGGGCGGGTAAGAGCGAATTGATCCAGACGCAGATCGATGAAACCATCGCGCTTCTCGGTTCTTTGGGCCGTTCGCCCACGGATCTCGGGGCTAAATAGAGAAGGTTTTGATTATGGAACACAGCTTGGGGCTTCTTACCGTGACAGCCGCTTCTCTGGGATTCATCCACACGCTTGTGGGACCCGATCACTATGTTCCTTTTACGGTCATCTCCAAGGCCCGGAATTGGTCGTTTCCAAAAACGATGTGGATCACGTTTCTTTGCGGGGTAGGGCATATCCTGAGCTCTGTTGTGTTGGGTTTGATTGGGATCGCGTTCGGGATCGCTGTTGGAAAACTGGAGTTTATCGAATCCCAACGTGGCGAGATCGCGGCGTGGTTACTTATTACGTTCGGACTTCTTTATATGGTATGGGGGATCCAGAAAGCGGTCCAGAATAAGTCGCATGTCCACTTGCATGATCATGCCGAGGGAGAAGTCCACAAACATGTTCACGTCCACCGGGAAGATCATGCGCACCTTCATACCCGCAAAGAAGAACCGAATCTGACGCCCTGGATCCTTTTTACGATTTTTGTGTTTGGCCCCTGTGAACCGCTCATCCCGCTCATCATGTATCCCGCGGCCAAGAGCAGCCTGGCCGGAGTTTTTTGGGTCGCCGCTACCTTCGGGGGGGTGACCATCGTGACCATGATGACCTTGGTGGCCCTTACCCGGTGGGGGATCCAGTGGCTCCCGCTCAAGTTTTTCGAACGCTATATGCATGCCATGGCCGGCGGCACGATTCTCTTCTGCGGCCTGGCCATCCGTTTTCTTGGGATTTAAGAAAATGACCATGGCGCCCCACACTATCCCACTTTCCTGGACACGCGAGAGAATCAAAAAAGATCAAATCGATCGTTATCTTGAGAACGGGCAGGATTTTATCCAAGATAGTGAAATCTGGAAAAAAATCCACGAGGTGGGCGAGCCGAACCTTGGGCAGGTTCGGGAGATCCTGGAAAAGTCGCTAGCGATTCAAGTTCTGACGCCTGAAGATCTTGCCGTGCTTATCCGTGTGAAGGATCCGGAAGCACTTCAGGAGATGCAGGAAGCGGCGCTCAAGATCAAGGAAAAAGTCTATGACAACCGCATCGTCACTTTTGCGCCGCTTTATATGGGAAATTATTGCGTCAATAACTGTGCCTATTGCGGATTCAGGCATGAGAATCTTAAAGCGAAGCGCCGCGTTCTTTCGATGGACGAGATCCGTAAAGAGACCGAGATTCTGACCGGGAAGATCGGGCACAAGCGCATTATTGCTGTTTACGGGGAGCATCCGGTGACGGGGATCGATTATATCCTCCAGAGCATGAAAACGATTTATGAGGTGAAGATGCCGACCAAGCACGGCTATGGCAATATCCGTCGCATCAATGTGAATGCCGCGCCGATGTCGATCGAGGAACTCGTGCGCCTTCGGGACGGCGGGCTTGGGACCTATCAGGTGTTTCAGGAAACCTATCATCATGAGACTTACGCGAAACTTCATCCGAAAGGGACGCTCAAATCCGATTATCGCTGGCGGCTTTATGCCATGCATCGCGCGATGGAGGCGGGGATCGATGACGTGGGGATCGGTGTCCTGTTCGGGCTTTATGATTGGCGCTTTGAGGTGATGGCACTTCTTTATCACGCGATCCATCTTGAAGCCAAAATGGGGATCGGTCCGCATACGGTGTCATTCCCGCGCATGGAGCCGGCACTCAACTCCGAATACGCCGAACATTCCCCCCATAAAGTATCCGACGAGGATTTCAGGAAGATCATTCTCTTGATCCGTCTCGCCATTCCTTACACGGGGATGATCATTACGGCGCGGGAGACTGCCCAGATGCGGCGTGATGCGATCGGTCTCGGGATCACCCAGACCGACGCTTCCACTAAGATCGGGATTGGGAGTTATAGCGAAGAGGGGACGGGACAGGAAACCGAGCGCCAGCAGTTTATGCTTGGAGATACTCGAAGCCTCGACGAGTTGGTCAATGATTTCGCGGAAATGGGACACATTACCTCGTTTTGTACAGCCGGGTATCGTTGCGGCCGGACGGGGAAATGCATCATGGACCTTTTGCGGAGTGGCCAAGAAGGGAAGTTCTGCAAACTGAATGCTGTATTGACGTTCCAGGAATGGCTGGATGATTTTGCCGCTCCCGCAACGCGCGAAGTCGGGCTCCGAGTGCTTGAAAAAGAACTCGAAGAGATCCGGATCCGAAATCCTCAGGGGTTTCCGGTCTTTTATCAATTTCTGGAACGTGTTCGCAAAGGGGAGAGGGATCTGTTTCTTTAAAGTCTCCGTAGGTTTTTTTGCAAAATCTTGAGCTTGATATCTTCAAAAAATATGATAAAACATAGTGCCGTCAGATCGGCAAAGGCCTGTTTCTAGAACCCGCTCAGTGCAATCCAACGAGGTGGACTATGGATAAAAAAGAGTTCTACGCAAAGTCAGAAAAGATCATTAATGAGTCCTTCGAGGCCGTCAAAAAGTATGCCAAGGTTGTGGCGGAAAAGACAGGGGAGGCGGCCCATGTTACGAGGCTTTTGATCCAGAAAGCGACCCTGGAGCATCAGATGGCCAAGGCGTTCTCTCATCTGGGCAGCCAGGTCTATCAAACGACGGTGAGGCAGGGGGAGAAGCTCGATCTTGAGGCCC
>MHFU01000025.1 GCA_001804345.1 Omnitrophica bacterium RIFOXYB12_FULL_50_7
CATGCACAGATCACGGTGCTTCCTGCCGGATGTGTCGCGCAAAATGTCAGCGGAACTATGGCCTATCAATGTGGTTCCGTTTGGTACCGTCCCTTTTTTGGATCGTGTGGCGTCTACTATCAAGCTGTGCCGCCTCCTCCTGCTCAAGGGGATCAAGGGAACTAACGATTAATGGCCACGACTTTGAAGCGGCGGGATCGAACGCTATTTAAAACCTTTTTTCTCAGCATCGGAGCTATTCTGGTTATGGCTCCGGTGGTGTTTGCCGGAACGCTGGGTCATTATTATCCCGGTGTTCTGGGTATGCGTGACATCATTATGCCGCCCAAGGGTTTTTATACCATTTATTACAACCCCATCTATGGCAGTAACAGCCTGCGGGATGCCCATGGCAAGGAACTCTCCAATTTTTCAAAGTCCGAAACACAGACAAGATACATCAATGTTCAAGGGCAAACCGTTCCTGTAACGCTTTCGGGGAACCTGTCTGCCGATATCAGTACGACAATGATGTTCACGACCGAGCAACTTCTTCTTCTCTTGGTTCCGGGATGGAAATTCATGGGCGCGGACTACGCGATGCTCCTTGCTCCGTCCCTGGGGTACGTGAGTCTCAAGGCCAAGATCAGAGCGCGCGAAGTCGGGACGATCAAGGTTGGCGACACCACGCACATCGTGACGGCCAATCAGGAGATCAAGTTCAAAAGTGATGATTATGGATTTGGGGATATGTTGGTACAGCCGCTCATGCTTGACTGGCGTGGCAAACGTTATGATATGGGCGTGAACTATGGTTTCTTCGCGCCGACCGGATCGTATTCCGAGAAGCGTGCCGCGAATGTCGGCATGGCGTTCTGGACGCAGCAGTTCCAGGCGTTTGGTGCTTACTATTTTGACGACAAGCGCGCTCGGGCGCTGATCGTGACCGGTACCTATAATTTGAACAGCAAGAGGTATTCCCAGGATCTCAAGCCCGGGCAAAGCATGACGCTTGAGTATGCGCTAAGCCAGTATCTGAATAGCCGTATTGAAGTGGGACTGTGCGGCTATGACCAGTGGCAGATTTCTTCCGATACCGGTACTGCTGCGAGAAACAAGAATGTTTTTTATCAGATCCACGCCATCGGGGGGCAGTTCACCGGATGGATCATCAAAGAGAAGCTGAGTCTTACGACGAAGTGTTACTACGAATATTACGGTGTCGACCGTTTCAAGGGCATCCTCGGAACGGCGAATCTGATCTGGGTGTTTTAAACCTTTGTTGAACCCTGGCCACACCCGGTGTGGACAGGGTGGAGACTGTAAAATGAATCGAAGAAAATGGGTTGCTTTTGTTTGTGTGCTCGCGATTTTCACAGGATTGCTTGTTTTGCCGACGCTCGCCCGCGCCACAATTGACAGACCTGGCAATCCTGCTACGGCTCAAGTCGTGGGGCAGAGCGCGCAGACGACGGAGCAGAAGAACGAAGCTCTCATCAAAGCCGCGCAGAACCCGGTTGCGAATATGGTGAGCGTTCCGTTTCAGAATAATTTCAATCTCGGATATGGTCCGCACGGCAAGATGCAGTACGTTTGTAATATTCAACCGGTTTATCCGATAGGATTGCCCCATAAGTGGATGCTCATTACCCGGAATATTCTTCCGGTGATCGCCCAACCTTGGCCGAAGAATACCGGGGGATTGGGGGACCTTACGAGCTCCTTTTTCTTTACGCCGCCGCCTTTCGGGGATCTCATGGTGGGCGTTGGTCCTGTGTTTCAATTTCCGACAGCGACCGACCGCACGCTGGGTCTTGAAAAATGGTCGATCGGTCCGACTGGGGTCGTTGTTTATTCCAAGGGCAAATGGCTTGCGGGGGCGCTCATCAATAATCTCTGGTCCTACGCCGGGAACCGTAACCGAAAAGATGTGAACGATATGACCTTGCAGCCTTTCATTAACTATAACCTTCCGAAAAGCTGGTTCGTTTTTACTTCACCGATCATGACCGCGAATTGGGAGGCCAAGAACGGCGAGAAGTGGACGCTTCCCATCGGTGGCGGTGTCGGAAAACTTCTCCATTTTGGAAAGTTGCCGGTGAACATGAGCGTTCAGGGTTTTTATAATGTGGAACGGCCGAGGTACCAGGCGGACTGGACTGTTCGGTATGCGGTGCAGTTCCTCTTTCCGAAGTCGTAACGCCAAAGCGGCCGCCATTTTCAGAATCGATGGACCCGATGGTTATGAATCAATGACTCGATTAACAATTCAGGGGAGGGGCAATGTTCGATCTTAGCAAGCTCGGGGATATGGCAAAAATCGCAGGAGAAGCAAAGCAGATGCAGGAAAAGCAGCACTGATTCTCTCATTCATTTAAAGTTAACGGGTAATCAGTGCAGTCCTTGTCAGCCATTCAAGAAAAGAAATAAAGACAAGGGCAGGACCGAATGTCGCGAGAGCAGCTGGAGTTGCTCCAAAAAATTTCTACCCAGATGGATGCAGTGATTTCTCTCCTGAAAGATTGCAAAAAATAAGCGTCTATCCGAATATCAGACTTTAAGGGACGGTTCTCCTCGAGAGAACCGTCCCTAACAAGCCAGATCCGGGGTTTACGGATGAAGATAAAAGCAGCATCTGCAGGCGGGTTAGTTTTCGCTCTTTTCGTTATCACGCCGTTTAGTCTCTGCCAGGCTTCTGATCCTGTGATTGTTACCAGTGTTATTGACGGCGAAACTCTCCAGCTCTCGAATGACGAGAAGGTCCGTTTGATCGGGATCGATGTCCCCGCATCTTCCAAGAACGTCAAGCTTCGTGATGATATCAAGAACACGGGAAAGGATGCCGCGACACTCATAGCCGCCGGGAAGAACGCTGCGAAGTTCCTCCGCAAGTTACTCAAGAATGAAAAGGTCGTGCTGGAGTATGACGCCGGAGAGAAA
The DNA here is from genome assembly GCA_001804345.1 of Omnitrophica bacterium RIFOXYB12_FULL_50_7. Lineage (GTDB taxonomy): Bacteria > Omnitrophota > Omnitrophia > Omnitrophales > Aquincolibacteriaceae > Aquincolibacterium. The sequence continues at coordinate 2,920 of MHFU01000025.1, forward strand.
GACAAGTCTGGCCGGCGGTGGGCGTATATTTATTTTTACCTGGATCCAAAACTTAATATGGAAATACCCGAAGCCTGGTATGCGGAGCTCAGTCCGGAGACTGAGGAAAGACAGCTCCGGGTGTTTTTAAATGCCACGATGATAAGGTCAGGCTATGCCCTTATGAAGATCATCCCGCCGAACGTGAAGTTTCAAGATCTATTCTCCAAGTTACAGGACGAAGCAAAAGAGCAGAAGCGGGGAATGTGGGAATGATGGGCGATGTTTCCAGCCTCTTAAAATCGATTCATTCCTTGATATAAATCCTAATCAGAAGAAGGTGTTGGGAGTATAATCGCTCCCGGTCTTACGGTTCACTTGGCTAACGTCTAACAAATGGAGAGAAAAATGGATAACAACCCAAAGTCCGAACCCGTCGCAGTTCCCATGAAAGAGGAAGTCCTTTTTAAATGGGATCATAGTATCAAGATGTTGTTCAACCCTGTTCTGTGGGGGAATTTTGTTGCCTGTTTCGGGATCCCGGCGATCCTTCTCGGGATCGGTTTCAGTTTCACAGGGCACTTCCAGGGCGCCGCTTTGCTTGCGGGGGGGCTTATTGCCTTTTTTGGGGTGATTTGGTTCATTACCGGAATCGTCATCGACATCGGCGGGGGTTTTGCGGCCTCTTTTGTCATCACTTCCCGGGGGATCTATTTTTCATCGGGACCGGGAGCCAAGAAAGCGGCAGACATGGCCACATTGATCGGGGTGCTTGCCGGTTCCTTGTCGGGAGCTGGAGCGGGACTTCTCGCGAGAGCCGAACAGGATAACGCGGTTGAATGGGAAAAAATTAAAAAGGTCAAAGTCCGCAAAGGTATCCGCTATATTTTTGTCCGCGGAAGCTTCGGCAACAAGCCGATCGGCCTTTATTGCACCAAAGAGAATTTCGAACCGGTCCTCGCGCTCATTCAATCCAAATTCAAGGGATAACCCATTTATGAAATATAATCCGAAGCCCGTGGCCTACGATCTCTGCGCTTTCATGCGGAAGATTTTAATTCTGCTCATGGTTCCTGTTGTGTTCTTGATGGCCGGTACCGCTTTTTCCCTCGAGGTTGATTCACCCACGGTCGGTAGCGGTGACCAGGTCGAAACCCACGGACCCAATCCCGATCATGTCGCGGCTATCAACAGGGTGGCGGATTATCTGGACAAGATGGGACGCAAGGATGTCGGCGACAAACTGCGCGCTGATTTCAAGAGCGGCAGGGTTTATATCGCCAAGATAGGCGCCAACGCCGAAATTAACGCGGGTATCTTGGGGCTCGGGCGGAGTCTGGCGCTCAGTGACACTATCATCAACCATAATAGCTCTGAAGAAAGCGAGGCGAACGAGAAAGAAGCTGCGGGCTGGTCGCTGACGGTGATTCATGAATACGTTCACATGAACCAATGGGTGCCGATGGAGGTTTCGGTGCAGGAGACCCCGGCCTGGGGGGCCACGCTCAAGGAAAACGGCCAATGGATCCGCAAAACAATCGACAAGATCGGTCAAACCGGGAGCGATACTTCCCTGACACCGCAGGATCGCGCGGAGCGCCTGAAGGAACTGAGCCAAACGCTGACCGGACTGCAAAGCAATTTCAAAGTCATGCTGAACGAGATTCGCGACAAGGTGGCGAAGGGCGGGCTTAATGGGGACAATGAATGGCAGGGAGTGCCGCCTGTTGGAAGTCGCGAGGCCAAGGGCACTACGGATATCGATGCTATTGAAAAAGATGCTGACGAGCAGATACAAGCCGGAGAGCAGGTGGTCGGCCAATATGTCGCGCGGCCCTACGTGAAAATCGATCCGCCGCCCGGTACGGTCAAGGTGGGCGAGCAGGTCCAATTGGCAGTCAAGCTATACAACATGCCCGAGGGCTACCAGGCGCGCTACGTATGGAAAGTACTCCATGAGGGTCAAGAAGCAATGAAAGAGTCTTACGCGGAAAGTCTTTCCTGTACTATTGATAAACCCGGAACGTGGACGGTGCGAGTTCTTGTAAAGGCCAAGGGCAAGGACAATCTCATGATCAAGGGCAAAGGGGGTTATGATTGGTTAGAAGATACGATCACCATCATGACGCAGCCTCCCCTTGTGGAAATCGATCCGCGGCCTAGTACGGCCAAGGCGGGCGACACGATTCAATTAGCTGCTAAGTTATACAACCTACCCGCGGGCCACCTGGCTCCGCACTACAGCTGGACTATTTCACGCGATAATAATGAGATAGCCTGGTCCAAAGACGAAAATCTTTCGTATGTTGTGGATAAGCCCGGACAGTGGGCGATGCGAATTCTTGTACAGGTCAAGAACGAGGACAATAGCGAGATCAAGAGTCCAACGGGTGATAAGTGGTTACAAGATACGATTACCATAAAAGTGGAGGAGGCACCGGCGGCGCCTGCGGTCCCCCCTCAAGAATCTACGCCGCCAGAATCTATCCCGCAAGACCCCAAGGCCGGAATGGCAGAGATCGTCGGGGTGTGGACGGGAACATTCGGCGATGAAGAGGCTCAATTCGATATGACCTTGACTTTTGGTGCCGATGGAAAAGTGAGTGTGTATGGGCCGTTGGAATATATGCAGAGAATGGATCCACAGAACGATGCGGAGAATGTTTATGGTCACGTCTATGACGCGAAAAAGGCAGTGCCATTCTCCTGCAGCGGCAATACGGTTTCCGTGACTACCGCCGTTTTATCAACAGGGACGCATTCCGGAAGAAGCCTGAAAACGGGAAAAGTCTATCCTACAACGGTGACGCCGGTTTCTTTTTCTCTCAATGGGACTATGGCGGGAGGCACGGCCCGCGGTAAGTTTAGCGTCTCGAAACCGCTTCCTTGGAAAACAAAGGATTGGGTCTTAACTTTTACATGGCAGGCGACCAAGCGCGGAAAATAACATCCTATTTTAAAATCCAGCTCGTTCAATCCAAATTCGAGAGGGAAGCGATCTATGAAACAGAGCCCGGACAGAATTTCAAAAATAATGATTTTTACCGTAGCGGTCCTTTTTTTCTCGTCGCAGTTAAGCGGAGGGGCCGCTCTTGCCTTGGACACGAATGTTGATCCTGCCAAACAGGCGGCGTGGGAAACCGCGCAAGCCGAAGCAGCTAAGCGGATCGCGGACTTCGATGCCGCCGTGAAGACGGGAAAACCCGAACGGATCCGCAAGGCAGGTCTGAACCTGCAATCCGATCCTATGGCCGTGCAGAAGCTCAACCAGGCCGGTCGTACCGATCTGATTGAGGCCCACAACCAGGTGACGGAGAAGATCAAGACGGGAGCGAAAGAGAACATCCGGGAGAACATGGCCAAGGAATGGAACAAGACACATCCGAATGAGAAACCGATCACAAAGAAAGATGTCGAGATCTACGAGCCGACGAATTACAAAGACCCGTCGGCCAAACCCAAGAGCGGTCAGGATTGGGACGTTACGGTGCGGGTGAAGGGTAAAGATGTGCCTCCCGCCCAATCACAGAAGGTCGTCGAGAAATCCTACTATGACGCCGCGGGAGGGGAAAAAACTTTTGGGAAGCGTGCTCCGGGTGTAACCACAGAACAGGCCGCGGCCGCAGCCGCGCATAAGCAAGCGGTTGAGGTGACGCACGGGAAAAGCACCGAGGCTTACAATGAGCCGGAGAAGATCCTCGGCACCAAGACTGCAAAACCGGATGCCGGGAAAAAGCTCAGCGATGCCGAGCAATTGACGCATGCCATTGAGAACAAGAGCAACCTGTCGAGAAACAAGGCGGCCGAGGCCACCAAGGCCGGCGATTCTGTCGAAGCCGTAAGGCAAGAGACCGAGCAGATGCGGCAAGCGTCGAAGCAGTACGACAAAATTACCAAGTCGCGTGTCGAGGCCACCGGTGGCAAGGTGCATTCGCAGGTCGAGGAGGGGATGAACATCGTGCGTGACGCGGGCGCGGGGAAAATTTCTCCGGAGCAGGCGCGGGCAGAACTTGCGAAAATGGGTGAGACGCCCGAGTCCATCATTAGCAAGGCTTCCGGCCAGGCTCAAGCCGCCCAGACACTCAAGCCGTCAGGCACATCTCCCGAGACGGTAAAGGGCCCGGGATCTGCACCGGAACCCAAGGGCAAGACTACCCCGGTCGAAGGACCCGAAGCTCCCAAAGTTAAAGGCTCTGGAGTGGAGCCGCCAAGCACTGCGTCGAAGGCGCTGAAGGCTGCCGGAACAGTCATGATCGGCGTTGATATTGGGTCGACGGCGCAGGACACCAAAGAAGACCTTAAGAAAGGGGACTACAAAGGGGCGGCAACCAAGGTATTTGAAGGCGTGGCGAATACGGTAACTGCCGGCGAATATGGAGCGATCAAGACGGGCTTGGAAAAAAATGCCGACATGACCGAGGCCCAAAAGCAGATCGCCAATGCCAACAAGCAGAATGAAGCGGCCTACGACCTGCAGGCGGAAAAGAAACTGCGTGAAGCGCATGTGAGCCGCGATGAAATAACACGAATCATGGATGCCAAGGCAAAAGGCGATGAGTCCGCGCTGGAAGATAAGTTCAAAGAGTTGGGTGTCAAAGCCCCTGAGAAGATCGTGGAAAAGGGCCCGGTGGGTGATGATACGGCCGCGGAACGGGCTGTCGAAGTCGGTAAGGGTATGGTTGAGAGCGCTCAGAAAGCCGGAACATTCGTGAAAGAAACCGGCCAGGACCTCAAGGAGATCACCACCGGCATGACGGAGAAGGGTGTCGCGGCCGAGGTCGCTCACCAGACAAAGGAAAATATCGGAGACGCGTACGGGACCTATCAGGAAAATAAGAAGGCCGGACAGACGACGGAGGATTTCAAGCAGAGCGTGAAGGATCGCCTGCTCGCCAAGGGCGCGACTCCGGAGGGCGCTCAAAAGGTCGCCGATGCCCTGGTGGACAAGGGCGATTCATCGAAGATGAAAAAACTCGAGGAGCTCCTGGATAAAAAAAATAAGGAAAAAGCCGCGGCGGACGAGGCTGCCGCCAAAGAAAGGCGTAAAAAAGCCAAGAAGAAAGAATCCAAAAAAGAAATCCGCGAAGAAAAAGAAGAAGCTGAGGAAGCTCCGGTCCCGAAAGGGAACGAAAAAATACTCGAGGCAGTCACACCGGCCAGGGTGACGGCTGTCGCAAAATTCGATACCGATGCGAGTTATATGGAATTTAAAAATATCGTTACCACGACGATCGTTATCAGTTTCTGGAATTTGGGAGAATATGCGGCTGGCTACGACCGGGTAAGCGTAAAGACAACTGACACGGCGTCGCTGAATGGCGCCACGGAGACAAACGAATCGACCGGCACCTTCAGCGGAGGTCCCAACGGTGTTTTCAGCTTTTCCGGCGGGCAATGCCGGCTGGTCAACGGAGCCACGATCTCGCTGCCAGACGGGAAAAATGCCGTTGTGCAAAACCCCGAGGCCTTTAAGGACTGGCCCAAATAAAACCAAGGGCAGCATCGATTTTCAACGGGATGCGTGTTGAGTTTTAGAATGTATTGACCCAGCGCGGAGAATAACAATCCCATTTTAAAATTCAGTTCGTTCAATCAAAACTCAAGAGGTAAACGATCCATGAAACAGAGCCCGAGCAGTGTCGCTAAGTCCATCGCTTTTATTGCCGCCGTCCTTTTTTTTATGGTGCAGTTAAGCGGTGGGGTCACAGCCGTCGAAGACGAAAATATAAGAGGCGCTAATCCTCCCGTCAATCCTCCCGCGGGATCGGATCTTTCTTCGATGGAAGAGAGCGCGCACTTCAGGGTTTTTTACGACAAGAACCAATGGCCCACGGTGGGGCCTAATAATGCTCCGAAAGAGCTGCAAGATCCGGTGAAATTCGCCAAAGAGGTCGGGACTTATCTGGACCACGCCTGGGACGAGTATCACAAGAACGGCTATCCACGACCCCACGAGGAAGAGTGTAAAGCCTGGGATTCGATAAGAACCGTACCCTCCTCGATCCCTTATCCCCCAAGAATAGACGTTACTATAGATCCCCGTGCCATTGAGTCCGAAACGGGCACCCTGTCAGGCAAAATCACCCTGAAGTTCGACTATGAATCTATGGACCAGGTGCGTCACGACGCTGCCCATGAGGCATTCCATACATTCCAACAGAGCCTTTTCTACACGCTCTCTTCTTTGGCGCAACAGGGATATGTCGCACGGCACTGGTGGATGGAGGCCACGGCGGATTACGCGGGCGACAAGGTTGCCTGGGGCGGTCTTGGTACTATGGCCAAGCCGAATCTGGATTACTTCAAAGCGCCTCTTAATACGACGGATAATGTGCACGACTATGCCACGTCGCGTTTTATTGATTATTTGGTAAGTCAAAAGGGTGTTGATTTCAAGGTAATGTGGGACGCCTCGATCGCCAATTCAAGCGATAACATGGTTGCTTTTCTGGAAACTTATTTATTGAATACAACATCGAACACATTGCACGATCACTACAAGGGATTTGCCGAATATATGCTCTTTGACGGTTCCAGTCCTCTGGAAATTCACAAAGCCAGTAGTTTGGCCGGGGTGGTCGC
>MHFU01000026.1:0-39813 GCA_001804345.1 Omnitrophica bacterium RIFOXYB12_FULL_50_7
AACGGGTTGGGGCTCGAGTAATTTTATGAGCCGCCGCCCTTGTCGCGCTTATTCTTTTCCTGGATGGTCGACAAGGACAGCACTGATTTCCAGTTTTTAAATTAATGATAATCAGGCGCAAAACATCAACGATTGCGATTTCGTGAGCATCGAGTCGTCCGGTCAACTTCCTCTCCAGATTTTTCAGCTCTTCGGCAAGCCCCTTGTCGCTTGATAATGCAGCTCGCATCTTCACAAAAGCGCGGACTACGAATACGCTCATCTCGACGGCCCGTTCACTGTTAAGGATGTTCGCGGCCATGATCGCCCCATGTTCGGTGAAAGCGTGAGGCAGATAACGCCTTCCTCCCCGCGTCTTTTTTGAGGTTTCAATTTGAAACCTCAAAGTCTTGTTTTCTTCCGGGGTCAAATGGAACATAAAATCGGCGGGGAATTTCGCACCGTTACGCTTGACCGCCAGGTTTAAAGATTTGGTTTTAACGCCGTAAATTTTCGCTAGGTCCGTGTCCAGGATCACGCGCTGTCCGCGGATGAAGTAGATGGCATCGACGATCTGTTCGGGTTTGGTTAGCTCGGTTTTCTTTTTCATGATGCAAGCGTATCACATTGTTTAATATAAATCAATCAAAATATGATTTTAAGGTAAATATAGAAATGCTATAAAAAGATCAAAGGAGATCGGCGCATAGCAGAGAGCGAAAAACGTGAGGTCGGCAGCAGTGGAGCGGTTACAGCTCAAGATATTGATGGGCACAACCAAATTCCAGCGAAGAGCCGATCCGAGGAAAAATTTCTTGAAACTCCTCTCGAAGGGTTTAGAGTACGGCAGAGGATGGAACCGTTCCTTTTGCAGCGAAACGGCAGGTTAGTGTGCCGGTTACCATTCGGTGCCATTCGATTAACGGAGACTCATGCGTAAGATCGTTGGTTGTTTAGCTGTTCTGCTTATTGTTTTCTCCTATCCTTCTAGCTGTTTACAAGCCACGCAAACAGCCACTGACGAGCAGGTTTATTTTTCCCCTAAGGGCGGCTGCACGGAAGCCATCGTCAAGAATCTCGACCAGGCTGAGAGATCAATTCTGGTTCAGGCGTATTCGTTCACGTCAAAGCCTATCGCGGAGGCATTGATCGCCGCGCATAAACGTGGCGTGAAGGTAAAAGTCCTTTTAGACAAGAGCCAGCTGCATGGAAAAGGAAGCAAGCTCGACTTGCTGGCAGATGCCGGCATTCCCGCTATGATCGATACGAAGCACTCGATCGCTCACAACAAGGTCATGATCATTGATGGCATCACCGTATTGACGGGTTCCTTCAACTTCACCAATGCCGCGGAAGACAAGAATGCCGAAAATCTTTTAGTGGTCAGGGATAAAACCATCGCCAGGAAATACCGCAACAACTGGGATAAACATCAGAAGCACTCCGAGCGGTATCCGATATAAAAGCGGCAGCGAGAGAAAATAGGAGGGGGTTGTGGGGATGAATATTCGCAGAACGGTACCGGGTACGTTGGGGACACGTTGACTGCGTCAGAAATAGCCGTTTACCCATGAGCACTTTGTGGCGGGTGGGGGAATAGATAGAATTAAGTAATGTCCCCGGAATTTTGGAATTGTGGGTGGCGGTAGGCAGGGACAGGCAAGGCATTGGTGGGTAGGTACATAAGCTGAGCCAAAAGTAGCCGTCCCCGTGGTACGTGGTATCATTCAGTAAACCGTAAACCGGACGCCGTCCAACGGGGAGGGGTAAGCCCGGTGAACGGACCCCATTCGAATTACAAGGAAGAAAGTGAGTCCATGCGCACTGAAGAAGAGCTTTATGTGGAAACGGGATATAAGATTCTTCACGAGGACGATTTTTTTCTCGTGGTGGATAAGCCGGCGCCGCTTCCGGTCCATGCTGTGGGGCGCTTCAAGGAAAAGAACCTGCTCAGTCTTTTGATCAAGGACTTGGGGCCGAGTCCGGAGGGACTTCGGATTGTGAACCGACTTGATTCGGAGACGAGCGGGCTTGTGCTTGTTGCGAAATCAAGCCAGATGGCCGGGAAGCTGGGGATCCTTTTTGAAAACAGGCAGGTAGCGAAAGAATATCACGCGGTGGTGATCGGAACGCCCAAAGCTTCCGAAGGAACGATCTCGGATTCTCTGGGACTGAATGTCGAAAGCGGTCATAATATTCGCGCATCCGACCCTGCAGGTGAAAAGGCGCAAACGGATTATCAGGTTTTAAGCAGCGCTGGTGGATACTCTCTTCTCAAGGTGATGCCGCGAACAGGTCGTACGCATCAGATCCGCGCGCATCTTTCTTTTTTAGGACATCCCATCGTGGGAGACAAGATCTATATTGATCCACGGATTTTTGAGCGGTACATTCACGAGGGATGGCTTGAGGAGATGCGGCCTGTCGTGAAGGCCGAACGCCTTCTTTTGCACGCGTCCCGGTTAGAATTCCGCCATCCCGTGACCGGAGAGCTTGTGAAATTCACCTCCGAGATCCCGCCCTGTTTCGATTCATTCTTAAATGAGGAGACAAAATGACCGAGGCGATAAAAAAAACGGGCACCGCTTGCTGGGACTGTGGTTTTCGCAGAGATTTCGATAATACTTTTTTGGGCATTTGCACCTGGTTTGAGGTCCATGGGAAAGGTTCGAATAAGGATATTCCCCCAGCTCTGGTGGAAAAAGGCTGCAAGTATTGGAAGAAGAAACAAAAATAATCAGGAGGCAGAGCGTATGTTCGATAAACTGATCGGGTATTTAGTGACGAGAGCGGGCAAGGAATACTCCGCGAGTTATCGCGCGGTGGCAACGGTGCTTGGCGCGACGCTTTTTATCGCGGGTTGGCCGGTGCTTGTCTGGGTTTTGGGGCTCGGGGGACAGGGAGCTGTCTTCCCGGATATGGCTGCGGTCCTTTTGAGCGCTCTTTTTTTTGTGGCCGGTATTCCGTGGGTGGCTTGGGCCGTTCTGTGGCAGCTTTGGAAGGGGAAGGGTACGCCTGTGCCTGTGGTGCCCACCAAGGAATTCCTGCCCTCGGGTCCTTACCGGTATTGCCGCAACCCTATGATGCTCGGGTTTTTTCTTTATCTGGCGGGTTGGGCCTCGCTTTTCAACCGGGTGGGTTCCTGGGTCGCAGCCGTCGTCTTGCTGGTCCTTTTGATCCTCGAGATCAAGCTGATCGAGGAAAAGGAGCTTGAAGCGCGCTTCGGAGAGGCCTACCGCGAGTACAAAAAAAAGACGCCATTTTTCGTCCCAAAATTTTGACCTTAAGGATTGCTTTCAGAAAAGCAATCTAGAAAAAAACAACGGTTTCTGTTTTTCTTGCAATGAGTATAATGTTGTCGTTCGTTCACCGATCGACCAACAAAGGAATCTAAAATGGAAAAGAATAAGCCTGTGCTGGAAAGACGCCAAAGCGTGCGATTCCGCATTCTTTCGCTTGTTAAATATGCGCCTGAGTCCAGGGGTGCTGCTTTTCAAGTGGCGAACATCCAGAATGTCAGTCGAGGGGGGCTCACTTTTTTTACAGAGCAGGAGATCAAAGAAGATGCGATCCTGCAGTTTTATTTTTTGCCCCCGAACCGCAAAAAACCGGTTGAAGTACGAGGAAAGATTGTGCGGCGTCTTCGGTCCCCAAAAAATGCAAAAGCTTTTGAAATGGGGGTCCAGTTTTTGGATGTTTCTGAAGATGCGAAACTTGCGATCCGGGAGCTTGAAACCTCTTTTCTTGAGAAGCAAAAAAAGACACGGCCCTAAAAGCATTCGCACAACCCCTTTCTCGTTTCCCAGAAGTTTTTAAAACAAAACAGCAGTTTCCGTTTTTCCCGCAATGAGTATAATACCGGCATTTGTTCACCGATCAGCCCACTTAGGAATTTTAAAATGAAAAAAACAAGCCTATACAGGAAAGACGGCAAAGCGTGCGATTCCGTATTTTTTCGCTTGTGAAGCATGCGACCGAGCCCAATGTTGTCACTTTTCAGGTGGAGAATATCCGAAATATCAGCCGCGGAGGGCTTGCTTTCTTCACAGAGCAAGAGATCGAAGAAGGGGCGGTCCTGCGACTTTATTTTTTGCCTCCGAATTGTGAAAAGCCAGTCACAGCACGGGGAAAGGTTGTTCGATGTCCCCAAGTCATAAAAAACGGAAAAATTTTCGAGCTGGGAGTCCAGTTTCTGGATGTCTCGGAAGATGCGAAGCTCGCGATCCAGGAGCTCGAAGATTTTTTTCTTAAGAAGCAAAAAAAGATTCAACTCTGAAATTATCCTCCCCCCTTTTTTCAGAGAAGGATTTTTTGGCGATTGATAAATGTTCCTGAAAAGTTCTTGGGTATAGCGCCATCGTTTTGCGGGATTTCTTTAAAGAAGATGAAAAAATATACCGAACATGAAAAAAGAACCCTCGAGCGCGCCCAAACTGATCAAGGGACTGGAAGGGGTCGTGGCTGCCCAGACATCCTTAAGCGATGTGGACGGTGAGAATGGCCGGCTTCTTTATCGCGGTATTCCGATTGGTGAATTGGTCGAGAAGTCTCACTTTGAGGAAGTGACATATCATCTCTGGTATGCGAAACTTCCCAACGCTGAGGAGCTCAGAATTTTCAAGGAGACTTTGAAAGCGCAAAGGACTTTATCTGAGCGTGCGCTAGAGGTCTTGAGGTTTATTCCCACCACCACACATCCCATGAGCGCTCTTCGAACCATGTGTTCGCTCATGGGGAGCCTGGACCCACGGGCGCATATCGTGAACCCCGAAGAATCCCTGCGCAAAGCCTATCATCTGACGGGTGTTTTTCCGACCATTATCGCGGCTTTTTACAGACTTCGTGAAGACAAGGAGCCTATCCAGCCCGACATGAGCCTTTCCCACGCGGCCAACTTCCTCTATATGATGAGCGGCAAGAAACCAACACAGGAAATGGAGAAGGCGCTTGATGCGTATCTGATCCTTTTGGCGGATCACGGGCTCAATGCTTCGACTTTTGCGGCGCGTGTGACGACCGGGACGCTTTCGAACCTTTATTCGGCGGTCACTTCCGCGGTCGGGACCTTAGCCGGAGAACTCCATGGAGCGGCGAACCAGTATGCGATGGAGATGATCCTTGAAATTGGAGCGCCCGCGAACGCCATCCCGTATGTGAACAAACTTTTGGATGAGAAAAAGAAAGTCATGGGTTTCGGGCACCGGATCTATAAGACCCGCGATCCGCGCGCCGAGGCATTCCGTCAAATCGCCCACGACCTGTGCGTCAAAGCCGGGAAAACGGAATGGATGGAGATCGCCGCACAAGTCGAGAAAGTCATGATGGATCGGAAAAAGATCCCCTGCAACGTGGACTTTTTCTCGGCTCCGGTGCTTTACGTGCTCGGGTTCCCGCCGGATTTTTTTACGACTGTTTTTGCGGCAAGTCGTGTTGCCGGTTGGAGCGGACATATCATTGAGCAGCAACTGGACAATCGCCTTGTCCGCCCGCTCGCGGAATACATCGGTCCGGCGGAGCAGTATTACATCCCGCACGAAGACCGGAAGTGAGTTGGAAGGGGAAAGGCTGAATTATTTTATAATTCCGCCTGTCCCCTTTATTTTCAAATCAGGTTGCGTTTCTTAAAGCGCCTCATTATCATGATGAACCATGACCGCGAATCTTGATTACGCATACGATCAATACCTGAAGGCCAAAGAATCCCAGGCCGTTTCTGCCATCTTCAAGTTCAGGGAAAAACTCAAAACTCCCGCGTTCGCGTACGGGCGTTTCACGGTCCCGGCTTTCTACAAAGCTTATTTTGTCACGTCCAAGCAGCAGCATCTCCTGAAACGCGCGGCCTCTTCTTTTTCCCAGATCCTTAACAAGACAGCGCGTCTTTACTTCGAGGAAGCTCAGATGAGGTCCCACTTTCGCCTCTCTTCCGAAGCCGAAGAGCTCGTGAAGATCGATCCGGGCTATTCGCAGCATGTCGTCTTCAGCCGTTTCGACGCGCTTCTGGAGGGGGAGAGTCTGAAGCTTTTGGAGTTCAATTGCGATGCCCCGGCCGGCGCCGCTTACACCGACCAACTGGAGTCTGCGTTTCTTTCCGAAGAGCTGGTCTGGCCCTTTGCCGAGGAACATCATTTGGTTGCCAGTGAGCGCGTTCAAAGTATTCTTTCAACGCTGCTTTCGGTCTATGAAGAGTTTGGTGGCTATGAAACACCTCAGATCGCGATCGTGGACTGGCGGCATGCGAGGACCGCCCCGGAATTTGAGCACATGAAAAACCACTTCGAGTCCAAGGGTTACAAGACCACGATCGCTGATCCACGCGAACTTCAGTACAAGGGCGGCAAACTTTATCACAAAGGTTTTCGCGTGCACCTGGTCTACCGGCGCGTAATCTTTGATGAGCTGTTAGAACGGCTTGATGAAGTTCAGGACCTGCTGCGTGCTTACAAGGACAAGGCCGTCTGTGTGGTCAACCCTTTGCGTTCGAGGCTCGCCTCAAGCAAGTCGATCTTCTCGTTTTTGACCACCCCGGAGTTCGACCGTTTTTTCACAGAGAACGAAAACGAGATGAAGCGTCAACACCTTCCGTGGACGCGTTGTCTTTCTGATGCTGAGGATTTCTATGGCCACCGGAAGGTCTTTCTGATCGATTTTCTTAAAGATGAGAAAGACACTCTTGTTCTGAAACCTTCGGGATCAAGCCACGGCGCTCGCCAGGTTCACATCGGACGGGAGACGCCGGACGGCGACTGGAACGCGGTGGTGGACAAAGCACTTAAGGAAGGGGATTGGGTGATCCAGGAGCAGGTTTCGGTTCCGGTGATGACCGTCCCTGACGTTGTGAACCAGAAGCTGGACTACATTTACAAAAAATATAATTTCAACATGCTAGCCTTTGGGGGAAAATACGCCGGAGGTTTTGTTCGTTTGAGCGATGAGAGCGTAATCAATGTGGCGACAGGAGGGGGCCTTATGCCGGCTATTTGGACGGATACTCCCCCGGAAGGAAACGCATAAAAAGGCGAAGCCTTTTTATGAACAGCCAAATTACAAGATCCAAGAACCAGATAGGCTCCAATCACCTAAAGAAAAAAGGACGTTTTTTCTTTTGTTTGAGATTTTTAAATTGATTATTGGAAATTGTTTGGAGCTGGGTTCTTGGAAATTGGATCTTGGCGTTTGATTTTAAGCAGAAGAGGGAGTATTCTCATTCGGTAAGGAGAATGAATCTGTGACCAGAAAAAAAAGAAGGATTTTTACTCTCCAGGAAGCCGACGCTTTATTGCCGGAGCTTGAAAAACGCCTGAAACTTCTCCGGACCAAAAAAGAGGCCTACAGCCGTACCCACGATCTTCTTTTCATGCATGAGCTTGTTTGCACGGCCGAGCGAACGAACGGAGTCTTGGAAGAGAAAGATGATCTGGAGGACGGTATTCACGCGCTCGAAGGAGCAATCGAAGACCTGGCCAAAGATGTTGAAACGATCTTTGCGATGGGCTGCCTTCTTCGGAACATCGAAAAGGGCCGCGTCGAATTCTTCGGCAAGCATGAGGGCCGGGAGGTTTATTTTTCCTGGCAACTTGGCGAACCCCACATTTCTCATTACCGCCCGTTTGAGGGGAAAGTCCATGAACGCGTTCCTCTGTCCGGGAAGCCCGCAACGAAAAGCCAGAAGTAAAAACCTCCGGGAAGCACTTGCTGGGAAGCCCTCACTTATAATTCTTTGTGAGAAAAATATTCGGAAAGAATCAAGCGGGAAAGAAAACGGAAAAGCGGGAGCCCTGGCCGGGGGTGCTTTGGCAGGAGGCGTGGCCGTCATGCGCTTCCATGATGTGCTTAACGATGGCCAGACCCAGCCCCGTTCCTCCAAGCTCCTTTGAACGCGCTTTATCCACACGAAAGAACCGTTCAAAAATACGGCCTTGGGTTCCTTCGGGAATGCCGATCCCTGTATCCTCGACTGTGATCGTGATACCCTCCGGTTTTTGATCTGCTGACAGAACGATCTTGCCTTCCGGTTTGTTGAATTTGATTGCGTTGTCGAAGAGGTTCACAAAGACCTGATGGACCTTGTCCTTGTCGCCTGGGACGAGCAGAGGTTTCCCGGGAATGCGGTTCTCGACTATGAGTTTATTCTTTTCGACCCGGCCCTTGAATTGTTCCAGGACAAAGGACAGTTCGGAGGCAAGATCGATCCGGTCTTTTTTCATGAAATCTATTTTTTGCTCGATTTCGCCGATCGTTAAAATGTCTTCCACCAAACGGCCCAGCCGATCGGTTTCTTCCGCGATGATTTTCAGGAACCGCTCGCCTGCGGGAGGGTCTTTAAAAGCGCCGCCTAAAAGAGTTTCGACAAATCCTTTAATTGCGGTCAGCGGCGTGCGAAGCTCATGGGAAACATGGGTCACGAATTCCTTGCGGACATTTTCGAGACGGCGGAGTTCCGTCATATCATGAAAGACCAGGATGCCTTGGATGTCACGGGCGTGTTCCTTCAGGATCACCACACTTAAGCGGAGAGTCTTTCTTATTTCTCCAGAGATCTGGATCTCCTCAGAGGTGGTCTTCTGCTCCTTGAAAGCGTGATCCACAATCCTTTCGATTTGAGGATGCCTTGTGACCTCGATCAGGCTTTTGCCATGGATATCGGAAGCAAGATATCCAAAAATCTTTTCTGCCATGGGGTTCATAATGACGATCTGTTTATGACGGTCAACGGCGATCACCCCTTCGTTCATATGATTCAAAATGACAGAGATCTTACCTTTTTCGCTTTCAAGGTCTTTGATCCTCGAACGAAGGGTTGCGGCCATTTGGTTCATGGTGTCCGCGAGCATTTTGAGTTCGTCACGGCCGTCCATCAAGATCTTCTCGGACCAGTCTTCCCGGGCGTAGCGTTCGGCCACAGAGGTAATACGGCGGATACGCTTGGTGAGATGGTTGCTGAAGAACATGCCGGCCATGAGGACGATCAGGATGCCGAGGAGTGCCGTGAACATAATGGGTCGGCGGACCGAGGCTAGGATCTCATCAACCCGCGTGATCGGCATCGCTGTGCGCACAACGCCAAGGACCTTTACGCGTTCCAGGATTGGGACCGCAATATAAAGCATCCGGGTTTCTAAGGTCATACTGTAGCGGATGCTCATGCCCGCTTCTTTTTTCAGGGCTGCCGCAACCTCGGGTCGCAACGCGTGATTTTCCATTTTGGAAAGTTGCTCCAGGTTTTCGCTCGAATCGGCGAGTACCGCGCCCTCGGGGTCAACGATCGTGACACGAACATCTGTTCCGGCGGCAATGGTTTTAATCTCTTTTTGGAGGCGTTTGTGATCACCTAAAAGGGGGATTGCCAGTTCGCGGATAAGGACGGATTGGCGGGTCAGGGACCTCTGGAGCTCTTGGAGGTCCCGCTTTTGAAGGAAATGGGAAAGTGTCCAATCAGTCACAAGCAGGACAAGGATGAAAGTGATGCTGTACAGCACGAGGAGACGTTTGGCAAAACCGAACTTTGGAAATTCCATTTTACTCTCCGTCGAAACGGTAGCCAACACTTTTGACCGTGACGATCCGTTCGGCTTCCTTTCCGAGCTTTTTCCGTAATTGTCCGATGTGCATGTCGACGGTGCGTGTTTCGATATTCATGAAATTCTCATAACCCCAGACCTTTGATAAAAGAACCTCGCGGGTGAGCACTCTTCTCTTGGAATTCATGAGGAGGCCCAAGAGTTCAAACTCTTTAGCGGTGATCTCCACGGGTTTCCCCTTTAAACGCAGCTCGTGCTTTGTCACATCCAGCTCAATCGTTCCGGACTTCAAGATCTCTTCCGCGGGCTTTCCTTGAGAGCGCCTAAGGACGGCTTTGATGCGGGCTACGAGCTCCCGGGGGCTGAAGGGTTTCGTGATGTAATCATCGGCGCCGAGTTCGAGACCCACAACCTTGTCAGATTCTGTGCCTTTGGCTGTAAGCATGATGATGGGGATTAGGCGTGTTTTTTCGTTCTGCTTGAGGGTTTGGCAAATCTCAAGGCCGCTCATTTCGGGAAGCATGAGGTCGAGGAGCACAAGCGCCGGTCTTTCTTTAAGGGCCATTTCAAGACCTGCGGGGCCTTTGCTTGCGATGAGGACGCGAAAACCTTCCTGCTCGAGGTTGTATTTTACAAGCTCGGCAATGTTCTTTTCGTCTTCAATGAAGAGGATCGTTTGATTTGCCATAAAGTCTCAGCGGCGGCATTCTACCATAACAAGATGGGGCGCAGAAGTTCCAAAGGTAATCTTTACACACTCTTTACATTTCCATCACGAGGACCTGACAAGAGTTTTCTATACTTCCAGCATGATAACAAAACGAATTCCATTCAACTGGAGGAGAAACAAGCTTATGAAACACTACCCTTTCACAAAATTGGCGAGCATTTTTGTCGTATGCTTTTTGACTTTCACGTCCTCGGTGTTCGCGAGTGATGCTGAACTCATGGCCTTGGTCCAGAACATGCAGAAGCAGATGAACGAGCTGCAGACGATTGTCATGGCGCAGAAAGCCGAGCTCCAGGCGCTCAAAACGAGCGGTGGTGGAAAGATAGCCATGGTTCCTAGCAGTGTGGAAGCCATTCCTCCGATGAGTGAAGCGGAATTTACCCAGCGTTTGAGTGATTCGACCGGCGGCGCCAACAAATGGCTCAAGGATCTCAAGCTCAGCGGTGACATCCGTCTGAGGTACGAAGCATTTGGTTTACATGGAAATCCTAATTCTAATCCTACGTCGACTACGGCTGGTTATCAGGACGCCAGGAATCGCTTTCGGATCCGTCTGCGTTATGGATTTGAAAAAACGTTCAATCCTGAAATGAAGGTCGGTTTTTCAATGGCCACCGGTGACAAAACCACCAATGGTTATAACACGGACCCTATTTCCACTAATCAGAGCATGACCAATGATTTCAACTTTAAGAATATCTGGGTTGAGAAGGCCTACGCGACTTACACGCCTGAATGGGCGAAGGTAGGTCTTGGCGCAGGTATGGAAATCTCGGGGTTCGAGGTCACTGCCGGGAAATTCAACAATCCTTTTGAAAAAGGATCCACCGATATGATTTGGGACCGGGATCTGAAACCGGAAGGGGTCTATGAAAAGGTCGATCTCAAGCTTCTGGATACCGAGAACTTCGATCTGAAGGCCTACCTTCTTTCGATGCAGTCCGTTCTTATGGAAACGGGCAATTCCTCCACGGCTACGTCCAACAAAGATGCAAACCTTTTCGCGTATCAGGCCGGTTTGAATCCTGTTTTTTATATTCCGGGGATGGAGAGACCGGTGGATGCACTTTCAGCGATTTCAGTCTACAACTACCAAAATTATGATAATAACAGCAATTGGCAAATTGCTAGCGTGAGCCAGGCTAATGGCAACCCTTCCTACAATACGAACCAATTGTCGGCAAAGGGTTTTAATATTCTGAGTTTCTATCAGGAGGTTAATTTTTATCCTCACGGGATTCCCGTGAAGCCGTTCGCGGAATTCGCGCGTAACATGAGCAATACGTCCGGGTTTTCATCCGCAACTCAAAATAACTCGATGCAAGGCGGCGCGGATGCCTGGTCGTTGGGCCTTACGCTCGGGAAACTCGTAAAAAAGAGAGATTGGCAGGGGAGCTATCAATACAAGTATATCGGCGCGAACTCCGTGGTTGGCGCTTTTAACGATAGCGACTTTGGAGGTTATAACTACGGTGGCACCGATAAGGCCGGGAGCGTCATCAAGTTGGGGTATAACCTTACGGATTATCTGACTTTGAACGGCGCGTGCTTCCTGGTGCGGCCGATCACTCAGAGGGATACCACGGCCAACGGTATGCAGGTGGACCAGTCGGTTCGCCGGTTTCAAATCGATATGACGTACAAGTTTTAAGATTTTACATCGACTTTACATCCACCGGAACCGGGCCCTTGTAGAATAGAGCCCATTATAAAAGAGGGGGTTTGAGATGCAGACCAAGCGGTTGTTTAAAGGGATGATGATGGCATTCGGCATCTTTTGCGTCGGGATCTTGCCAGTCCATGCGAAGGAAAAGATGATCCAGATCAAAGGGTCGGACACGATCGTGAATTTGAGTCAGGCGTGGGCTGAGGAATTTATGACGGAAAAACCTAATGTCAGTATTGCGGTGACGGGCGGTGGTTCCGGTACCGGGATCGCGGCGTTGATCAATGGGACTACCGATATCGCCAATTCGAGCCGCAAGATCAAGAAGAAGGAGCTCGATGACGCGCAGAAGGGCGGGTACTATCCGGAAGAATTCAAAGTGGCAGTCGACGCGCTCGCGGTGATTGTGAACCCGGCGAACTCCGTCAAGGAACTGACGATCGACCAACTCTCCGGTATTTTTACTGGCAAAATCACAAACTGGAACGAAGTCGGTGGAAAGAACGAGAAGATCCTGGTTCTCTCTCGCGACCGGAATTCCGGAACGCACATGTATTTCCTGGAGCAAGTGTTGAGGAAAGGAAATGAAAAGGGTCCGGAGCAGTTCGCGCCGTCGGTCTTGATGTTGCCGTCCTCGGAGGCGATCATTAATGAAACCTCGACAAGCGAAAGCGCCATTGGTTACGACGGCCTTGGTTACGTGTCCGCGAAGGTCAAAACCCTCGCGGTCGCGAAGAAAAACGGAGACGCCTTCGTACTGCCTTCCAAAGAGACTGCGATGAATAAGAGCTATCCGATCTGGCGTTTCCTCTACATGTATACTGGCTTCAAACCCAGGGGAGAGATCAAGGCGTTCATTGATTTTGTGTTGAGCGGAAAAGGCCAGAAGATCGTGGACGCGATGGACTTTGTCCCGTTGGGCGAGAAGTAGCCCTTAATAAGGATGTGCTAGTTTCAATTATTTTCCTTCTCTCCAGGGGAGAAGGTTAGGATGAGGGGACGAAGTAATTCTACCCCCTCACCCTGGCCCTCTCCCGAAGGGCGAGGGAAACGGCGTTGAAGTCAGGCAATTTACGGGATGACAAGGACCAATTTGTGAGAAAAATCATGGAATTTTTCATTGAAAAAGCCATTCTCCTGAATGGTTTTGCGTGTATCCTCTTTGTCATTCTGATCTTTTTCTTTTTGGCCAAAGACGGGCTTGCGCTTTTCAAATTCGTTACGATCCAAGACTTTCTCTTCGGAACTTTATGGAACCCGCTCGCCGAGCCGCCCCAATTTGGGATATTGCCTCTTTTCCTCGGGTCCCTGATCGTGACGCTCGGAGCGACGATCATTTCTGTACCACTTGGAATGGCCTGCGCGATCTTCATCGGGGAGATCGCGCCTCGCTGGATGCGCGAAACTTTGAAAGCGGGCGTCGAACTTCTTGCCGCAATTCCGAGCATTGTGATCGGTTTTATCGGAATGACCATGCTGGGACCCGTTGTAAAAAACCTGTTTCATCTCCCGACAGGTCTCACCGCGCTCACGGGGGCTCTTGCGCTCGCGTTTATGGCCATTCCCACGATTGTAAGCATTATGGAAGATGCGATCAGTTCGGTTCCACGGATCTACAAGGAAGGCTCCCTGGCGCTGGGGGCCACTCATTGGCAAACGATCTATCGGGTTATTATTCCGGCGGCTTCCTCAGGGATCGTGGCTGCAGTTATGCTTGGGATCGGGCGCGTCATTGGTGAGACTATGGCTGTCATGATGTTGACAGGCAATGCTTCGGTTATTCCCAAAACGATCCTAGCGCCCGTGAGAACAATGACTGCCACCATCGCTGCCGAAATGGGCGAGACGGTGCGCGGGAGCGAACACTATTTCGCGCTTTTCGCGCTAGGACTGGTTCTTTTTGTGATCACTTTTTTCATTAACCTTGTCGCGGATGCGGCCCTTCACCGGAAACAAAAATGAAAATCCGCGCGAAGTCGCACTTAAAAATATCCACACAAACCCAACAAAAGATCGCCTTCACGTTCCTCGGGATCGCATCGATCCTTGTGATCGTCCCCGTGATCGTGATTTTTGTGATTCTGATCCAGAAGGGTCTTCCCGCGATCAACTGGCAATTTCTAACGGCTATGCCGCGCATGGGGATGCGCGCCGGAGGGATTTTTCCGGCTATTATGGGGACTCTGTATCTGGTGTCTGGCACCATCGTGGTGGCGTTGCCTCTGGGCGTTTTGGCCGCGATCTATCTTGTAGAATATGCACGTCAGAATTTTCTGACCCGCATGATCGAAGTCGCCATCGTCAATCTCGCCGGCGTGCCCTCGGTTGTTTACGGGCTTTTCGGAATGGGACTTTTTGTGATCTATCTTAAGCTTGGCGTCTCGATCATCGCGGGGGCACTCACGCTTGCCATCATGATCCTCCCGGTTATCATCACTTCTTCGAAGGAGGCACTTCAAAGCGTGCCACGCTCGTTCCGTGAAGCGAGTCTCGCACTGGGTGTCAGTAAATGGCAAACCATTTGCTGCGTGGTCCTACCCAATGCGCTTCCCGGGATCCTGACGGGGACCATTCTTGGGATCAGCCGCGCGGCGGGGGAAACAGCCCCCATTCTTTTCACGGTCGCGGCGTTTTATCTGCCGAGGCTTCCGAAATCAATTTTTGATCAGTGTATGGCACTGCCTTATCATCTTTATGTGCTCTCTACGCAAGTACCGAACGTAAATCCCAAGATCCAATACGGGACGGCACTAGTGCTCGTAGGTATAGTCTTTTTACTAAACCTTGTTGCCATTATTGTCCGTTCTCATATCCGGAGCAAAAAACAATGGTAGAGAAGATCATTATTGAAAATCTCTGTATCGATTATGGGGGTGTTCACGCTCTCAAGAACGTGAGCCTTTCCGTCAAAGAGCATGAGATTCTTGGCATCATCGGACCCGCCAACAGCGGCAAAACTTCTTTTCTTAGGGCTCTCAACCGCTTGAACGATCTGGATCTGTCTTCGCATCTGAGCGGTTCGATCTACTTGAACGGGAAGGAGATCAACCGCGAAATGGACGCTGAAGAAGTTCGCAAGAAAGTGACCATGGTTTTTGCGCTCCCGATCCCGCTGCCTATGTCGATCTTTGATAATGTTGCTTATGGTCCAAGGCGCCACGGCACCAAGGATAGGAAAAGGCTTGCGGAGATCGTGGAAAAAAGTCTCAAGGCAGGTTTTTTATGGGACGAGGTCAAAGACCGGCTGTCCTCTTCAGCCATGAAACTTTCCGGAGGTCAACAGCAGCGTCTGTGTATCGCCCGTACGCTGGCGGTGGAACCGGAAGTTATTTTGTATGACGAACCCTGCTCGGGGCTGGATCCTATTTCTACCGCGAAGGTCGAAGATGCTATGCGTGAACTTAAAAGTCGTTACACCCAGATCCTTGTGACCAATAACGTAAAGCAAGCCGCGCGGGTGGGAGACCGGGTCGCTTTTTTTCTGATGGGTGAACTCGTCGAGATCGATGAAGCTAACCGGATTTTTACCGCGCCCAAAGATAAACGGACCAATGATTATCTGACGGGAAGGTTTGGGTGATACGATGAGCAAGATCGAGACAAGAGGACTCAGCCTTTTTTATGGAAATTTTCAGGCCTTGATCGATGTCAATGTCCAGATCAAAGAAAAAATGATCACAGCTTTGATTGGACCCTCGGGATGCGGGAAATCCACGTTTCTCAGAACACTGAATCGCATGAACGACCTAATCGATGGGATCCGGATCACCGGAGAAGTCCTGATCGACGGCGAGAACATTTATGGGAACCGGACGGATCTTGTCCTGCTACGGAAAAAGGTCGGGATGGTGTTCCAGCGCCCCAATTCTTTTCCCCTCTCAGTTTTTGACAATGTTGCGTATGGACCCCGGATACACGGAAGCAAAAATAAGGCCGAGCTCGAAGATATCGTTGAAGAATCCCTGCGCCATGTCGAGTTGTGGGATATCCTTAAGGACAAACTAGACCATTCCGCGCTCAATCTCTCCCTGGAACAGCAGCAGCGCCTCTGCATTGCGAGGCTTGTGGCTGTGACGCCTGAGGTTGTACTGATGGACGAACCTTGCTCGGCCCTGGATCCTGTCGCGACTTCGAAGGTCGAAGAGCTCATGGCGGAGCTTAAAAAACAATATACGATCTTGATCGTGACTCATAATATGCAACAGGCGGCGCGCGTTTCTGACCGGACGGGTTTCATGCTGCTTGGAAAGTTGTTGGAATATGGTGAGACTCGCCAGGTTTTTACAAATCCAAAAGAAAAGAAGACAGAAGAATATATTACCGGAAGATACGGCTAAAAAACGATTAGGGCATAGGGTTTAGGGTATAGAAAAGTTTCTTGTTTTGAAACAGGTTTTTCTATCCCCTATGGCCTATCCCCTAAACCCTAGGAGGATTCATGGAAAGACATTTTGCCGAGGAATTAAAGACGCTCAAACAAAAATTGTTCCAGATGGGGTTGTTGGTCGAAGGAGCGATCGAAAAATCATTTGAGGCTCTTTCAGAACGCTCTGAGGATCGCGTCAAATCCGTCTTCGAGGATGAAGAGACCATCAACTCACTTGAGATCGAGATCGATGAAAAAGGTCATACTCTGTTTGCATTAGTCCAACCCATGGCCGGGGATCTCCGACTTCTGACGATGATCCTCAAGATCAATACGGATCTTGAGCGGATGGGAGATCATGCGGTCAATATTGCGGAAAAAAGCCAATATCTTTTCGGTCAGCCGCCGCTCAAGCTGGATATTCCGATGGCGGACATGGCGCGAGCCACGCAGAAGATGGTCCGGGATGCGCTTGATTGTTTCATGAACGAAAATGTGGAGCTTGCGCGGAAGGTCCTGCAAAGCGACGACAAGATCGATGACTACAATGATAGAATCTATCAGGACATGGCTGCGCTTATGGAAAAGGAGCCTTCGTCCGTTCACCGCGCTCTATGCTATGTGATGATCAGTCGTAACCTCGAACGTATCGCCGATCTCGCGAACAACATTGCCGAAGACACGATCTACCTGAAGCAGGGCAAGGAAGTCCGCCACCACTTCGAGACAACTTGATCCCGCGCCCGAGGGCGTTCCCTGCGGGCGTTCTTTTTTCGCTTTACGAGTAAGGCATGACTCGGTACTATGATCCCGTTTCCTGGGCGCTGTCCATAGCCTACCTGCGGAGCCGGTGAGCACGGTTTCCGATGTCCTTGTAAAATTGTTGAGCCAATAAAGGAGAAAATTATGCCCTTTGGATTCCTTCTTCCGAAAGAAACCAGTTTCTTCGATTATTTTGACAAACAGGCGGATTATGCTGTCCAGGCTGCCACTCATTTTGTAAAAATGGTGGCCGATTACAAGGTCGATGAAGTTGAGGTCGGGATCATGAAAGAGATCGAACATCTCGGAGATGAAGTGATCCGTCAGATTTTAGACCATCTTAACAGTACTTTTATTACGCCCTTCGACCGGGAGGATATTCACGACTTGGCCAAAAAGATGGATGATATTGTCGATATGCTTTACACCATCACTAAACGCCTCCGCGTCTATAAGATTCTGAGCATGGAGCGAAATCTCACGGAATTTGCCCGAGTGATCGAAATGTCCGTCAAAGGTGTTTCTCAAGCTGTCAAAGGTCTTCGGGACATGAAGAACAGCAAGAACGTCCTTAAGGCCTGTATCGAAGTGAACAACCTTGAGAATCTCGGGGACAGGATGCGTGACGACATGCTCGGGGAACTTTTTGAAAAATACGCCAAAGATCCCGTTGCGATGATCAAGTGGAAGGATATCTATCAGGACGCGGAAACGGTTCTGGACGTGTGCGAGGACGTCGTCCATGTGGTCGAATCTATTCTTGTGAAACACGCCTGATTTTTTTGTAAAGGAGCATCATGACCGCTTGGATCCTTTTTCTTGTCCTGCTGGCGCTTACATTTGACTTTCTGAACGGGTTCCACGATTCCGCGAATTCGATTGCGACGGTTGTTTCCACCCGCGTTCTTTCCCCGCAGCATGCGGTGCTCTGGGCCGCTTTCTTCAACTTTATCGCGTTCCTCTTTTTTGGCCTTCATGTGGCCAACACGATCGGGAAGGGAATCATTGATATCAACATTGTGGATAGCCAAATCATCTTTGGGGCGTTGATGGGTGCTTGTGCGTGGAATATCATTACCTGGTATTTTGGACTCCCAACCAGTTCTTCTCACGCGCTGATTGGTGGGTTGGTCGGGTCGGCGCTTGTGAAAGCCGGTACAGGATCTCTGGTGTGGAGCGGGATCATCAAAACAATTGCTTTCATTCTGATCTCACCCGTGGTTGGACTTTTTCTGGGCGTCATTTATGGCGTGATCGTCCACTGGCTGGCCCGGAAGAGTTCGCCGGCCGGAGTCGATCACTGGTTCAGAAAAGGCCAGCTTGTTTCCGCAGCCCTCTACAGCTTGGGCCATGGCGGGAATGACGCCCAAAAGACCATGGGGATTATCGCAAGCCTTCTTTTCAGCGCTGGGCTCCTTGGTAAAGAATTCCACATCCCTTTTTGGATCGTGATCACGTGCCATAGTGCGATTGCTCTTGGGACGATGTCCGGAGGGTGGCGTATCGTGAAAACCATGGGTCAAAAAGTCGCGAAGCTCCGTCCTGTGGACGGTTTTTGCGCGGAATCGGGAGCTGCCACAAGCTTGTTTATAGCTTCGGCTTTTGGTATCCCGGTCAGTACGACGCATACGATCACCGGCGCCATCATGGGGGTGGGTTCCTTGAAACGCATGAGCGCGGTGCGGTGGGGTGTTGCGGGGAATATCGTGTGGGCGTGGATCATTACGATCCCGTGTTCTGCAGCGATCTCGGCCATCTCTTATGCCGTGGCGAAATATTTTTTAAAATAGCGGCTTCATCCGCTCGCTCTTTTTTCCTCAATCCGCGATCCGAATCAGATTCGGGATACGCTCGAAGTTTCCCGTTGTTTTTGTAGCGGAAGAATAGTGTAGACCCTGCTCGTTCCGCCCAACACGGATGTGAAAAACATTTCCCGCGTTCTATGGTTTTCCCATTTCCAGCGAAGCGTCTACGGAAGGGTCGAGGGTGGTTTGAGCGTCTAATGCGGAAGATGAGGCGGACGGAGGTTTATCATCTATGGCGAGATCT
Source organism: Omnitrophica bacterium RIFOXYB12_FULL_50_7 (assembly GCA_001804345.1). Lineage (GTDB taxonomy): Bacteria > Omnitrophota > Omnitrophia > Omnitrophales > Aquincolibacteriaceae > Aquincolibacterium. Next base: position 19,071 of record MHFU01000026.1, read on the forward strand.
GCATCCGCGCTATCAAGCGTGGCTGTCTTAGTTGAAGTTTTCGCTGGTATGTCCTGAGGGCTTTCTGGCGCTGATTTCACTTCCGGCGAAGGTTTTGGTGAAGCGGCTTTTTCCGGAACTTTATTTTTTATAGCTGGAGGATGTTCCGCCTCGTAGGGCAGGTTTAAACCTGCCCTACGACCAGCGTTCGAGTCCTTTTCAGAATTTGTTGAAGGGGAAACGAATTTTTCTCCAAGTTTGAGCCGGCGCGTGTTAAATCGCGGGTCTTTTTCATCCAGGAAAACTTCTTTGGTTCCAGGCGGGACTCTCAGGATAAATTCCAGCGGATCGATCGTGTCCAGGGCTTTCACCCGGGTGAAAAAAATCGCACTGCCTTTTTGTGTCTCGGGAGACGTGATCGTGATCTTCTTTGGAAAAACAATAGATTTGTAGGAACCGACTTGACCCCGAAACTCACGAAAATCATAGCGCTGGATCTCCGTGACCGGTTGTTCTTTAGAGTTATAAAAGAGCTCCCCGCGTACATCGCCCTCAGGTGTCAGGTATAACTTTCTTTCCAAGATTCTTTCGTTGTCATTCCGGCCATAAACGTCCAGGCTTGTGATCGCGGAATTGGTCCGTTCGACCCTGGTACGACGGGGGTCTACGGCCATCGGCTTGAGCGCCCGGTAAAGATCGCGGGCCTTGAGATGGCTTTCAATGTCCGGAGAATCCTCCAGATCAAAAATGGATCCGTGATAGACCGTGTTTTGAGCTGGGAGATAAAGGTCAAAGCGGCGGTCAAGCGTGCGGAACACGAACATTAGCTCCTGCCGGGCGTCCACGCAGGTGAGGAACATGCGCTCATCGAGACGTTGGTACAAAAGTTCGCCGCCGCACAAGGCGTTTGGGTCGCCGGCTTTTGCGAAAAAGAGAAGTACGTCCGCGCGGATTGCAATCCAGCGGTAATGACGAGATTCGATCTTTTGGAGAATACTTTCCAGTTCTGTGTTCGGGGCTGTTTCTGCCCAAACGAAAGAACTGAAACCTAAAAGGGAGAAGAGGAGGACGGCCCAAAAAATGGAACGCGTCGGGCGGTCCCAATAACTATCAATTGACGCAAAGCGGCACCTGATTCTCTTTAATCTAAAAACAAAGATAATCAGTGCCGTCCAAGCCACCATGAATAAAAAGAAAAAAAGATTTGGACGGCAATTAAGACCTGGGCGGTCCATTTAATCTCGCGAAGTTTCAGCGAGGATTTTTTTCGTGTGGAGGATTCGCTGAATGGCCGTTGCGTGCGTGCCGACAAGCAGAACCAGGAGGACGAATTTCAGAAGCGGCGAAACAAGAGTCCCTGCGATCAAAAGGAGGATCCTTTCCGATCTTCCGAATATGCCGACACCGCAATTCTTAATGAAGTTTTCGGCTCGCGCCTTAGTGTAACTGATCACAACAGAACCGAGGAGGATGCCAAGCGTAACAAAGAACCAGAAGATATCACCGCTTCGGATGAAATAGGTCGCCAACCCCGCGAACACGAAAAAATCCGAGTAGCGGTCTACGACCGAATCGAGAAAAGCCCCGAAGGAGCTTGTTTTTCCGGTCGTGCGTGCCAGAAGCCCATCCAGCAGATCGGCTGCTCCGGCGACGAAAAGCATGATACCTCCCAGGAAAAGATATCCCTTCGCATAGAGGATCCCAGTTAGGAAGCTCAAGGCAGCTCCCGCGAGCGTCAGCTGAGTCGGGGAAATGCCTTGCGCCTTTAGGGAAGAGACGATGGCGTTTGCAATCGGTTCGACTTTGGGATAGAGAGTTTCGCGTAGGGACATGGCCGTTTACTCCTGTTTAAAAAATATACAGCGAATCGTTTCCTTCTTGGAGGACAGGCATTAAGTGATGGTCTGTCCCTTAAGAATATAACGGGATTACCGGGGGCAGGTGCCCTGGATGAATTTTCGGACAAGTTCCTTGGCTTCGTAATCCACGATTTGTTTAGGTGGATGCTTCATGGTGTAAGCCGACATGGAGATGAGTGGTCCACCAATCTTGCGGTCCCGAGCGATCTTGCAGGCCCGGATCGCGTCGATCGAACAGCCTGCGCTATTGGGCGAGTCCTCGACAGAGAGACGCATTTCAGCCGTGACGGGAAAACCGCCGAAACCGCGGCCTTCAATGCGCATGTAGCAAACCTTGTTATCATTCTGCCAGGGAACATAATCCGAAGGACCGATGTGGATATTATCCTCATCGAGAGGCACATCGAGTTGGCTCTGGACCGCCGAGGTCTTGGAAATCTTTTTTGATTCCAGACGCGCACGATTGAGCATGTTGAGGAAGTCGGTGTTTCCGCCGGTGTTCAGCTGGTACGTGCGGTCGATCTTGACGCCGCGGTCCATAAAAAGTTTTGCAAGCGTGCGGTGCGTAACGGTGGCGCCGATCTGTGCCTTGATATCATCACCGACGCAGGGGATACGCTTCGCCTCAAAGCGTTTCGCCCAGGCCGGATTGGAGACGATAAAAACTGGCATGCAATTGATGAGGCTTATGCCCGTTTTAAGGCAGGCTTCGGCGTAGAACTCTGTGGCCTTTTGGGAGCCGACCGGGAGGTAATTGATGAGAATCTCCGCGCCGCTCTCCTTAAGGACCTTTTCCACATTACAGGGTTTCTTATCGGAGGGGAGGAAGGTGCGGTCATCTTTATAGCCGGCCATATGTTCGGAAAACCCGTCCAGGATATTACCCATTTCGACCTTGATCTTGCTTTTAGCGATCGGGCCGATGGACCAGACGCAGTTGGGCTTTGCAGCAAGCGCCACATCCAGACGTTCGCCCACTTTTCGCTTGTCGATGTCAAAAGCCGCCACGACCTCGATCTCATGGGGGAGATAGCCGCCCATGTCATAGTTCATGAGGCCGAGATACTCAGTGGGCTTGTTTTTGCCAGGCTTTTGGTTGGCGATCACTCGATAGTATTCAAGGCCTTGGACAAGCGACGCCGCACAATTTCCGACACCCACGATAGCGATCTTGATCTTACCCATTGATTCCTCCCGTTTGATTTGCATGAAGACGATGGGATTTTTTAGACGGCAGAACATGATAGCAGCAAGCTCTCGAAAATCAAGCGAAACAAGGTGTTTCTAAGCGTTATTGGCAGCAAAGGTTACGCCTCATACGTCCGATAACCCCAAGATTCGTTTGCCCTTTGTCTAAAATTATTTTATGTTAGAATATCGCCAGATTTTTCTTTCTTTTCAAAAAAGGTAGTTGGCCTTGGCTTTCTATTGATTTTTTGATCAGGAAACCAGGACAGCCCCAATCTCATTTGTTTTGATTGATAGTGAGACCGCCCGTTTATGCATCACAAACTGTCGAATCTCTTTAAAGAAAGGTAATCTCAATGGCTTCGTATGAGGATTTTCAGAAATTAGATATCAAGGTGGCTGAAATCGAAAGCGTGACCCCGCATCCGAATGCGGACCGGCTTTATGTTCTGGGGATTAAGGTGGGTGAGGTGCACAAGCAGATCGTGGCCGGGATCCGGGCCCACTATACCGAAGAGCAACTGAAGGGGAAGAAGATCGTCGTGATCGATAATCTGGATCCCGTCGTGATTCGCGGCGTGGAATCCCAGGGAATGCTTCTTGCCGCCTCCGATGACACAATCCTCACCCTCGTTGTTCCTGAGCGTCTCATTTCCGATGGAGCGAAAGTGAAATAGACCAAAAACCGGGGACCGGCTAACGGGGAACGCTGAACGTCTGCCTGTCGGTAGGAAGATAAAAACTCTTCGTTTCCCGTTCCCCGTTTCCCGAGGGGTTTTTTTGATATTCTTGTCAAAGAACATGCGCTATGTTAATATCCCGTTCCTATGAACGACTCTCGTGGTTCCAGCAATTTAACAAAGCAGCTCAACTTTCAGCCGTTTAAGGCCTGGCGCTATAACGCCGAGCGCGTCAAAATTTCTAAAGTCCTGGCGCCGCCCTATGATGTGATCTCTCCGGAGAAGCAACAGAAGCTTTATGAGAATTCACCGTTTAATAGCATCCGTCTTATCCTGAATAAAAAAGATCCCGCGGATACAGACCAGAACAACGCCTACACACGAGCTCGCGACACATTCCAGGAGTGGCAGAAGCAAGGCGTTCTGATGCAAGACCCGGAGCCCTGTTTTTATGTGTACCGGCAGACCTTCAAAGATCCCGTAACTCAATCTACAAAAAACCGGTTCGCGCTGCTTGGCCGTGTCCAGCTTGAGCCGTTCGAAAAAGGTATTATCGTTCCTCATGAGAAGACGCTTCGCGGCCCCAAAGAGGATCGTATGAGACTTCTCCGGACCGTGCGGACAAATTTCTCTCCCGTGTTCGGTCTTTATAAGGACAAAGGGTTCGAGATCCGGAGCATTATTCAGGATCCCATGAATTCCCGTCCCGCATTCGAGGCTGAGGATGATGACAGGATCGTGCACACGCTTTGGGCGATCGAGGATCCGGACATTCTCGCCAGGCTCCACAAGGCCTTGCAGTCCAAGAAAGTCTATATTGCGGACGGACATCACCGTTATGAGACCGCGCTGGAATATGCCAGACAGCAAAGAGAAGAACAGCACTCGTCAGACCTTGTGCTCTTTCCTTTCGATTACATGTACATGGCGCTCGTGAGTTTTGATGACCCGGGGTTCATCGTTCTGCCGACGCACCGGATTGTGACCAAGCTTGGCATGAGCGGCGGTGAGGCCATTCGCAAGCTTGGAGAATATTTCAAAGTGGAAGAAGTCTTGTTTGCCCAATTAAAAGAGATGACGGCTTCTTACGATCAGGAAGGAAGGATCTTCGGGATGGTTCTCGAGGAAGGGTGTTTTCTTCTGACGATGATCGACAAAGAGAAGGCGAAAAAGCGGATGATCCAGGACAAACCCGACATTTGGTACGACTTGAATGTGAACGTACTTGCGCATCTGATTTTTGCTGAACTGCTCGGGCTTACGGAAGATCGATGGGAAGCGGTTTTGAAGTTCGAACACACGGTTGACGGAGCCGTAGCCCCGCTCCAAAAGGGCGAGGCGCAGGCTGTTTTTCTCCTGCAGCCCCCCAAGGTTGAAATGCTCGAAAAGATGGGCGCTGTCAATGAGCGCATGCCTCAGAAGTCGACCTATTTCTATCCCAAGCTCGCTACCGGGCTTGTTTTTTATTCGCATAAAGAATAACGTTTACAAAAGGGGACAAGCAATCCCTCCAAGCCTGTCCCCTTTCTCCATTGTGAAAAGATAAAATGCGTTCGTATCTCGAAACCTTCCATTCCTCCAAAACTCCCTGGGAGGTTTTTCAAGCAGTCCACGCAAGCTCCCCGGCTTGTTTTTTCCTGGATTCCCCCCAGTACGCTCCCCCGGATCAAGTTTACTCTTACATTGGGATGGATCCTGAGATAGAAGTTTCTCTTGAGAAGGGCCGGTTGACCATTTCCGGTGAAGAGAAGGGGAATTATCCCGCTGCCCAACTTTTCCCGCAGTTACGCCGGCTTTTGAAACAAAAAGGGGACAGGCATCTTTTAAAGAACAAAAGGAGCCAGTCCCAAGCTCCATTCTTTACTGGGGGGCTTGTCGGATATCTTGGGTATGAAACGGCGTCTCTTTGCGACAAAGTAAGTTTCCGTCCTAAAAAAGAACTTGGAATCCTGGAGGCGTACTTCGGTCTTTTCCGAAATGTGATCGTTTATGACCATAAAGAGCGGATTTATTACTTAGCAATAAATCCGCGGGACTCGTCCCTCGGGACTCGAGACTCGCAAAAACTAAAATCCTGTTTCGAAAAGTCCATGAAAGCAGAGCCACGTTTCCATCTTAAAAAGATTGAGCCGGAAATATCGCGCGGGCATTTTGAAAAAATAGTAAGACGCGCGAAGGAATATATCGCAGCCGGAGATATCTACCAGGCAAATCTGTCCCAGCGGTTCAATTTCGGATTCCGGGGCTCCGCGCTTGCGCTTTACGACAGGCTCCGCTCAATTAACCCCTCTCCGTTCTCTTCTTTTTTCAAGATCCGGGACCTTCAGCTCGTGAGCTCATCTCCAGAACGGTTGATCCGTAAGATCGGGAATCTTTGTGAAACGCGGCCGATTGCAGGTACCTGCCCTGCGTATGGGCCTGAGAAAAAACTTCAGGAGTGGAAGAAAAAGCTTCTCCAGAATCCCAAGGAACGCGCGGAGCACCTCATGCTGGTAGACCTTGAGCGGAACGATCTCGGGCGGGTTTGTGATTTCCGCTCGGTCAAGGTCGACGAATTCATGACGCTTGAAAAATATTCTTATGTGGTTCACATTGTTTCCAAGATCGTGGGGCGGCTTAAAAAAGGGAAAGATTGTTTTGACCTGATCAAGGCAATGTTCCCGGGCGGGACGATTACGGGGTGTCCCAAGATCCGTTGTATGGAGATCATTGATGAGCTCGAGCCTGTGCGGCGCGGTATTTATACCGGTTCCCTTGGCTACATCGATTTGCGCGGTGATATGGACTTGAACATCGTGATCCGGACAATCGTTTTGAAGAACGGAAGGGGACATCTTCAGGTGGGCGCGGGGATTGTGTATGATTCGGATCCTAAAAAAGAGTATGAAGAGACATTGCATAAGGCTGAGGCGTTGATGAGAGCGTTAACAGAAGCGTCAGCATGACACCAAGACACAAAGGCACCAGGATGAAACGGGTGACGTGGCAACGCTGTGACAGGTGACCTAAAGATGAGTTATGCAATTTATCAGAACGGTAAAAAAGTTAGCGGGGAACTTCCGTTCGATCTTGTGCGAACGGAGGCCATCGGCATTTTCGAAAGTATGCGCGCCTATCGCGGGCAGATTCTTCATGAAGAGGAGCATCTCTCCAGGTTTTTGGAGTCGGCGAAGACCGTGGGATACAAACCTTTCCCAAAATTGGCGAGGCTCCAGTGGGAGCTAAAGTTAGCGCTCAGGGATTTTGGTGAAAAAGAATGTTTTGTCCGCTTGACCTTGTGGGAAGGCCATTCCTTTTTGATCCTGGGTTCCCGGGAACATTCGAAAGAGCTTTATGAGAAGGGCGTGGTGCTTAAAACGGCCTCTTTTCCTCGCGGGGGACCGAACACTTTCCCCTGGCAAGTTAAAGCTTCAGCCTACCAGCAGGCGATATTGGCCAGCACGGAGCCCCATCCGGACAAGATCTATGAGTGGGTGTTTCTGGATCCGAGAGGATTTCTCACCGAAACACGCGTCGGAAATTTTTTTATCGTGAAATGCCCCTGTCCACACCGGGTGTGTCACCCTGGACACACCCGGTGTGGACAGGGTGAGGAACCAACGCTACTGACGCCGCCGGAGCACCTAATCTTGAATGGAGTGACCCGGAGGTTTGTGATAAAATGCGCCTCCGAAATCGGGATCAAGGTTCGAGAAACCCCGTTGATCCGGCATGAATTTTTCAACGCGGATGAAGCTTTTCTTTGCAATACTTCCTGGGAAATCCTGCCGGTCCGTGAACTGGATGGTCGCTTTATCGGTGCGGGAAAACCCGGTCCCATTACTTTAAAACTGCACCGCTATTTTAAAAGGAGGGTTCAACAAGATGTCACGTCACACCGTTCGTCGCGCGCTTATTAGCGTTTCTGATAAAACAGGCCTTATTCCTTTCGCCAAAACGCTACACAAGCACGGTGTGGAAATTCTCTCCACCGGAGGTACTTTAAAAGCCCTCAAGCAGGCTGTAGTCCCTGCAATGGCGGTAGAGGATTACACAGGATTTCCCGAGATGCTGGACGGCCGGGTGAAGACCCTTCATCCGAAGATCCATGGCGGCCTTCTTTTTCTCCGTCACAAGAAAAGCCATCAAAAACAGGTCAAGGCGCATGGCATTAAACCCATCGACCTTGTGGTCGTGAATCTCTATCCTTTTGAGGAAGCGACAAGCAAAGGAAATCTAAGCATGGACGATGCCAAAGAGTTCATTGATATCGGGGGCCCTTCGATGCTCCGTTCCGCGGCGAAGAATTATCAATCGGTGACCGTGATCACAGACGTTCAGGATTATGATCGCGTTGCCCAAGAGCTCGACGAGCATAGAGGAAGCGTAACCGATGAAACGCGTTTCGCGCTTTCCCAAAAGGTTTTCGAGAAAACCTCCGCCTACGATGCCGTGATCAGTCAATTCATGGCCATGCACAAGAAAAAAACAGGGGAAGAATCCGCGCTGCCGCCGCAATTCGTTTTCCATTTTAAAAAGGCCCAGGATCTCCGGTACGGCGAGAACCCGCATCAAAAGGCTGCCTTTTATATCCCAACGACCCACAAGGCCTCGGCTTCCTGGACCCAGCTCCATGGTAAAGAGCTTTCTTTTAACAATCTTATGGATGTCGACGCAACGCTGGATGTCCTTGCCGAATTCAATGCGCCGGCGGCTTGTGTGGTCAAACACAACAATCCCTGTGGCATTGCTCAGGACACGCAGGCCCTTGTTGCGGTCGACAAAGCGATCGATGGCGATATTCTGTCAGCCTTTGGCGGGATCGTGGGCGTCAACCGCTGCTGTGACCGCAAGATCGCGGAAAAAGTCCTCGAGAAGCTCGCGTTCTTTGAAGTGCTGGTGGCGCCATCTTTCAAGCCGGGAGCGCTGAAACTTCTTAAGTCCCGGAAGAATCTCCGGTTGATCGAGGTTCATCAGTTTCGTGATGAGAATCTCTACGACGTGAAATTCCTTCGCGCAGGGATCCTGGTTCAGGAAAAGAATCGTCCCATCAAGGATCACATGGCGGAACTGAAAAAGAAACTCAACTTTGTCACGAAGGCCAAGCTTTCCGAAGCGGAGACCGAGGAGTTGATTTTTGCGTTCCAATGTTCCAAGGTTGTGAAATCGAACGCTATTGTGCTGACCCAGGGGAAGCACACGGTCGGGATCGGGGCGGGGCAGATGTCACGCGTGGATTCGGTACAGATCGCGATGCAGAAGGCGGGTTATCTGGCCGAAGGTGCAATGCTTGGCAGTGACGCTTTTTTCCCCATGCCGGATTCCATCGAAATGGCGGCCAAGCACAAGATCAAGGCCATCATTCAGCCCGGTGGTTCGATCCGCGATGCGGACGTGATCGCGGCTTGCGATCAAGCCGGCTTGGCGATGGCCTTTATCGGCGAGCGGCATTTTAAACACTAAAAGGCGTGGAACGGGTAGCGGCAAACGGGGAACGATTCGTTAACCGTTCAGCGTTCCCCGTTCCCCGAGCCCATGAACTACTCCCAAGCCCTTCGCTATTTGAATTCTTTTACCAATCTCGAAAAGCTCGCCCAGTGGCCCCAAAACTCCTTCTTCAATCTTAAACGGATGGAGCATTTGCTTAAAGCGGCAGGTCATTTGGAGAAGAGTTTTTTCCCCATCTTGATCGCGGGGACCACAGGAAAAGGGTCGACAGGCTTTTTTCTCGAATCTATTCTGAAGGCCAATGGCATCCGGACGGGTTACTATCACTCCCCGCACGTCGAAGATCCGCGCGAGAGGATCCGGGTTCAGGGAGACATGGTTTCCAAAAGACTTTGGGCCGAAGGGCTTTCCGCGACGCAAAAACTTCTCCGCCAAAAACCTCTTCCGAAAGCATGGGGCGTTCTGACCTATTTCGAGACCCTGACATTTCTGGCCATTTGGATTTTTGTGAAAAGGGGCATCAAAGTCGGCATTTTTGAGATCGGGCTTGGCGGCCGGCTTGATGCGACCAATGTCCTGAAAGCGCCGCTTGTGATCCTTACGCCCATTCATCTCGACCACGAAGCATTCTTGGGCAACACTATTTCAAAAATAGCTGCTGAAAAAGCCGCGATCATCAAGACGCGAGGACACGCCGTGATCGGAAAACAATGCCCGGAAGCGCTTCGGGTGATCTGCGGTGCCGTGAAAAGGAATAAGGGAATTTTATGGAAGGCGAAGCCTATCGTCGGGATTTCGCTCGGGCTTGCCGGGGATTTTCAAAAGAGGAATGCCGGTGTTGTGCTGAAAGCCGCCGAGATCTTGCGGAAGTATTTTAATTTTTCAATAACACCTCAACGATCGAAGGAAGGATTGCGATCCCGGAACTGGAAAGGACGCATGGAAAGTTTTTACCGAGGTGGCCGGCGATTTATCCTGGACGGTGCGCATAATCCAATCTCGACAACAGAGCTGGTCCGGTCTTTGCGGAAAATGGAACCGGCCGCTCGCAAAGGGGACAGACCCCTTAAAAATTTAGGGGGTCTGTCCCCTTCATGGCTGGTGTTTGGCGCGATGAATGATAAGAACAGCCGGGAGATGCTCCGGGTGCTGAGCGGATTTTTTTCAAAAATAATCCTGACCGGCATTACGGGAAATCGTGCCAAGCCGGTGGCGATGCTTATCGAAGAGGCGAAAGGGCTTTTCAAATGCGTTCTTACGGCCCAGAATGTTGGAGAATCGTTGGAGTTGGCGGGGAGAGCATCAAACTCCGGAGCTACTATTACGGTGACAGGGTCGTTTTATTTAGTCGGTGAGGCAAGAAAAATCTTAAAAAACCCGGGGAACGGGAAACGGTGAACGGGGAACGGAAAAACGGCTTGCGTTCGGCGTTCCCCTTTCCTCGTTACCCAATCTTTTAATATGCCAAAACTAGATCTCGACGATACGATTGCAGCCATTGCAACTCCTAATGGTGAGGGAGGCATTGCGGTGATCCGCGTAAGCGGCTCCGGGGCGTTTGAGGCGGTCGAGCCGTTCTTTGTTTCCCAGGATCATGAAAAGTTGAGCGATGCGCCCGCCAATACGATCCGCTGGGGGAAATTCGTGGATCCCGCGCAGCTTCTCGTGGACCAAGTGCTTGTCAGCTGTTTTCGGGTCCCACGCTCCTATACCGGGCAAGACGTAATCGAGATCAGCTGTCACGGGGGTTTTGCAATTACGAGAAAGATCCTGGGGGTTTTGCTTTCGAAAGGCGTTCGCCATGCCGAGCCCGGGGAATTTACACGCCGGGCTTTTTTGAACGGGAAACTCGATCTCACGCAAGCCGAGGCCGTGCTCGATCTGATCCATGCCAAGAGCGATCGCTCACTCGATATCGCGATCCGTCAACTTTCCGGATCTCTTTCCCGTACGCTCAAAGAGTTAAAAGATGCGCTCATGCGACTTTTGGCTCACATGGAAGCCTACCTTGATTTTCCGGAAGAAAACCTGGAAGTGAATGTCCAAAGTGGCATGCAAGATCAATTCACAAACGTTCAGGAAAAGATCTGCTCCCTGATCGCGGGCTTTGAGCGCAACCAGTTGATCCGTGAAGGCCTCCTCGTGACCCTCGTGGGAAAACCCAATGTCGGGAAATCCTCGCTTTTTAACGCGCTTCTTGAACGCGACCGGGCGCTTGTTTCCGATCTGCCGCATACCACGCGCGATCCTTTGGAAGAAGCTCTCGAGATCCGGGGGTTCTATGTCCGATTGCGGGACACCGCGGGATTGATTTCCGAGCCGGAACATCCCCTGGACAAGATGGGTATGGATCGGGCGCTTGGAACATTACGGGAAAGTCATGTGGTGTTGTATGTGGTGGATGGTTCTGTGCCGTTTGAGGAAGCCGACCGCCATGTTTTTCAACTGATTCCTGAAGACAAGAAGGTGATCGCGCTTGTGAACAAATCCGATCTCTCTTCTCGGATTGAAACGAAGGAGTTCGAAGCGTTTTTAGGCGATAAGTTCCCGATCCGGCTTAACGCGAAGACGCGTGAGGGATTTGGAGAGCTCGAAGAAAGGATTGCGGGTTGTTTAGAGCAAGGGACTTCCGAGGCGGGGGAGCAAATCACCAGGCTGCGACATAAAAAGGCGCTGGAGGCTGCGCTCGAAGCGTTGCGGCGTGCGCAGCAGTCTTTTCAAATGAAAATGTCGCTTGAATTTGTGACGCCGGACCTTCGCGCGGCCCTGGAGGCCATGAAAGAACTGACCGGTGAGATCTATTCCGAGGATCTTCTGGATGTGATTTTTGCGGAATTCTGCATCGGGAAATAATTTTAAAAAAATTCCTAAAAATATTTTTTAATTGCGTTGACATCAGAAGTTTCTTTGTTATCCTTGTCAGCGATTTATTTTTAATGGTTAACAAGGATGGCCCCAATTTCAGATACTCTGAAATTGATAAGAGGTGGGACTAAAATTCCACTCGCTAAACGAATGAGCAAAGGAAATTTTACGCGCGAGTGTTTAGCGAATGGAAATTTTCGAAAAACCAGCTGGATTTTTATAAAACATAACCGATTCAGAAACTCGTGGTGCGTTTCTTGAATTTAGGAACTCCAAGGTACAAGTCTTAACATCCAAGGCATTCCATAGGTAAAAACGGTTCGTAGAAAAAATTCGAATGAGATACTATATATAGTGGTGCTGTTTTAATCTGGCACCCATATATAGTAATATTTAATAAGCTTTTAAAAAGTTTAGGGAGAAAAGACGTTTTATGAAGACAGAAAAATTGCCATCTATTCAAGACGGGCAGAGCTTGGGACGGGGGCTTGTATTCAAGAGATTTTTTACAAAGCCGGACGTGCATCCGCTGGATGAAGTCAAATACGTCAAGCGCAGTTCCGTTATCACGAATCCCGACGGCTCGGTTGTTTTCAAGATGGAGAACGTGGAAGTTCCCGAGAGCTGGAGCCAGCTCGCGACCGATATTATTGTTTCAAAATATTTCCGGAAGGCGGGAGTTCCTGAAACAGGTTCTGAGGTGAGCGCGCGGCAGGTGGTGTACCGCATTGCCCATTCGATCCGGATTGCGGGTGAAAAACTTGGCGGCTATTTTAAAACGGCGGGAGATGCGCAGGTCTTTGAAGAAGAATTGCTGCATTTATTGATCCATCAGAAATGCGCCTTTAATTCCCCCGTGTGGTTTAATTGTGGGATGGATCTTTACGGGATTAAGGGGAGCGGCGGTAATTTTTATTGGGATCCGGCAACCGACGCGATCCGTCAAGCCACGGATTCTTATTCCAGCCCGCAATGCTCTGCCTGTTTCATTCAGTCCGTGGACGATAACCTAATGTCTATTTTCGATCTGATCAAGAATGAAGCCCGGCTTTTTAAATATGGCTCCGGGACCGGGACGAACTTTTCGAAGCTCCGCGGTCGCCAGGAAAAGTTATCAAGCGGCGGGACCTCCTCAGGGCTTATGTCGTTTTTAGAAGTGCTGGACCGGGGCGCGGGTGCGACGAAATCCGGAGGGACCACGCGGCGTGCGGCAAAGATGGTGTGTCTGGATCTCGATCATCCCGAAATTATGGATTTCATCAACTGGAAGGTTCGCGAGGAAAAGAAGGTTGCCGCGCTGATCGCGGCCGGGTATTCCTCGGACTTCAATGGAGAAGCCTACAAAACAGTCGCGGGACAGAACTCGAATAATTCGGTGAGGATCACCGATGAGTTCATGCGTGCTTATTTGAATGACGGAAAATGGCAGACGCGTTTTCGCACCACCGGTGATATTTGCGAAACTTTTCAGGCCAAGGATCTGATGGATCAGATCGCTTTTGCCGCCTGGGCATGTGCCGATCCAGGCGTTCAGTTCGACACTACGATCAATGATTGGCATACCTGCGCCAATACCGACCGCATTCACGCTTCCAACCCCTGCTCGGAATACATGTTTCTGGATAATTCGGCGTGCAACCTGTCTTCCATCAATGTCATGAAATATCTGCGGCCGGACGGGACTTTTGATGTCGAGGGGTTTCGTCACACCACGCGTGTTTTCATTACGGCGATGGATATTCTGGTGGATTACGCATCGTACCCGACCGAACAGATCGCCCGGAATAGTCACGTCTATCGGCCGCTCGGGATTGGTTATGCCAATCTTGGAAGCCTTCTCATGGTTAGCGGCATTCCCTACGATAGCCCGCAAGCGTCCGCGATTTGTAGCGCGCTCACTGGCGTCTTGACGGGGCATGCCTATCGAACTTCCGCGGAGATCGCATCCTCCAAGAGCCCATTCGCCGATTACAAAAAAAATGAAAGTTCGATGGTGCGTGTAATCGAAAAACATCGTGCGGCAGCGCACAAAATCCCGGCCGAATACTGCTGGCAAGATATCCTGGTGGCGGCGCATGAAGATTGGGAAGATGCCTTCGAGATCGGAAAGCTTTATGGCTATCGCAACGCACAGGTCTCCGTGATCGCTCCCACCGGCACGATTGGGCTTCTCATGGACTGTGATACGACCGGGATCGAGCCGGATTTCGCGCTCGTGAAGTTCAAGAAACTTGCCGGCGGCGGCTATTTCAAGATTATCAATCAAGGTGTTCCCGCGGCTCTTCAAAGACTCGGATACTCCGAAAGTGAAACGCAGAATATCATCGAATATATTCAAGGCACTTCCCGTCTCGAAGGGACTCCATGGATCAATCGAACGACTTTAGCGGCGAAAGGTTTTACGAGCGCCGAACTGGATAAGATTGACTCCCTGTTGCCGTCAGTTTTTGATCTCAGCTTTGCTTTCACGAAATGGACGCTTGGGGAAGATGCCCTGAAGCGGCTGGGGTTCAAGCCTGAAGATTACAACCATCTCCGGTTCAATGTGCTTGAAGCACTTGGCTTTTCAAAGATGGAGATCGAAGAGGCCAACGACGTGGTTTGTGGCAGGATGACAATCGAAGGCGCGCCGCTTCTCAAGCCCGAGCACTTACCGGTTTTTGATTGTGCGAACCGGTGCGGGAAACACGGGAGACGGTTTATTGAACCCATGACGCATGTGCGGATGATGGCCGCGGCACAGCCGTTCATTTCCGGGGCCATTTCCAAGACCGTTAATCTTCCGCATGAGAGTACGGTCGAAGAGATCGAAAAAATCTACGTGGAAGCCTGGAAAATGGGGCTTAAAGCCGTGGCGCTTTACCGGGACGGTTCTAAATTGTCGCAACCGCTTAATACCAAGTCCGGTGATTCGGCCTCCGATAAAAAATCCGAAAAAAAGAACGAACTCCAAGCTGCACATCCTCCGGTTTTGCAGCGCAAGCGCTTGCCCAAAAAACGCGCGGGGATTACAGTCGAATCCCGTGTGGGGGGCCAAAAGATCTATCTCCGGACAGGAGAATATCCGGACGGAACGATCGGCGAGATCTTTGTCGATATGCACAAAGAAGGTGCCGCGTTTCGCTCCATGATGAACTGTTTTGCGATTGCTGTGTCACTCGGGCTTCAGTACGGCGTGCCGCTTGAGGAGTTTGTGAATGTTTTTACGTTCACGCGTTTTGAGCCGCAGGGACTTGTCGATCATCCGAATATCAAGCTCTCCACCTCAATCGTGGATTATCTTTTCCGCGTGCTTGGCATGGAGTATCTTGGAATGACGGAATTTGTGCAGATCCCTCCCAAGCCCGAGGACCTTCAGATCAATAAAAAAACAGTTTCGGCCGCTCTTCAGGCACCCATGATCGAAATTGCTACTCCTGCCCAAGACATGGTTCCGCCGGTGAGTACTGTCAAAAAGAACACGTCTCTTGCTGCTGCCGGAGCGAACGAACATCTCTCGAATATGATGGGGGATGCGCCTTTTTGCACGAACTGCGGCCACGTGACCGTGCGAAGCGGCTCCTGCTATAAATGTCTCAACTGCGGCAATAGCATGGGATGTTCTTGAAGCAGTAGGTAGTAGGTGGTATGTAGGATGTCGCTTAAGTTTTTCTACCTATCACCTTCCACATACTCCATACGTTATCTACGTTTTCTGGCTCTTTGAAGAAAAATGCAGTAGAATTTCCGCCTATGAAGTACTTCCTTGAAAGACATCATCGTTTTTCTGTGAGATTCTCCATCCTCCCATGACTTCCCACGAACCCATTGAAGCGACCGAAAAACTTTTTACGCGTACCCGCCGCTCGCGGTTTTATCGGGATTGGATCCGTGGTGGGTCTTACTTCCTGATCCTCAGCATTTTCACATTTCTTTTGGGAACGCACAAGCTGGATCGTTTCGAGGATCTCGTCCGCGACAGTTTCCTCAAACATGTGACCTGGGGGCAAGCCCATCCGGCTATTGTTCTGATCGAGATCTCCGAAGCAGCTTTAGAGGAGGTGGGTCCCTGGCCGTGGCCACGGAGCTATCACGCGATCATGGCGCGTCTTTTGAGCGAATGGAAGGCGGCTGCGGTCGTTTTTGATCTTGACCTGTCCGAGCCGACCGATCCCAAAAACGATCAGGATTTGGCTCAATCCCTGGCGAAGGTTGAAATCCCCTTCTATCTCCCGGTGGATCTGAAACCTCAAAAAGAGAAAAAATTCTGGGTTCATGGGATGCCTGTCGTGCTGGAGACTGGCGAGGGCAAGAGGAGTTGGATCCACGCGATGCAGGAGTTTGAAAAAAAAGCACGAGCGGCCGGCCACAGTTATCTTGTCCCCGACACGGACGGCACTCTGAGGAGGTTTGATCCTTTCATCACGGAGGGAAAAGAGGGACATCTTTTTCTTCCGCTTTGCGTGGCGTTCGACCAAATGGGAAAAACCATCCCGTCGCCTCAAGAAAGGAAGCGACTCGAAGATCCTCAGGGAAAGATTCTTATTCCCTGGAGCGGGGCATGGGATCGCGGGTTTACGCGTTACAGTTACGCGGATCTGGTCCACAGTTTTTATGCGATCCAGAAAGGGACGCGACCGGTCATCGATCCCGCACGGATCGCCGGGAAGATCTGTCTTGTTGGGCCCACGACGTCGGGCGCGACGGAACTGAAGGTCACGCCCCTTAATATTGCATACGCAAGGATCGGTGTTTACGCACAAGTTCTGAATGCGGCATTGACCGGGAACTGGGTGCGTCCGGTTTCATTCCTTGGAAATGTCATTTGTCTTTTAGGGAGCGGCTGTTTAGCCACGGTCTTATTTGTCACGCTGAGCGGCGCGTGGTCGCTCGTTGCGGGGCTTTTGCTTGTCGTGGGATGGTTTGCGTTTTGCTTCGGAGTTTTTGCAACGTGGCATTTATGGTTCTATGCGGTCTATCCAATCCTGCTCATGCTTTGCTTGTTTATTTTTTCAGCGATCTATGTCCAGGTCATCGCGACGCGGGAAAAATCTCATCTCTTTCATCTCGCCACGCGAGACGGCCTGACCGAGCTTTATGTGATCCGTCATTTTCGATTGATCATGAACCAGATCGTGCGCGAAGCAAGCATTCGTAAACAGTCCTTGTCGGTCATTTTGCTCGACATCGATAACTTTAAAAAGATCAACGACACCTACGGTCATCCCGCAGGGGATATGGTTCTCAAAAGAACGGCCGCGCTGATTCTCTCTTTCATCCGGAAACGCCGGCCTTTTCGGGAGATCGATTTTGCAGCTCGCTACGGAGGTGAAGAATTCATTGTCATGCTTCGGAAGGTCGGTCTTCAAGAGGCGGCAGAGATCGTGGCCGAGCGTATCAGGAAAAAAATCGAAGAAACAAAGTTTGAATGGGAAGGAAAGCCAATCCCGATCACGGTCAGTCTCGGCGTTTCAGTTCTTCATCCGGGGGAGAATGTCCCCGATCCCATGGTCCATCGTGCCGATGCAGCCCTTTATAAAGCCAAGGAAGCCGGGAAAAATCGCGTTTGTGCGGAAGGCGGATAATCTGTCCCGTTTCTTTTTTCTCCCCGGTTTATTAATCCGTAATGGAATTTTTTTGCCAAAGGAATCCTGAGGGGATCTGATGAAGAAGGCGATTTGTGAAAAGATAGCTCAAGAGGTGTTCTCTTAATGCGAAAAATCAACCTTCTTTATGTGGTTACCCAGTTGGAGCTAGGCGGCGCACAGAAGCAGCTTCTCAGTTTGATCAGACGGATCGATAGAGACCGTTATAACCTTTTTCTATTTACCGCTCAGGAAGGATTGCTTATGGAAGAGGCTCTGTCCCTAAGGGATCTGACCCTCTACAAATCCAGACATTTAAAGCGACCGATTAACTTTCCGGAAGATCTTCTGGCGATGATTGAGATGGTGAGGGTTATTAAAAAGAACAAGATTGATATCGTCCATACGCATAGCTCCAAGGCCGGCATTTTGGGCCGGTGGGCTGGGGCCTTGGCTAAAGCAAAAATCATTATTCACACTGTCCACGGATGGTCTTTCAACGATTTTCAAAGGCCGCTTGTTCGGAAATTCTATGTTGGACTCGAAAGGATGAGCTCGAAAGTCACAAACAGGTTCATCGTTGTATCAAACCATGACAGGCAAAAAGGGTTGGATTACAAGATAGGGGCAGAAGGTCAATATTCCTTGGTGCGCTACGGTATCGATAGAATCCAATTCAGCATGAGGGATTCCTCAATCCGAAAAGAGCTTGGGATTAGCGATGACGCGCGGGTGGTTGGAACGATCGCCTGCTTTAAGCCTCAAAAGGCGCTAGAAGATTTTGTGCAGCTTGCTTTTTTGACGAGTCAGGTTTTTCCTCAAGCCAGATTTTTGGTGGTAGGGGATGGTGTTCTTCGCAAGAAGATCGAGAAATTGATCGAAAAATTTAATTTAGGCTTCCAATTCATTTTGACGGGGTGGCGGAGAGATATCCCCAGAGTTTTGTCTTCGATGGATGTTTTTGTGCTGACATCTCTCTGGGAAGGCTTGCCGATTGCAGTCTTGGAAGCGATGGTAAGCCAGGTGCCGGTTGTGGCAACCAACACGGGAGGCATTTCTGAAATAATCACGGAAGGGGAGACGGGATTTCTTGTGCCTTGCCACGACATGCCGTCTATGCTAGAAAAGATACTCGCTCTTTTGCGAAACACTTCATTTAAAAATCGTATCATCCAAAATGCGAAGCAACGCGTTGATGAAAAATTCGACACGGAAACCATGGTAAAAGCCCACGAAGAGTTATATCAAGAATTAGCCGAAGCCAAAGGATTGGCGTATGCTGGCTAGCTTCGTCGGGGTTCTGGGAGTCATTTTTTTATTATCCGTGCTGTTTTTATTGCTGATCAAAGAAGCTTCTCACCGGTGGCATTTTTTGACTTCCAAAGGTGTTCCTTCGATCGGGGGGATCAGCATGGGGCTGGCTTTCTTTGCGGGTTTTCTGTTGATCGGGCCCTCGGTTGTCAGTCTTCCCCGGGAGATCCAAGGGATCTTGATCGCTTCGGTCGTCATGCTTATCGCCGGTATTTTTGATGACCAGAGGGATTTGTCCGTGATCCAGAAATTTGTAGTGCAGTTGGTCGCCGCGTCTATTCTGGTAGGGTTTGGCGTGAGGACAAACTTTGTTTATGTGGGTGATTTGCTGAATCTTGTCGTGTCCCTCTTGTGGATCATCGGGATTACAAATGCCGTGAATCTGCTGGATGTGATGGATGGGTTGGCGGGTGGGACGTCGCTCGTGGTTCTCTCCGGATTCGTTGTTATTTCTGCCATGAACGGGGACAGTTTAACCTTGACCCTTTCCTGCGTTTTGGGTGGAACTGTTTTGGGTTTTTGGGTCTTCAATGTTCCTTCGGCGAAAGTTTACATGGGGAACAGCGGGAGTCACTTTTTAGGACTCGTGCTGGCGGCGATCGCCCTTACGGCGCGCTACGCGACGCTTGAAAGGACCGTGGCGCTTCTTGCCCCCATGCTTCTATTGGGATTCCCAATTCTCGATACGCTGTTCCTCATCTTGATGCGTATTCGAAAAGGAAGGTCGGCATTCAATAAAAGCGAGGATCACATGGCGTTGAGATTTTTAAAAAAAGGATATTCGAAACAGAGAACCCTGGTTTTGATGATGGGGTGGACCCTTTTTTTTGTTATCGGCGGGATCCTTTTGAGCCAGGTTTCCAATCTTTCTGCGATCATAACGCTTGTCTCGATGGGGCTGGGGAGTCTCATTTTAACTAGAAAAATGAGCCGGGTGCAAATTTGAGACCTCAAAAGAGGATCCTTATTTTAGGGGCCGGGATCGCGGGGCTAAGCGCGGCATGGCATTTACGGCAGAAAGGTGTTCCTTGTCTCGTTTTTGAAAAGGAAGAGGAGGTGGGGGGCCTTTGTCGTTCCAAGAGGATCCGTGGTTTTACTTTTGATTACAGTGGCCACCTGCTGCATTTTAAGAACCCTTATGTTTTTAACCTTGTGAGGAGGTTGCTGGGGGAACGGTTCGTCAAACACGAGAGGAGCGCGTGGGTCTCCGTTTGCGGCCGCTACACGCGTTATCCTTTTCAAGCGAATCTTTTTGGTCTCCCGCCTCGGGTCATCAAGGAATGTCTCGAGGGATTTATTCGTGCTCAAAAAAGAAGACGCGAAGGATCTATAAAAAAGCCCATGAATTTTTCGCAATGGACCCGCCAAACTTTTGGTGTGGGCATTGCGCGTTATTTCATGGACCCTTACAACACCAAGTTTTGGACCGTTTCGCCTAACGAGCTGACGTGCGAATGGCTGGACGGGATGGTCCCCGTTCCTTCCTTGCGGCAGGTTGTTGAGGGTGCGAAAAAAGAAAGCACGCGGCTGTTAGGTTATAACGCCAGTTTTTGGTATCCCAGGAGGGGCGGGATCGAACAGCTTCCCAGGGTATTTTCGAAATCACTGGAGAATATCTACACCGGGAGCAAAATATCCCGGATCGATCTCGACAAGAAAGAGATCAGAATGTCTTCCGGAAGAAGAGAGAAGTATGACGTGCTGATCTCAACGATCCCCCTCCCTGAAATGTCTCATTTGGCGCGGGATTTGCCCCAAGAGGTTTACGCGGCCTTTCAGAAATTGCGCTGGAATTCCATTTTTAATCTGAATTTAGGTATAAGCCCGAGCCGCGACGCTTTGAAGCGGCACTGGATTTATTTTCCTCAAC
>MHFU01000026.1:39828-41821 GCA_001804345.1 Omnitrophica bacterium RIFOXYB12_FULL_50_7
TTAGAGTGGGATTTCCGCATAATTTTTCTTTCGATCTTACTCCCCGGGGGAAGCAGTCTTTGTATGCGGAGGTTTCATACTCCGATCGCAAGCCGATCAACAAGCGGCAGGTGATATCCCGCATCACTCGTGATCTAAAAAAAGTCGGACTGTTGTCTCCCAAGGGCAAGGTTTACGCAAAGGATATTAATGATATCGAATACGGATATCCGATCTATGACCGGTACTATAAGACGGCAAGAAGGAAGGTTCTTGGCTTTTTGAAAGAAAAGGGCATTATTCCGTGCGGGCGGTATGGCTCGTGGAGATATATGTCGATGGAAGATGCCATTCTGGACGGTAAGCGGGCGGCACAATCCATATAAAACGACAAAATACAGGACTGCCCTCCAGCGAGAAAGACGTCGCATGGGATAATACCCGCACCTGTGGGCCAAGTCCCTTCACACGGCCACTTCAGACCTTTGCTGGATTTCCTGAGGACGTTTTTTTCTCGCCTTGCAATGTTGGGAAATATAACAACCCCAGCATGATCCACCAAATAAAGCTCACTCCTGGCAGGAAAAAGCTGAAGTCCATGAGGTTATGGATAAGGAAAATACAGACTCCGGCGAACAATCCTGTAGCGAGCTTTCTCCCGAATGACTTCCAGCTGTTTTTAAGGATGGCCGCGATCAACCAAAGAAAAGAAACAATGGTTGCTATGCCTGCTTCTGCCCAGAGTTGCAGAAAAGAATTATGAGTATAACGCGAATCCCAAAGGGATAAATTTCCAAATCCTACGCCAATCAAGGGATGTGCCCGGATGATCTCCCATGTTTCCTTCCAATAATGGAGTCTTGATGCCATGGAGAAAAAAGGAAGAAGATTTTGTCTGGGGCTCCCAGCTCTCAGAATGAACATGCCTCCCAGGATCGTTCCGAGGGCCAGAAGAACCAGGGTTTTTTTCAATCCGGAATGGGGTTGTGTCAGAAAAAAAACCGAGAAGACGATGGCAAGGCTTAAGAAAGCCCCGAGCGATCTTGTAAGCAAGAGCGCAAATGCCAGGGGCAATAAGGACAGGATCCTTTTTTGGGGACTGAAAGTTAGTGGCAAGATCATGGCCAAATATCCGCCCAGAACGGCCGGCGTCGGGAAAGGAAAAAAAACTCTTCGTTCGGCGATTTTTTCCAAGACGAAAGGATCGACAATCTTTGCTTCTCGGATGTAATTCAGCAAGAGAGGAAAGCCGAAAAAATACTGATAGATAGCCAGGAAGCTTATAAAGAGCGCGGTCAAAACGATTTTTGGAGCAAGGCTCTTCTTTTCTTCTTCAGATAAGGGCGCGATCAATATGAATAAAATAAACCCCATAGCGTATTTGCAGATTTCCAAAAGATTTTGCGATTGTTTTATCGAAAAAACCATTGCAAGCGTCAGGGAACATACAAAGAAGAAAAGGGGATATTTAATGGGCCGGAGTTTTTCTAAGGAAAGCCCTTTGAACATGATCCACAAAGCCGAAAAAACAAGCAATAAAACAAAATACAAAGAACTTGATAGGGTGTCGGGCTCAACGGAACTTGAAGAGGATAGAGCTAAGGGGAGGAGGAAGATGAGTATACCCAGCAGCGAAACCATAATGCTGTGATTCTATAGTAAGGATGGATGGAATGTAAATGAGATAAAGGGTCTTATGGCGGATCATGTCAGGAGCTCATTTGAATTTCCGAGCTGTCCAACGGACATTCTTTTTTTTCGCCAACGACCGATCGATTCTCTCTCGGTCTCGAGCTGATAAGCGCCGGCAGGGTGCAAGGGCGTAGTTGCGGGTAAAAGAAGCGAAAGCTGCATGCCTCCCGAACGTTCGGCTCGCCTCACTCGCGCGCCCGTCCTCGTCTTTTTTTCATTTCTTAAATGGTTGACAAGGACGGCCCCAATTTCCACTCCGTGGAAATCGATAGGTATTGGGACCGGCTGCGCTCGACGAGGAGAGGTTTGCCAGAGACAGCTC
>MHFU01000027.1:0-560 GCA_001804345.1 Omnitrophica bacterium RIFOXYB12_FULL_50_7
TAGATTACGTGAACGCTTTGGCAAATAATTTCGGTTACGCGCTCACGATCGAGAAGCTTGCAGGCCTTGAGGTTCCCGAGCGAGCGGAATATATCCGCGTCATCATGGCCGAGCTCGCGCGCATCGTAAACCACATCACGGTCATCGGATTTATGCTTAACGACCTCGGCGCTTTTTTCACACCTCTCCTTTACGCCTTCCGCGAACGAGAAAGGATCCTTGACCTGTTCGAAGAGATCACGGGTTCGCGCCTGATGAATAATTTTTTCCGTTTCGGTGGCGTGAAGCGCGACCTCACGAGCGAGAACCTCGCTGCCATTCAAAAGATCGTCTTAAAATTCCCGGCATTCCTGAAAGAATTCGAGGCGCTGCTCACGAAAAACGAGATCCTCTGCATGCGCTGCCAGAATATCGGGATTTTGTCCGGAGAGACAGCAACGAACGCCGGCATCACCGGTCCCGTGCTCCGCGCCTCGGGCGTGAATTACGACATCCGTAAAGTGGACGGGTACAGCCTCTACAACCGTTTTGATTTCAAGATCCCGCTCGGACAAAAAGGA
>MHFU01000027.1:578-9524 GCA_001804345.1 Omnitrophica bacterium RIFOXYB12_FULL_50_7
TATGTCCGCGTTCTTGAGATACGCGAGAGCCTGAAGATCCTCGATCAGGCCCTGGCCAAGATCCCGGCGGGAGAGATCCTGAATAAGAAGACCCTTCCCCTGCTCAAGATGCCGCGCAACTTCAAACCGCCAGTGGGTGAAGCCTACGGACGCGTCGAGTCTCCCAAAGGGGAGCTCGGATTTTATGTTGTAAGCGACGGCACGCCGCAGCCGTGGCGCTATCATGTGCGCGCTCCCTCGCTCATCAACTTGACTGTCTTGGAAGAAATGTGCCTCGGCCAAAAGATCGCGGATGCCATCATCATCTTGGGAAGCATCGATATTGTGCTCGGGGAGACGGACCGATGATGTGTGTGATTTCTAAACTTTATCGGGATACACCATGTAGCGCACACTTAAGTGTGCGCTACATTAAAGAGATTATCCCGCTATCAGCGACTTCGCTTCGCTCTCTAAGCTGGGAGCTTCCATGATCTTCGGCATGGGTGTTTTTAAAGGCATGATGGTCACGCTCAAGAATTTCCTGACCTCTTACGTTTGCAAACCGGATAACGGCGGCATCTTCACAGTCCAGTACCCGGAAGAACGCGAAAAAGTGATCGAGAATTTCAGAAACTTCCCTTTTCTTGTTTATGATGAAACGCCCGAGAAGATCCGCTGTGTGGCATGCGGCATTTGCGAACGGGAATGTCCGCCTAAATGTATCCATATTGAGATGGCCCTTGACGCGGCTGGGAAGCCAACCCGAAAACCCGCGGTCTTCGATGTGGATTATGGCCTTTGCATGAATTGCGGCATGTGCGAAGATGTCTGCCCGTTCGATTCGATCTTCATGGACCATGCCTTTGAGGTCACAGCCCCGGAGCAAAGCGAAGGTTTGGTTCGCCACAAGGAAAGACTCATGAAATCAAACGAGTATTTCCAAAAAGTCCGGCCGACATTGGCGTCCGCCATTGACCAGAAGAGAAAAGCGTCGGAAGACAAGAAAAAGGCCGCCGCGGCTCAAGCTCCGGCGCCCCCACCACCAAGCGCGGGCGGGCCGCCGGCGAAACAGGAACCAAAATGATAAGAAGCTGGGAATTCTACGTCGATATGATCTTCGTGACGGCCAAGGCATGGATCCTGAGCCTTTTGGGCCGCTTCTTGCCCGACTGGATCGTGGTGCTTGCCTCGATCACAATAAGCGGCGTTGTGATCCTGTGTCTGGGACCGGTGATCATGATGTACCTGACTCTTCTTGAGAGAAAAGTGATCGGCCGGATCCAGAACCGTTATGGCCCAAACCGCGTCGGTAAGTGGGGCCTTCTGCAGCCCATCGCCGACGGCATCAAGATGTTCACCAAAGAAGACATCGTTCCCGCAAACGCGGATAAGATCGTCCACCTTCTCGCACCCATCGTGATCGTGGTACCCGCGCTCATGATCTTTTTGGTCGTACCTTTCGGTGAGCGCATGACGGCGGTCAATCTGAATATCGGCCTTCTTTTTTTCATTGCGGTATCGTCGGTCACCATCCTCCCGATCTTTATGGGAAGCTGGGCCTCACGGAACAAATATTCGCTTTTGGGCGGCATGCGTACGGCGGCCCAGATGATCTCGTATGAAATCCCGATGACCCTGGCCGTCGTCCCGGCCATCATGATGAGCCAGAGCCTTTCGACCAATACGATCGTCCTGGCGCAAACCGGTGATTTTGATCTGCACTGGTTCATCTTTACACCTTGGGGCATCGTGGGATTTATCATCTTTTTTCTTTGCGCGACCGCGGAATGCAACCGTCCCCCGTTCGATCTCCCGGAAGCAGAATCCGAACTCGTCGCGGGTTTCCACACCGAATATAGCGGCATGAAATTCGCCCTCTTTTACATGGCGGAGTACATGAACGCATTCACGCTTTGCGGCATCGCGGCCACGCTCTTTCTCGGCGGCTGGCAGGGACCTTTCCTCCCCTCCTGGCTCTGGTTCTTCGGAAAAACGTTTCTTCTTATCTGTGTGATGATCTGGTTCCGCGGCACCTTCCCGCGCTTTCGCGTCGACCACCTGATGGGATTCGCCTGGAAATTCCTTTTGCCGCTCACGCTTATCAATATTTTGCTCACAGCACTCTGGCAGTTTACATCGAATCTCACAGCGTGGCTCTGGTCGATCCTGATCCTGGGCATTTCACTCTGGATCTTGGTCAAGCTCAACCGAACTTTTGTTCCTGAAAAACGCCACTACCCTTTGGAAAGCTGATCGATGCCGATCCTAGAAATAGCCGCAAAATTCGGAACTTATGCTGTCATGGCCGTGATCCTTATATTCGCCTTGGGCGTGGTCACGTTCCGGAATCTTTTCCATTGCGCGCTTTGTCTCGCAGCGGCGCTCATCGGAACGGCGGTCATTTATGTCGTACTCCAGGCGGAGTACCTCGCCGCGATCCAGATCCTTCTTTATGTTGGCGCGGTGGTCACACTGATTATTTTTGCCATTATGCTCACAGAACACCTCGCGGGAAAGACCGCCCGCCAGAATAATTCGCAAAGTTTGCTTGCGATTGTGGGGCTTCTTGGCTTCGTGACGCTACTCGCAACTCTTATCCTGAAAACACCCTGGCCGGTCACCCCGACCGCGCTTCAAGCCAAGAACTCGGTCATGGGACTCGGCAAAGCCTTGATGGGAACCTATGTATTTCCGTTCGAGGTCATCTCGATCATTTTGATCGCAGCCCTGATCGGCACGGTGGTCATCGCCAAAAAGGATGCTCCGGAGGAACCCTTGTGATCGTACTCCCCTTGTCGCACATCCTGATTTTTTCGCTCGTCCTTTTCGCGATCGGAGTTTACGGCGCGCTCGTGCGGCGGAATATCATCGGCATTCTGATCTCGATCGAGCTTATGTTGAACGCGGCAAATATTAACCTGATCGCGTTCTCGAAATACACGTCCCTTTCTCCGGAAACAGGGCAGATCTTCGCTCTTTTTGTGATCGCGATCGCCGCGACCGCCGCCGCTGTAGGACTCGCCATCGTTCTGGCTCTTTACCGCGTCCGCAAAACCGTTCAAGCCGATGAGGTTAATTTACTAAAATGGTAACGTCTTACGAAAGATCCAAGAACCAAGAAACAAGATCCAAACAAAATCAAAATCTCAATTTCCAAAAAAATTCTGTTGGAAACTTTTGTCCTTGGAATTTGGTATTTGATTGGTTCTTGGGATTTGGATCTTGTCCGCCACAATACGCTGGACGGATTCGTCCTTCGCCGGAGAATTTAAAAAGGACGCTTTTATGACCTCTGATCAAATCATCCTGGTCCCGTTATTACCGTTTCTCGCGTTTGCGGCGAATATTCTGGCCGGCCGCTGGCTGAAAAATCGCGCGGCCTGGCTCTCCGTCGCCACGAGTTCGGTGGCCTGCGTGATCGCGCTGCCCATTTGCTGGGCCGTCTTCCAGGGCGCCCATTTTGCTCACCAGGGAACCTGGCTTATGCTCGGCACGGTGCCGCTCAAGTTCGGTTATTTGATGGACCCTCTTTCGGCGACTCTCCTTTTCATGGTCACGATCGTCGGCACCCTGATCCAGATCTATGCCGCAGGCTACATGCACGGCGACCCGCGCTACAGCCGCTTCTTCGCGTACGTTTCGCTTTTCATGTCCGCCATGCTCACCCTTGTGGTCTCGGACAACTATCTTCTCTTTTTCATGGCGTGGGAGATCATGGGACTTTGCTCGTATCTTTTAATCGGATTTTATTTCGAGAAGGATTCTGCCGCGAACGCCTCTCTCAAGGCATTCCTCACCACGCGCATCGGGGACGTCGGCTTCCTTCTTGGTTTCCTCACGCTCTTTGCAGCACTCGGTACTTTGAATTTTTCGGAAATGAACACACTCATGGCCGGAGCGCACGGAAGTCACGCAACTTTGAATACAGGGCTCCTAACCCTGGCGGCACTTCTCATTTTTTGCGGCACGATTGGAAAATCTGCGCAGTTCCCTTTGCACGTGTGGCTCCCGGACGCCATGGAAGGCCCGACCCCCGTGAGCGCTCTCATTCACGCGGCAACCATGGTGGCGGCTGGTGTTTTCCTTGTCGCGCGTTCTTTCACCCTTTTTATGGCGGTCCCGAACATCCTGCCAATCGTCACCGCTATCGGAACAATCACAGCCTTTATGGCCGCCTTTATCGCGCTCACGCAAAACGACATCAAACGTATTCTTGCTTATTCCACGATCTCGCAGCTGGGTTACATGGTCACCGCCATGGGGCTCTCCGGCCTCGGTGCCGGGACCTTTCACCTCATCACGCACGCTTTCTTTAAAGCCCTGCTCTTCCTCGGCGCCGGCAGCGTGATCCACGGAACCCATGTCCAGGATATCCGCGAGATGGGCGGGCTTTTCAAAAAAATGCCGCACACCGCCGTCACGTTCATCATCGCAAGTCTCGCCCTTTCTGGCGTCCCGCCGCTTTCCGGGTTCTGGTCCAAAGATGAGATCCTGCTCTCGGCGTTCGGGGCCGGGAATTTCCTGGTCTTCGGCATCCTTCTCCTCACGGCATTGATGACGGCCTTCTATATGTTCCGCCTTATTTTCCTGACTTTTTTCGGCGCGGCCCGGAATGCCAAAGTCCACGCACATGAATCCCCCGCTCTCATGACCGGACCTCTTTGGTGTCTCGCTGTGGGATCGATCGTGATCGGTATCCCCGGTTCTCCTTTCATGCACCACTGGTTCCAAAAATTCATAGCGCACATGGTTCATTATCCGGAATACGAACCTTCGGGCCTGGTCATGGCCTGTTCGATCGCGGTCGCGATCCTCGGGATCACTCTCGCTGGGGTCATGTATCTTAAGCAAAAGCATTGGGCCGCCGCTGTCGCGAAAAACTTCCCACTCTTTTACCGACTTTCTTTCAATAAATTCTATTTTGACGAGTTCTATGCCGCTTATGTCGTGAAACCTTTTAATGCGCTGGGCCACGTCCTGTTCGGTTTTGACGAAACTGTGATCGACGGCGCGGTCAACGGCACCGGACGCAACACCCTGTTCCTGAGCGAGATAAAGAACTGGATCGACCAATATATCGTGGACGGCGCCGTGAATTTCATGGGGACTGCGGTTTATTTTCTGAATTCGTTCGTGAAACGCATCCAGACCGGTTTTGTGCAGAATTATCTTTTGATTGTGTTTCTCGTATTGGTTGCTTTTCTCATTTTGGAATTGAAACTGGCATAAGCTTAGAGTGTTGAGTTCGGAGTAACACCATGGATTTTTGCTCCTGGCTCCGAACTCCTGACTCCGTACTTTAAAGGAGAACTACATGACATCACATATTCTGTCTTGGATCATTTTCACACCGCTCATTGGTGCGTTCGCCGTGCTTTTTGTACCGAAAAACGCGACCGCCTGCATCAAATGGATTGCGCTTATCACCACCGGCATCGTGACGGCACTCACCGGCTACGCGCTCACACTCTTCCAGCCCGCTCAAGCCGGCTTCCAGATGATCGAACGGGGAGTCTGGATCCCACAATTCAATGTCCAATACCTCCTGGGGACAGACGGCATTAGCTTCCCCATGGTCGTCCTCACCGCGATCATATCGCTCCTGGCGTGCCTTGCCTCTTTTGGTATCAAGGAACGCCAGAAAGAATATTACGCGTTGTATCTTCTGCTTGAAACCGGGATGATGGGAACGTTCCTTGCGCTCGACCTGTTCCTTTTTTATGTGCTCTGGGAAGTGGTACTCGTTCCGATGTATTTCCTGATCGGGATCTGGGGCGGCCCGCGCCGCGAATACGCCGCGATCAAGTTTTTTCTTTACACACTCGCCGGCAGTCTTTTTATGCTACTCGGGATCCTCGGTGTTTACTTCGCCGCGACCCCCCACACCTTCGATATGACACAGCTTGCCGGAATGCCCCGAGGACTCTTTTTTCAACAGATTGTTTTTATGGCATTCTTCCTTGGCTTCGCGATCAAGGTCCCGATTTTTCCGTTCCACACCTGGCTCCCCGACGCACACGTCGAAGCCCCGACCCCGATCAGCGTGATCCTCGCGGGCGTCCTCCTGAAAATGGGCACGTACGGATTCTTCCGCTTCAGCTATCCTCTTTTCCCGGAAGCCACGCATTGGTTCCAGCCTGCCATGGCGGTCCTGGCGATTGTGGGCATCATTTACGGCGGATTCGTCGCACTCGCGCAAACGGACTTCAAAAAAATGGTCGCTTACTCGAGTGTCAGTCACATGGGGTTCGTCCTTCTCGGGCTCGCGGCCCTGAACGCGGATGGTTTCCGGGGAGCCATGCTCCAGATGTTCACGCACGGTACCATCACCGGCGGGCTCTTCTTGTTGGTCGGTGTCCTTTATGACCGCGCGCACACTCGAGACTTGAACGGATTCGGCGGGCTCGGCGTTAAGATGCCGGCTTACGCGGGATTCCTGACCTTTTTCGCGCTTGCTTCACTTGGGCTTCCTTCCTTGAGCGGCTTCGTCAGCGAATTCCTCGCGCTCCTGGGCTCTTACCAATATTCCAAACCCGTGACGGCTCTTTCCACAATCGGCATCATTCTCGCGGCGGCCTATCTTCTTTATATGGTCCAGCGCGTTCTCCTTGGCAAACTCAACCCGAAATGGGCCCAGCTTCCGGATATCAATCTTCGCGAAGTCCTCACGCTTGTCCCACTCATGGTGCTCATCCTCGGAATCGGCGTTTATCCGAGAATCATCCTGGATTACATGATCCCGACACTGGATGCGCTGCTTAAAACGATAAAGGTCTCGTGAAAATGAAATCCCAAAAGATAAGAACCAAGATCCAAAGACCAAGAACCAAAAAAACGTGTTTGGAGTTTTGGAATTTGGAGCTTGTGATTTGTTTGGTTATTGTCTCTTGGAGTTTGGATCTTTGCCGAGGTTTAGCATGAATGCCATCGAAAGCTTAAAATACTTCATTCCCGAGCTGGTGTTGCTCGGCGGCGCCTTCGTGGCGTTAACGCTGGATTTTTTCCTGAAGCAGAAAAAACTCGTGGGGGAATTCGCTTTGCTTGTGATCGTGGTCGCGTTATGCCTCGCGAAAGCGCCGGAAAAGCCCCTTCCTCTTTTCTTCGGATTTTTCCATCTGGACGCCTTGGCGCATTTTTTCCGCTACCTCGCACTCGCCGCCGTTGGCATCACGATCCTGATCTCGCTTGGCTACACCCCGCTCAAAAAACGCTATGAAGGAGAGTTCTATAGCCTTTTCCTTTTTATGGCGTTCGCCCTTATTCTTGTCGCGGCGGCCAATAACCTGCTCATGATCTTCCTCGCCATTGAATTTATTTCACTTCTCTCGTACCTTCTCGTAGGATTCCTCAAAAACGACCCCAAGTCCAAAGAAGCCGCCATCAAGTATCTCCTCTTTGGCAGCGTTTGCTCGGGCGTCATGCTCTACGGCATGTCGCTTCTCTACGGCGCTGCCGGGTCAATCGAACTTTCGGTCATCGGAGACACTCTCTTTTTCGCTCCTTTCAAGCCGCTCGCGATCACTGCGGCGCTTTTCTTTTTTGTCGGGCTGGGTTTCAAGATTTCCATGGCCCCTTTCCATATGTGGGCGCCCGACGTTTATGAAGGCGCGCCGACCCCGGTCACGGCCTTCCTAACCGTCGCACCGAAAGCGCTCGGCTTCGCGGTTCTGACGCGCGTGTTAGATTCCGTCTTCTGGAACTCCCAGAGCGTCTGGAGCCCTGTCTTGGTGATCCTCTCCATCCTGACCATGACGATCGGAAACATTACCGCGGTCTCTCAATCAAACATCAAGCGATTCCTGGCTTATTCGAGCATCGCGCAGGCGGGCTATATTCTCATGGGCCTCGCGGTGTTTTCCATTCTGGGCCGGGGCGCCGTCTTGATCTATTTACTCGTCTATCTTTTGACGAATCTTGGCGCGTTCACGGTCGTCCTCTTTGTCGGGGGCCAGACCCAAAGCGATTCTCTGGACGCCTACGCCGGCCTCTCAGAACGTTCTCCCACAGCCGCGGCCATGCTCACCATTTTTCTTCTCTCTTTGGCCGGCCTTCCGCCGCTCGCGGGATTTATCGGAAAATATTATGTTTTCGCGGCAGCCATTGAAGGTAAGTTCATCACGCTCACAATCTTCGCCGCCATTAATAGCGTGATCGCGGCCTATTATTATTTCCGGATCATCCGGCTCATGTATCTGACGCCGGCGACGGGCCCTGCTTTCCCCGCCCCCTCCAGATCTCTGACAGTCGCCCTCTGGGCCCTGTTCCTGGGCGTTCTGGCGCTCGGTATTTTCCCGGGCTTTTTCATCACTCGCATCCTGGGATAAGGCGTGCGGAACTTTTCAGTCTCGGAAGCAACGCACCTTCAAGACTTTCTCTTCAAGACCCTGGCCGATCTCAAGAAAACAAAGATCAAACAGATCCTGAAGTTTGGCTCCATCCGCGTCAACGGCCGTGTGACCACGTGGTACCAACACCCCTTAAAACCCGGCGACAAGATCGAGATCTTGGGGAAGCAACGCGCTTCTGCGGAAAAATCCAAGGCCGAGCTGGGGCTGAAGATCGTTTACGAGGATAGCGATCTCCTGGTAGTAGAAAAACCGGCGGGGCTGCTGACGATGGGAACCGAGCGGGAAAAAGAGGCCACGCTCTATTTCATGCTTAATGAATACGAACGTCCTAAAACAAAAGATGAGAGCAGCCGCGTTTATATTGTGCACCGGCTCGACCGGGACGCTTCGGGATTAATCGTCTTTGCAAAAAGTGATGCCGTAAAGCGGGCGCTCCAGAGCCATTGGGAACTCGCCACCAAGAAATACTACGCAATCACCGAGGGTACGCCTAAGGAAAGATCAGGCACGATCGAAAATTATCTCCGGGAAGATGCTTTCAAGCGGGTCTATAGCGTTTCCAAAAACCATCCCGACGCCCAACATGCCGTGACGCATTACCGAGTACTCCGTGAGA
>MHFU01000028.1 GCA_001804345.1 Omnitrophica bacterium RIFOXYB12_FULL_50_7
TAAATACTTAAAGGAACAGGGTATCCGTTATTTTTTGACCGACACCCACGGCATTCTTCATGCCTCTCCGCGTCCGAAGTACGGGGTTTTCGCGCCGATCTTCTGCCCGAGCGGGGTGGCCGCATTCGGCCGTGACGTGGAATCTTCCAAACAGGTCTGGTCGGCCATTGAAGGATATCCTGGCGATCCGGATTACCGGGAATTCTATCGCGATATTGGTTTCGAATTGGATTTTGAGTACATCCGTCCCTATATCTCTCCCGATGGTCTGCGCGTTAACACCGGTATCAAATATCACCGTATTACGGGCAGTACCGATGAGAAAAATCCATATGTCCACAGCTGGGCCATGCAAAAGGCCGCCTCACATGCCGCAAATTTTATGTTCAATCGTGAGAAACAGGTGGAATACCTTTATGACTTTATGGGCCGGAAGCCCCTTATCGTGGCCCCTTATGACGCAGAACTTTATGGACATTGGTGGTATGAAGGTCCGGACTTTCTGAATTTATTCGTGCGCAAGTCTGCCTTCGATCAGAAGACGTTCCGCTTGATCGCGCCGTCCGATTATTTTAAAGAATATCCCGTCAATCAGGTTTCCACGCCGTGTTTCTCAAGCTGGGGTTGGAAAGGGTACAGCGAAACCTGGCTCTCTGGCGCAAACGACTGGATCTACCGTCATCTCCACAAGGCGTCGCTTCGCATGAGTGAGATGGCCCAGAAATTTCGCGGACAGAACGGAACCGTTGGCCGGGCACTCAAGCAAGCCACGCGCGAACTTTTTCTCGCGCAATCAAGCGACTGGGCTTTTATCCTGCACACGGGCACGGTGGTGCCTTATGCGGTGAAGCGGACGAAAGAGCATCTCCTCAATTTCACGAGAATCTATGAAGACCTTATGAATAACCGGCTCGATGAGGGCTGGCTCAAAGAGCTGGAAGGGAAGGACAATATCTTTCCGGATGTGAATCACGAGGTTTTCTAGCACCGTTCTACGAATAGGGAGATTTTAAAAAAGACAGGGCGAAGTCGGCGATTTTCGCAGAGACTTTTTTTGAAGGGCACGGCTGTGAATCCGTGGTGTGGGGTTAACATCATCTTAAATCAGAGAGGGAATGAACATGCAGGAACAGTATTATGGGATTGGTGAAACGGCGGGAAAGATCTACAAAACGTTGGCGCAGAAAGGGGCGATGACCCTGGCGAAGCTTCTCAAAGAGGTCGGGTCGGATGAGGCTCTTTTCAATCAGGCCATCGGCTGGCTTGCCCGCGAGAACAATATCAACTTCGGCAAGATCGGCAAGATCGTTAAAGTTTCTCTTCTAAAAGGTTAGGACTCTGAAGAGAAATAGTAACTCTTTTCAAAGCGCGGGGCGGTAAATCGCTTCGCGCTTTTTTTGTCTCGCCCCTATTCGTTAGTACCTTGCCCACTTCGTAAATAGGCAGGACCCTCGTTTTCCTCTGTGTGGTTCACCAATGATAAATTCACTAATCCCATTTTTAAGAGGCCAAGTGCGTTGGACCATGTCTCAAATACCTTCTTGATGTCTCAAGTCTCCATGATTTTCCACCGATATTAATTATGCGCTGGAGTTGAAGTTTGGGTGTGCTTTTAACGAGGGTGGAAAGCCATGGCAACTTTCAGGTATGTCTTTTCCAGGTGGATATTGGCGGGAGCAGTCTTGTGTGGGAGTTTTACTTCCGTAGGTGCTGCTTTTGCTCCTCATAACCCTTCTTTTCAAGGGCCTCCGGATCTGATGCGTTTGGGTCCTTCCGTGGAGACGAGGGTCGTTTACGGTTCGGTAGAGGCAAAATTTTCTTCCCGCCGGAATGCGGTTCTGAATCGCTTGGAAGAGCTGGTGCTTGCTCATCGCGCGATCTCTGTTTCTGCATAACGGACCACAGCCCCGAACCCTTCCCAGAGCTGTATCTTGGCTGGAGTCTCCAGTCTCCTGATCTCTCGTCTTTACAGTGGAATTTTCCTCAAAAAAAGCCATAATGCTGTTCTATGTCTTATCGCTTTGTTTGCAATCATTGCGGAAAAAAATTCGAACTCGAGACCCCCGAGGCCAGAGAATGTCCCGCCTGCTTTTGGAGCTCGTCCGTTAAACGAGAGGAAGATGTGCTCCCTGGGAAAAAAGGTATTTCCAGTTCCCCTAAAGAAGCTGTGTCCAAATCAGGCCCTAAAGTCTCCGCCGGGAATTTAAAGCATCTCTTTCGCGCGTTGCTTTTTATCGCCATTCTTTCTGCCGTCGGGTTGTTGGCTTATAAGGCTTACAAGATATTCACCTCGTCTTCTTCCCGAAGTTGGAAAGTCTTTTCGATCAAGCCGCAAAGGGACGATAAACGGACCGAGAAAATGGTGACGGATTCGCGGGAATCACTATTACCCCAGGAAAAAGAGATGCTTTCCCATGAAGTGACGGTCCCGCTTGACCGGGCGCCGGATTCGGGCGAGCAAGAGATCCTTGGCCGGTCCGTTTCATTTCAGACGGGATGGACCGAAAAGTTGCCTTCTGCGGTGTGGACTCTCGAGCAATACCAGAAAATGATCGCGGACCAGGAAGCCTTCTATAAAATGCCTTTCGCGAGAAGCTACAAGAAAAAGCTTGAGGGGCTATTTAAGACAAAATACCTTGGGGCCGCAGACGCGTTCGTGAAAGGGGATGTCCTGGGGGCTCGGAATCTTTGGGTGGAATCTTTGGCGTTCCCTCTCTATTCCACGGACCTGAAAAAACATCGTGCCATTGCGCTTACTATGCTCCGGCCTTTTATCAACGATACCCTTTCAAAAGTGAGCGCCATGAACCAGAGCGTTCTGGACAGGGGGAAAAAGTCCAGGGAACAAGCCTTAAGTATGGAATATCAGAAGCTTGCCGGACTGATCGCCCAACGGAAATGGCCGGAGGCTCTAACGGTGATCGCTCAAATGATCCTGGAGGTCGACGAGCTTCGCAAGAACGCGGTGCCTCAAGAAGCGCCGCCGCCTTATCCTGCCTCTTTTGGAACGATTGACCTGGACCTTCAGCGGCCGCTGATGGATTTGATGTCGCCGAGTCCTTCTTCCACGGCCGATCTTCAACCGTTGCAGCAGGACTTGGTTGAGAAAAAAGAAATAATCGAGACGTTCACGGAAGCCTATTTGAAGAGTGCTACGGCGGTCTATCAGTCGGCTTTGGGACTGATCCGTGACAAGAAGTGGCAGGAAGCGGCCCAGGCTTTGGGATCTATTCAGGGGCCGCAAGTGCTCCAGCAGGATGCGGTCGGGAAGATCGCGATCCTTGGGAAAATGGTGAAACAACCACAAGAGAGTACATAGCCCTGGGTACGTAGTACATAGTAGAAAACAAAAAACGTTCATGCCTTTCCAAGTACCATGTACTATATACTAAGTGCTTTTTCGTGCAGAGGATCTCATGAGTCGAGACGCATTGGATTTGGGGGCTATAAAAACGCGGCGGAATGTTTTCGCTCTTGTGGCAGATATGGCTACGGCAACCCGGATCGTCAAATGTGCGGCAGGGCTTCATGTCGGGGTAAAGAATTATGACAGCGCCCAGAAACTGGTCGCGCAGGCCGCGATCGAGCGGCCTTTTCTCGTGATCCTCGACCTTGAAAAACGTGAGGCCGAGACGTTTCGGGTGCTTAACGAATTCTATAAAAATGCCGATTTAAAAGGCATACCCGTGGTGGGATTTGTAACGCAGGCGAAGGGGATGGTAAAACCCGAGGCCGAGAAGGCTGGTTGTTTTCGGGTCTATATGAAAACGGAGTTTGGCAGGGAACTGCCGAACTTGATTGCGAGGTATGCGGTATGATTCTGCATGTGGGACATGATCTTCCTGTGAAAGAAGTGAGAGCTCTGGACTGCGAGTCTTTGGCCTTCACGTCGGAAGAGACGCGTATCATCAAAAGCCAGATCCGTAAGAACATGGCGGTGATCGATGAACACATCCGTCGGATTGATCTTTTTGTGAACCATGAGCGTCACGTGTCGCGCGCGGGACTGATCGAGCAATTACACGAACGTCTTTGGGTCCTGATGGAAGAGAACGATACATTTCGAAAAGTTTTGTGGAAGCAATACCAAAACCTAGGAGCGAACTTGACATGAGCCGGCGCGTTACGACCCTGATCCTTGGCGGTGGACAGGGGAAGAGACTCTTCCCGCTCACGAGTTACCGTTCCAAACCCGCCGTTCCGATCGGCGGTAAATACCGTCTGGTCGATATTCCGATCTCGAATGCCATCAATTCGGCTCTTCGGCGCATCTTTGTTCTGACGCAATTTAATTCTGCTTCGTTACACCGGCATATCCACCGGACGTACCCGTATGAGGCGTTCACAAAAACGAGTGTGGAGCTTCTCGCGGCGGAACAAACAACTGGGAACACGGACTGGTTCCAGGGAACTGCGGACGCGGTTCGGAAGTGCATGCCGCATTATCGCACGGACGCCACGGATGTTTTCCTGATCCTTTCCGGGGACCATCTTTACCGGATGAATTACAGGGAGATCCTGGGGTTTCATGAGATGCAACGGGCGGACGTGACGGTCGCGACGGTTCCGGTACCGGAGCGGCTCGTCAAGGGCTTCGGCGTCATGAAACTCCAAAAGGATGGACAGATCACAGATTTTCTTGAAAAGCCCACCAAAAACGATGATGTGGGATCCTATGCCATGCCCAAGCCCCTTTGCGATCTTCATCGTGTGAAGGCAAAAGGTCCTATGTATCTCGCGTCGATGGGGATCTATGTTTTCAACCGCGATGTGCTCTTGGACGTACTCTCCGGGAGCGAGAAGGATTTTGGCAAAGAGATCATCCCGAAGGCGATTAAAAACTATAAGGTTTTTGGCCACGTGTTTACGGGCTATTGGCGCGATATCGGGACGATCGGGAGTTTTTATGAGGCGAGCATTGAACTAACAAACGCGAATCCGCCGTTTAGTTTTCTCTCTCCCGAAGGGCGCATTTTTACTCGGCCCCGGTTCCTGCCGCCTTCCAAGATCCTCGGGACGGAACTGGATCATGTCTTGATGTCCGAAGGCTGTATCCTGACAGGCGCCAAGATTCGTCAATCGGTCGTGGGCTTACGTTCGGTCGTAGGGACAGGAACCGTGGTTGGCAAAAGCATCCTTATGGGGAATGACTATTACGAGTGGCCCGAACCTTCCCAGGATTACCGGATCGGGGTCGGTAAAAACTGTGTGATTGAGAATTGCATCATCGATAAAAATGTGTCGATCGGGGATGGCGTTAGCATTACGAACGCCAAGGGGATCGACGAGAAGGATGGCGACCATTACTACATCCGCGACGGGATCGTGATCATCCCGAAGGGTGTCCATATCCCATCCGGCACGAAGATCTAACGAATTTAAATTAAGTCCCAAGATCCAAAAAGCAAGATCCAAATAAATTTCAAACTACAAATTCGAAAAATCACAGAACCTAGTTCATTATTTAACCCTTGGCGCTTACAACTTGCTTGGTTCTTGGATCTTGGTTCTTAATCATTAAAGAACGTCAGGGGTTTTAACTCAGTGAAAATCATGAGCGGCAAACAAGCAACGAATTTGGCAGGTTTTTGTTTTCTTGCTCTCGTTTTCTCCCTCTTCCTCCTTCCTTATGCTGTTGCTCAACAGAAGGCCAGGCCTAAAGATCGCGGACAAGAAGCTGCTGCATCGCAGGCTCAAGCCACAATGGCTTCTCTTTTCGGTCGGGGTGCCAAAATGCCGAGTATCCCGCGCGCAAGCGGAACGATCGCACTTCCAGCCTTTGACAATTCAGGGATGACGATCGAAGAGAATGCGTTGCGTCAAGCGCAACGCGGGGAACGTTCTTCGGGGAACGGGAAACGGAACTCCTGAGGAAACGGGGAAAGGGTAACGTTGAACGTTTCCCGAATTTCCATTCGAGGAATCAATAGTTCGCTTTTTCCAGCCTGAAGAGCGCAAACGTCGCAAAGAGGATATTCCCGCCCCATGCGCTAAAGAACGGAAAGAGTCTTCCGGATTTCCCCAGAGCGAGCAGGACTGCGTCGCTCACATGGAATGCGAACACCATGCCTGCGCACACCAGAACGCTCATAGCAATCGCTTTGCGGTTGCGAACGGTTCCCAGGAAGGGGATGGCGAGTAGCAGCATGACGAGCCCTTTCCAGGGCGCGGCCATGCGGTTGTAAAGATCTACTTTCTCTGCGTATACCGAAATACCGTTCTCTCTCAGCTTATCGATCGTGTATTTAAGTTCGTGGTAAGAAAGAAAAGAGCTGTCGCTCGCCGTGTTAATCAAGTCCCGTGGTGTGATCGTGATATCCGCATAACTTTTTTTCGTGATGATCAAGGGTTTTCCGAGGACATCGCCCTGAACGTCCGCTTGATATTCTGTGATCCCTTCAAAAAGCCAACGGTCGCCGGTCCAGGCGCCTTTTTGAGCAAAGATTTTTTGCGCAGTGTGATGGGTCACGGGGTCCAGCCAGATGATGATCGCGTCTTCGACGGTCTTGGACTTTGGGGCGAATTTTCGGAAATAATAAAGTGTGTTGCCTCCGGAATAATATGTGACGTTTTTGAAGACCTTCCGATCCTTGTTGTCTTTTTTCTTCTCGATGTAGATCTCCAGGAGCTCGCTGGCCGTGCGGGAAGTTTTTGGAACCACGCGATCGGCAACGAGGAAGGTGACGATCCCGAGCAAAAGTCCCAGGAAGATCATCGGCCGGACAATGGTCAGGATCTTAAGGCCGGCGGCTTTCATGGCCAGGAGTTCGTTGTGAAGGCCAAATTGGACCAAAAGGAAAATGGTTCCGAGCCATATGGCCCACGCGATGGTTTGGGTAAACGAGATCGGGATGAGCGACAGATAGTAGCGGAAAATGATCAAGATGGGGGTCTTGTTCCTCAGGAGTTCGTCGAGGTTATCAAAGAGGTCCGCCACCATAATCAGGAAAATGAGCGTGAGCGAGCAGAAAACGGTCGGGAAGATTAATTCTCTCACAAGATATCGGTCCAATACTTTCAAAAGAGTCTCTCCTTAAGAGTTACGTTAGGAAACCAGCACCGTTCCATGTTTAATTTTACGAGTGAACGGACAGTATCTTATCCGCGCTAGGGGCGAATCTCAAACTGTTTTTATAGTCGGGCGAAGCGGCTCTTGCAAGTGCCAGGAAATCCACGCGTCTGGCGCCGTGGATTTTCAGAAGACGGGCTGCTTCATTTGCGGTTGCGCCGGTGGTCAGAACATCGTCCAGAAGAAGAAAAGACCTGCCAAGGACTTTCTTGGGGCGCTTTAGTTTGAAGGCGCCATAGATATTGATCGCACGTTCACACTGACTCAGAGAAGTTTGGCTCGGAATGGCTCGGTGCTTGATCAAAAGAGATCTTTCGACGGGCGGCGTGAGCCAAGGCGCAAGCATCGTCGCGAGGATCTCCGCCTGATTAAAATGTCTTTTCATGAGTTTCAAGCGATCGATCGGGATGGGAAGGATGCAATCGTACCAAAAGTCGGAGGTGACGGCCTGCGCAAGCCTGATGGCACGCTTTTGGCAGGCCTTGAGAAGATAATCTTTGCGCGCGTACTTGACGCCACGCAGAAGCTCTTTGACCGGGGAGCTGTAGGCATAAACGGTCCAGGCATGATCCAAATGTTCAAAGCGTTCGTCGACAAGGGCTTTTTCCATGGGGCAGGCAAGGGCGTCTAAGTCTCCGGCGCAACGCCGGCAGAGGATTTTTTCCTCAAGGTCGAGATTGACGCGGCACACTTCGCACGCGGCTGGGTAGAAGAGACGGATGAGGGCTTCTCGGTAGTTGCGGAACATGGGGTGCATTCTATCATAAAAATCAAATAACGGACTCTCCGGATGGGGCGGAGGGGCAATGTGCGTATCTGGCCGGATTTTTGAACGAGGGGGGCGAGGACGGAGTTTCGTGTTGAGCAGGCATGGGGCGACGAATATTTCCATGAGAGTGTGATGGGTGCAGGGTGATTCCACAGATTTTTCTGAATTTAGAAGGCGTTTTGTTCCCCTTTTAGTGTTTTTTCAGCTCCGTTTTTAGCTTGGTGGATTCCGTAGATTCAGCAAAGACAGAAGCGGCTATTCAATGCTATGAATGCTAGTTTTTGCTATGAGGTATTTTTTGTAAGGCCATTGTAAACACATAAAAAAAGTGATAAGCATTTGGTATGGTTAGAGAAATGGTATTGAAAAACGGAGATGGGTTCATGAGACAAATGAAAGAGAATGAAACCTTAAGTCAGAGAAATTTCAGTCCAAGCTTTTCATTTCTTTTCCAGAACGATAGTTTGGACAGCCCCAATTTCAACTGTGTTGAAATCGATTGGTATTGGGACAGTCCAAGCTTTTCATTTCTTTTCCAGAACGATAGTTTGGACAGCCCCATTCCGCCTTCGTGGCGGCGGGATGATAAGTATTGGGACAGCCCGGAAATACCTCGCCGCGCCGTAGCATCCTTTTCCACAAATCCAACGTTCCAGGTTTCTTTTAATAGTAAGAAGGTAGTTTTGACGGCCCCAATTTCAACTTCGTTGAAATTGAGTGGTATTGGGACCGCCGCAAGCGCATGCCTGCCGGACAGGCAGGGATCCATAGTTTTTGGTGAACACAAATTCTCGAAAGGGGCACGAAAACCATGAAGGCACTTACCGCACGGAAGATCATCGCGATTTTTACCGCAGTCAGTTTGGCATTTTTACAGGCCGTTCCGGCCGGAGTAGCGGCGAACACCCCTGTGGATCAGATCGACGGGACGAGTGTGCTCACTTCTGAAAAGCCTGCGACGGACACCACGGCAAAACCGGTTTCCGCACAAGCCACGGCTTCTCCCACAACCACTGATTTTCAAATGGATACCGGCGGGATCGTAAGGGGAGATGCCTCGGCTTCGGAAGCAGTTCCAGCCGTTGTCGAACAGCCTGTCGCGAACGAGGGTTCCCCCGAAGATCTTACCAATGACCAGCTCCAGAGCCGGATTGATCAGCTTCTCGAAGAAGCTCGTCTTCTTGAAGAACAGGCGGTGGCGCAAGTGCAACAAGCTTCGGTTCTGAGTGAGCGGGCTGCTCAGGAGCAACAGGCTGCGGCTGAGATCATCCGCAAGGGTCAAGAAGACGCGAAGATCGCCCAGGCACTGACGCAGCAGGGGCAGGCTCTCTTACTCGCAGCAGAAAAAGAGATGGCTGCCGTCACGGCTCGTGAAAAAAACGCACGAGCGGAGCTGTTAGCGCTCCGGAAAAGGAAACCTTCCAAGGCTGTTTTACTCAAAATCAGAGCGCTTACGGCGGAATTAAATCTTCTCGCGAAGCAGAGATCTTCGAGCGCGAGGAAAATCGCGAATGCAAGAGTGATTCTTCAGGATGCTCAGAAACGCCAGCAACTTGCTACCGCGCTCGCGGCAACAGGAGAGCAGAAGCTTCAAGCAGCGAACAAACTATTAATTGAATCGGCATCCCTGCAAGAGCAGGCACAGGCTTCAAGAACAGAAGTGGCCTCCAAGGTCGCTCAGGCAAACGAGTTGAAAACCCATCTCATTCCCCCCGCGGTGCAGGTGTATGTGGATGCGTTGAAGCGGGACGGATATGACGTCAAAGTGAATGT
The DNA here is from genome assembly GCA_001804345.1 of Omnitrophica bacterium RIFOXYB12_FULL_50_7. Taxonomy (GTDB): domain Bacteria; phylum Omnitrophota; class Omnitrophia; order Omnitrophales; family Aquincolibacteriaceae; genus Aquincolibacterium. The sequence continues at coordinate 9,612 of MHFU01000028.1, forward strand.
GTTGCTTCTCAAGTGCGCGGCCGGCACTAAGTGTATTGGTGGGACTC
>MHFU01000029.1:0-414 GCA_001804345.1 Omnitrophica bacterium RIFOXYB12_FULL_50_7
CAGGTACTGACGGATATGCTTCTGGAGATTCGTCCGCATGCGGATGTTTTCACGCTGGACACGGGACGTCTTCCTCAAGAGACCTGCGATTGCATGCTGAAGACAGAAAAAAAATACGGTTTTAACTACCGGGTGTGCCGACCGGACGCTGAAGCGGTCAAAAAAATGGTGGCGGAAAAAGGGTTGGATCTTTTTTATGAAAACGTGGAGAACCGGAAACTTTGCTGTTATGTTCGGAAAGTCGAGCCCCTGAAGCGGGCGCTCAAAGGTCTAAAGGCCTGGATTTGCGGATTACGGCGTGAGCAGTCAGTGACGCGCGCGGATCTCAATGTTGTAGAATGGGACGCAGGTAACAATCTTTATAAGATCAATCCGCTGATCGATTGGACCGAGAAACAAGTGTGGGAATATATC
>MHFU01000029.1:543-9621 GCA_001804345.1 Omnitrophica bacterium RIFOXYB12_FULL_50_7
GATAAAAAAGAATGCGGTCTTCACTTCAAAGACGGTAAAGTCGTTCGTTAGGTCAGGCAGACGCTTAATGTCTGTCTACTAGCGGCCCGCAATAAGGGACGGTTCTCCCGAGGAGAACCGTCCCTGAGCTTGAACGCGTACTTGAACAGTTGCAAATTTTGATAGGATAAAAAATGGACACTTTAAGAAAACTCGAAGCGCAGAGCATTCACATTTTGCGCGAAGCCTACAAGGAATTCAAAAGCCTTGTGATGCTCTGGTCGATCGGAAAAGATAGCACCGTCCTGCTCTGGCTGGCCCGGAAGGCCTTTTTCGGTCATGTGCCGCTCCCGCTCCTCCATATCGATACGCATTACAAGATCCCGGAAATGATCGCCTACCGCGACAAGCTTGCGGCGGATTGGCATCTCAATCTTGTGTATGGTGAGAACGCACAGGCGCTGGCGGCGAAACAGACCTATCCTGACGGAAAAGTGGATCGATTGACTTGCTGCAAACTTCTCAAGAGCGAGGCGCTCAGGCACACACTTTCAGGGGAATGGCCGCGTTACGCGTTCGATCATAAGCTTGGAAGATATGTCCAGGAGGCGAATCCTCAGCCTTACACCGGTGTGATCGTAGGAGTTCGTGCCGATGAGGAAGGTAGCCGCTCCAAGGAACGTTATTTTTCGCCGCGTGATAAACAAAACGACTGGAATATTGGCGACCAGCCGCCCGAGCTCTGGAGCCAGTATAAGACCGATTTCGCGCCGGGGACGCATGTGCGCGTGCATCCACTCCTGGATTGGACGGAGCTCAACATTTGGGAATATATCGATCGCGAGAATATCCCGATCATCCCGCTTTATTTTAATAATGGCAAGGGGCTCCGCTACCGCTCGCTCGGTTGCTATCCCTGCACAGGTGCTGTGAAGTCCAATGCACGAAATGTAAAAGAGATCATTGAAGAGTTGCGAACTGGAAAATTCTCAAATATTGCCGAGCGCTCTGGCCGAGCGCAGGATAAAGAAGACGGCGGCGGGCTCGAGACGCTTCGCCGTGAAGGGTATATGTAACAAAAGTGATAAGTTGTAAACGATAAGGGATAAGTCAGAAAACTTCTCTTTGTCGCTCATTTCTTACCGCTTACCACTTAACGCTTAACACTGGAAAAACTATGGACAGAATGAACATTGTGATCGTTGGGCATGTGGACCACGGCAAAAGCACGGTCATTGGCCGGCTTTTGGCGGATACGGGGTCTTTGCCTGAAGGGAAACTCGAACAGGTCAAAGCGACTTGTGCCAAAAACGCAAAGCCTTTCGAATATGCGTTCCTGCTGGATGCTTTGAAGGATGAGCAGTCGCAGGGGATCACGATCGATGCCGCACGCTGCTTTTTTCACACGAAGAAACGGGAGTATATCGTGATCGATGCGCCGGGCCATATCGAATTTTTGAAGAATATGATTACGGGTGCGTCGCGGGCCGAGGCCGCTTTGCTCGTGATCGATGCGAAGGAAGGTATTCTCGAGAATTCCAAACGTCACGGTTACCTACTTTCCATGCTTGGGGTTCGGCAGGTGGCGGTGCTTGTGAACAAAATGGACCTCGTGGAGTACAGTGAGAAGGTCTTCCGGGCGATTGAAAAGGAATGTGGCGATTTTCTGAAAGGGTTCAGCATTAAACCCAGTGCCTTCATACCGATGAGCGCCATGAACGGCGTCAACATGATTGCCAAGGCACCGGAAATGCCGTGGTACACAGGGCTTTCGGTGTTGGAGCAGCTGGATTCTTTCCAACATGAAAGTACGAGCGAGGCATATCCCTTCCGTTTTCCGGTCCAGGACATTTACAAATTCACGGAACTCGCCGATGAACGGCGCATCATGGCCGGAACGATTCTGACGGGAAAGATTCAGGTCGGGGAAGAGGTTGTTTTCTTTCCTTCCAAAAAGCGGACGCGGATCAAAACGATCGAAGAGTTTAATGCGCCTTCGAAGCCGGAAGCCTCGGCAGGAGAGGCGATCGGTTTCACGACCGAGACCCAGCTCTATATCAAACCCGGTGAGTTGATGGTCCGGGCCTCGGATCCCGCGCCGGCGGTTAGCACGCGTTTCAAGGCAAACATTTTTTGGATGGGTCACGCGCCGCTAGTGAAAGGAAAAAAATATAAACTGAAACTCGGGACGAGCCGTCCTTCAGTCCGGCTCGTGGAAGTCCTGAATGTCCTGGACAGCTCAGAACTGACCTCGATCGCCAATAAGGCGCAGGTGGACCGGCATGACGTTGCCGAGTGCATTTTCGAGACGGGCAAGCCTCTCGCATTTGACAAGGCGGGCGATCTCCGTGAAACAGGGCGCTTTGTGATCGTGGATAACTATGAGATCGCAGGCGCCGGGATCATCCTGGAGGCGCTTCCGGAAGACCGGTCGATCTTGAAGGATCATATTGCTCAACGGGAGAAGATTTGGGAACGGAGCGGCGTTCATTCTTCGGAAAGGGCCGGGATCTACGGTCACCGGCCGGCATTCATCCTGATCGCAGGAAAGGTCAATATCGGAAAGCAGAAAATCGCGCGGGAGCTTGAAGCACGTCTCCTGAAACAAGGGGTAAAAGCTTTTTACCTCGGCATTTCGAATCTTGTCTCCGGCCTGGATAGCGAACTTCCGCCGGGGGCAGAATCTCAAGAAGAAGTTGTCTGGCATCTTGGAGAGCTCGGCAGGATTATCGCGGAGTCCGGGCAGGTTTTCATTACTACCGCTTCAGACCTGGATGATTTCGATATTGAAACCCTCCGTATTCTGAACAGCCCCAACGAGATTCTGGTGATCCAGGTTGGGGCGAGTACTTTTTCTTCATTCCAACTCCCATTTGTCCTCGGGGAGAACGAGCCGCTGGGGTCGGCCGTTGAAAAAATCGCCGCTTTCCTGAAGCGAAAAGAGATCCTTCTGGAATATTATCTTTGATGGTTCCCCCTAAACCGAGACGTTATTATCCCATCGGGCTGGATATCACCGACAGAGAATGTCTGGTGGTCGGAGGTGGACGCGTTGCCGAGCGTAAAGTGATGCGGCTTCTGGCGTACGGCGCAAAGGTCACGGTCGTCAGCCCCGAACTTACCCCCTCACTTAAAAAATGGGCCCGGCAAGATATGTTTTGTCATCAGAAGAAAAAATTTTCGAATGATATCCTCCGGGAACAATTCCTTGTTTTCGCTCTGACGGATGATCTTTCGGTCAACCGGCGTATTGCGTGCGAAGCTCGAAAGAAGAATATCCTGGCGAATGTAGCCAAGCCAGGCGGGGCCTCGGCTTTTATTCTTCCAGCGGTTCTTCGGAGGCCATCTTTTTCGATCGCCGTTTCTACGGAAGGCCGTTCTCCCAGGACCGCCAAGAGGATCCGTGAAAAGTTGAAAAAAATTCTATGAACCGTGAAAAAAAACAAGGCAAGGTCTATCTGATTGGTGTGGGGCCCGGCGATCCTGAGCTGATCACGATCAAAGGGCTGCGTTTTTTAAAACGAGCGGAAGTGGTTCTTTATGATCATTTGATCCCGATGGATCTTCTCAAAGAAGTTTCCAGGAGCGCGCGGCTCATTCCGGTAGGGAAGAAACATGGCGCGCATTCCATGTCCCAGGATGCCATTAACGAATGTCTGTTCCATGAAGCCCAAAGAGGGAAAAAAGTTGCGCGACTCAAGGGCGGTGATCCGTACGTATTCGGCCGAGGGGGGGAGGAAATTCTTTTCCTGAAAGCGCGAGGCGTTGATGTGGAAGTAGTGCCTGGGGTGAGTTCCGTGATCGCTGTGCCGGCCTTAGCTGGGATCCCGCTGACGCAGCGTCATCTGGCCATGACGGTGGCGGTCGCGTCAGGACATGTGACAGAGGATAATGATCCCATTCCTGTGCCGGATGCCGATACTCTGGTTTATGTGATGTGTGTCTCAGATCTCGACAAGACCGTGAAGCAGATCTTGAAGAAGCGTAGTGCCGGAACTCCTTGTGCGGTTATCGAGAATGGTGCCATGCCTGGGGAACGAGTGCTTGTCGGGACGTTGCGGAACATTGTCCATAAATCCCGTACCGCCAAACTGGTCGCGCCTGCCGTTTTTGTGGTGGGGGATGTTGTGAGGCTTCGCGCAAGAATTTTTACGAAAAGAGCTTAACCGCAAAGACCGGGGCGGGCCCATTCCGAAAAGGAAGACATTGGAGTGGCTTGAAAACGATGATATAATTCGGGCAACATTTCTAGCGTTGTTCTCCATTTGATTTTAAGGGTTAACAGTGCTGTGCCGCATACCTCTAATTTCAAATGTTATGCGGCGCTGGAAGGATTTTCAAGATGAATAAAGATATCGGACCGATCGAGACAAAATCTTTTACGTTTGCCGAGTCGTCCCATGGGTTCAAACTGGAATCCGGGCGGACGCTTGGTCCCATTACGCTTGCGTATGAAACTTATGGGCGGCTAAACGAGGACAAATCGAACGCTATCCTTGTCATGCATGCCTTCTCCGGGAATGCGCATGTTGCGGGTCCTGTGATCGGGGATCAGGATCCGGCTTGGTGGGATTTTATGGTCGGGCCGGGCAAAGCACTTGATACGGCAAAATATTTCATCATTTGTATCAATGTGATTGGCGGATGTAAAGGAAGTACTGGACCGTCTTCCATCAACCCCAAGACCGGGAAACCTTACGGGACCGATTTTCCGATCATCACGATCGAGGATATGGTCCGCACGCAAAAGGTCCTGATCGATCATCTTGGCATCAAGAAACTCCATGGCGTGGTCGGTGGATCGATGGGGGGCATGCTCGCGCTCCAGTGGGTTGCGTGTTATCCGGATTCTGTCGAGTGTGTGATCCCGATCGCGGCGACCTTGAAGCATTCACCTCAGCAGATCGCTTTTAACGAAGTCGGTCGTCAGGCGATCATGGCGGATTCCTTGTGGAGTAACGGAAATTACTACGGCGGAGATTCGCCCGAAAAAGGCCTGGCTGTGGCCAGGATGGTCGGGCATATCACCTATATGAGTAATGACTCCATGGAGGAAAAATTTTCCAGGCGGCTCACGGACGATCACACGGGCTTTAAATTTTCAGCGGATTTTGAGGTGGAAGGGTATCTTCAATATCGCGGTCAAACCTTTGTGAAGCGGTTCGACGCGAATACCTATCTCTATATTACAAAGGCCATGGATTATTTCGATCTTTCGGACGGCCAATGGATCCCGGCGGGCGGACTTCCGGGTGTCCGGTTCCTTGTGATCGCTTTCAAGTCCGATTGGCTCTACCCGTCCGTTCAATCGCAGGAAATGGTGCGCCAGCTTCAAATGCGCCAGATTGACGCGACCTACTGCGAGATCGATGCGGGCTACGGTCACGATTCGTTCCTGATCGAGAGTGAGGCCGAGAAACAGTCGCATCTTATCAAGCATTTTCTCGCCAAAAGAAAATAGGCGGAAAAGGCAAGAAAGGTCGAAAGGGCTTTTGCCTATTACGCCTTTTGAGTTTCTTAAGCCTTTTTGGCCAGAAAAGTTTTCTTTCTCTTGAAAAAATCATCTGAGGGGAATACTATTCCAATCCTATGAAATTGACTATCGAACGGCTTGACCATCAGGTGATCTGCGAGATTGTGGGGACGGGTTCCAAGGTGCTGGATCTTGGCTGCGGGAACGGAGATCTGCTCCATCTGCTCGCGGAGCGTCGGGGGGCGAAGGCGCAAGGCGTTGAGCTTAATAACGATGCGATCCACGCCTGCGTGGAAAAGGGTCTGAGTGTTTTCCACAGCGATATTGACAGTGGGCTTCCGCATTATCCCGACCAGTCGTTTGATTACGTGATCCTGAACCAGAGCCTGCAGGAAGCGAAGAAGGTAGAGACCGTGATTTCCGAGGCTCTCCGGGTTGGAAAGAAGGTTATCATCGGTTTTCCGAACTTCGCGCATTTTGAGGCGCGTATCCGGATGTTTTTTTGCGGCCGGGCGCCCATCGTTTCGTCGCTTCCATACGAATGGTACAGCACGCCGAATTTGCGTTTTCTCTCCATCAAGGATTTCAAATCTTTTTGCGCGATCAAGGGTTACAAGATTCTGGTCTCGCATTTTCTCGATTCTCAAGGGCCGGTTCGCGTACTTCCGAACCTCTTCGCTCAAAACGCCATCTTCGTCATCACAAAATAAAAAAGGGGTCAGTCACCATTTCCCTGCCTACCGGCAGGCAGGCCTAAAATGGTGACTGACCCCTTTATGTTAGATCTCGATTATTTGCCGAGGGTGTTTTTCAGATCCTCGATCAGATCTTCCGCGCTTTCGATGCCGCTCGAAATACGAATGGTTTCCTTCGTGATTCCCGAAGCTTTAAGACCCGCGGGTCCCATAGAGGCATGGCTCATGCTCCAGGGATGTTCGATGAGCGATTCCACACCCCCGAGGGACTCGGCCAGCTGAAAGAGTTTCATCTTCTTGAAGAAACCCTTGAGCGGGACCTTGGCCGTATCAAGCTCGAAAGCGAGCATGCCGCCGAATCCCTTCATTTGTTTCTGGATTAGGGTTTGCTGTGAATGACTTTCCAGACCCGTGTAATAAACTTGCTTGACGTGGGGATGTCCCTCGAGGAACGAGGCGATCTTCAGGGCGTTTTTCTGGTGGGCCTCCATGCGATAGGGCAGGGTCTTGATCCCGCGAAGGACCAGCCAGGCATCGAACGGGGACTGGCTCACGCCGAGTGCGTTGACAAAGAACCGGATTTTCTCGCCGAGCACTTTATTGTTATAGACGACTGCGCCGCCGACCACGTCGCTATGCCCGTTCAAATATTTTGTCGTAGAGTGGACAACAATATCTGCCCCGAACTCAAATGGCCGCTGAAAATACGGGGAGAGGAACGTATTGTCCACGACGGTCAGGAGTTTTTTCTTTTTGGCTAGCCCGATCACGGCTTCAAGATCGACGATGTGGAGCAGGGGATTGGACGGAGTTTCGATCCAGATCATGCGCGTAGCGGGCCGTATGGCTTTTTTCACCGTGGCAAGGTCCATCATGTTGATGAAAGAAAACAAAATGCCGCGTTTGGCAAAGACGTCTTTGAATAAGCGATAAGTTCCGCCGTAAATGTCGTTCCCCGTGACGATATGATCTCCCGGTTTCAGGAGGAAGAGGACAGTTGTGATGGCGGCCATGCCGGTTGCCGTGGCCGAGGCTCCGAGCCCTTCCTCTAAGGCCGCGATATTCTCTTCCAAGGCCGCACGCGTGGGGTTTCCGCTCCGTGTGTAATCATAGCCCTTGTGTTTCCCGAGTTCTTCAAAGCGGAACGTGGAAGTCGGGTAGATCGGTGTGATGACTGAGTTGTATTGTGAATCTTTTGCAGTACCCTCGAGCACGGCTTTTGTCCTGATATCCATAATACCTCCTGATGAGTTACTGTATCGTCAGAAAGTCCGAAAATCCAGAATTAAATTTTAAAAGGCCGGGTAGAGGCAAGCAGATAGCCCATACCCAAGATCACCTCGTAGGTGCACCTACGAGGTGATCTTGGGTAATTCGCGGTTTTGGGGAGGAGTTTTGAGGTGAGCGCGGGAAAGCGATGGAGCGGTCTACCAAACGATGCTATAATCCGCCCCTACGATACGCAAGTTTTTTTCCTTAAGGAGATGACGATGCAGCCTTCGAAGAAACTCGAGATCTTCAAAAATCCGTATCCCCGCCGGGATTACAATGTTGAGATGGAATGTCCGGAATTCACGTGCCTTTGTCCCAAGACCGGCCAGCCAGATTTTGCGACGATCCATATTTCGTACGTGCCCGACGAATTTTGCGTGGAACTGAAAAGCCTCAAGCTCTATCTCTGGGGCTATCGTAATGAAGGGACGTTTCACGAGACTGTTACCAATAAGATCCTGGATGATCTTGTGAAGGCGGTGAAGCCCCGCCACATGTCGATCGAAGCCGACTTTTTTGTGCGAGGGGGCATTCATACGGTTATTACTGCGGCTTATTCGAAAAAGAAATAGAACTTCAAAGCTCCAAGAACCAAGAAACAAGAACCAAATAAATTCCAATTTCAAAATTTCAAAAATGTTTTATTTGGAGTTTGGCCCTTGAGATTTGTTTGGAAATTGGATCTTGGTGTTTTGGAATTTTTAAACGCAGGAGTTTTTCATGATTATAATGGAACGTAAAGGGGCGGCGACATTTCAAGGCAATCCGCTGACGATAATCGGTCCCGAACTGAAAGTGGGAGACAAGGCCCCGGATTTCAAGCTGATCGATACAAGTTTGAAGCATGTGATCTTGGCTGATTCCAGGGGGAAGACTCGTCTTATCAGTGTTGTGCCGTCGATCGATACACCGGTTTGTGATTTTCAGACGAAGCGATTCAATCTGGAGGCCTCTAAACTTCCAGCTCATGTGGCAGTCATCACGGTTAGCATGGTTCTCCCGTTCGCTCAAGCACGTTGGTGCGGGCTTGCGGGCGCCGACAAAATTCAGATGCTTTCCGATTATCAGGAACACTCGTTCGGGCAGGCTTACGGCGTGCTCATCAAGGAATTACAACTTCTCTCCCGTGCGGTTTTCGTGATCGAGCCGGATGATAAGATTCAGTATGTGGAGTATGTCAAAGAGATTACGAATCATCCTGACTACGATAAAGCACTTGCCTCCGTTAAGCCGAAATCTTGTTGCTGCGGGTAACGGATGTTCTGCTTACTTTCGTTCAACGGGCAACGTTCAACGGGCAACGGCAAACCTCAAAGCAATTTCGTTGACCGTTGTCCGTTGATCGTTGCGCTCTTTAGAGTGTTGGCGGTCTCAATCATAGCGTTGCCATTTTGTTTTGCGCCAAGGTGCCTGGCTGAGGCACCCGTAATGAAAACACTTTCTGCCCATGTGGAGAAGGTTGCGGAAGACGGCTCAAGCGTGGACGTGGATTTCCGTAATCCCGCGACGGAGGAGGTTCATCGCCTTACCTTTTACGTGGACAATCAAACGGGGCTGAGTGGTTTTGACAAGCTCCAGGAACTTCGTGCCGGGCAGGTTGTGAATATTGATTACGTGGAAGGGGAAAAACATCGCCTTCTTATTCGTTATATCGTGCGC
>MHFU01000030.1 GCA_001804345.1 Omnitrophica bacterium RIFOXYB12_FULL_50_7
AGAATAAAATATGAAGCTTACCTCCCTTAAAGCCCAAGTTCGCAATATTCCTGATTTTCCAAAAAAGGGGATCCTTTTCCGGGATATCACGCCGCTCCTGAAGGACGCGAAGTCACTCAAGGAGATCATTGCCCGGTTGGCGCGATCTTTGAAGGGGAAGAAGATCAGTGCCGTGGTGGGGATCGAGTCGCGGGGGTTCATCTTTGGAACGGCGCTTGCGACAAAGCTCGGAGTCGGTTTCGTTCCCATTCGCAAGAAGGGGAAACTTCCCTGGAAGACTCATCAGATCGCTTGCACGCTTGAATACGGCGAAGAGATCCTCGAGATCCATCAGGATGCGGTGAAACGCGGCCAAAAGGTTGTTATCGTCGATGACCTTTTGGCGACGGGGGGTACGGCTGCTGCTGCCGTGAAACTTGTGGAAGGCATCGGTGGGAAGGTTGCAAAACTCGCGTTCGTGATCGAGTTAGGATTTCTGGATGGGCGGGGAAAGCTGAAGGGCCACGACGTTTTCTCGCTGATAAAGTATTAACGAAAGACCGAAGACTCAAGCGAAAACATATTAAGAGTGCGTTGCTCCGGTTATTTCCCCCTTTGGTAAAGGGGGACTGAGGGGGATTTTAAAATCTCCCTGCCTGCCGGCAGGCAGGCCCCGGCCCCTCTTTGGGAAAGAGGGGGAATTGCTCTATTGAAAAACTGGAGCAAGGCACTAAGACTTTGATCTGTGGTCTATGGTCGTTAGTTTTTTAAAGCCCCCATAGCTCCTGCCTCGCTTTTGGCGAGGACGGATCCGTTCTCCGGCAAGCCGGAGGCGGAGATGCCCAAGCCCAAGATTCTTCTAGTCCCATCCGCAGGGGGAGCCGATAACTAAGGCGTGGTGGTTTGCGATTCTAGCTTGCCAAACCGTCCATTAGACAGGGGAAGGTCAGGGTGATGTCGTCGGGTATTGTGAATTGTCGTGGCGGTTTCTTTTTTTAATGGCAAAATAATCGAGGGAGGAATTTATGGGAACACAAGACAAAGGAAAAGAAAGAGGTTCGCAGAAGAAGGCTCCCAAACATACTCTTATGGAGAAAAGAAAGATAAAGGAAGAAAAAAGGAGGGAGAAACAATATTAGGGAGAAAAAAATCACAAAATCTAGGGATGAAATAAGTGATGTGTCCCCAGAATTTGCAAAGGAGGTATCCTCTGAAGAAGACCCTAGCAGTTCTGTTTATTCTTTTTCTCCTAACAAGCCCCTGCCAAGCTGCTGACCCGCTCACAGTTACCAAAGTCATTGACGGAGCGACCCTCGAACTTTCTAATGGTGAGGAAGTTCGTCTCATCGGTGTGAATTTCCATGCAGAGGATGCTCAGGGCAAAGGGGCGGCGGAGTTCACACGCAAGCTGGTCGAAGGCAAGCAGATCAGGCTTGAGTATGATGTGCAGAAGAAGGATAAGTACGGGAGGACGCTGGCGTATGTTTATGTCGTAACCAATACCTCAACCGCAGTGGAAATCAATATGGCTCCTGGGTTTTATCTCGTTCCTGGCGAAAAGTTTTACGAAGATTTTCTCAATGCGACAATCATTCGCTCTGGCTACGCCCAAGTAATGACCATACAGCCCAACGTGAAGTATCAAGACCTGTTCGTGAAGCTGGAGAAAGAAGCAAGAGAGAGTAAGCGAGGTTTGTGGATATAAAGGCTCTGGCAATTAAAGGGAATGAGAAAGCCAAGAAAGGGACGTTGTAATGAATAGCGAAATTTTGCGTTTTTCATCTCTAAAATATCAGGATAGATATATTTTAAACGCAACAAAAGAGAACTATGTGATTTTTGAAGATATGTTATTTAACGAGTTTCGAAGCGATCAAGAATCGTATCTGAACCAGCTTGCTCCGAACAAAAGGGCTATTGTTGCAGATTTCTGCAAAGTACTACATGATAGGCGGGATGAAGTTTACGCTAAATACAAAGTTGCCCGTACTCTAAAAGAGGTTTCTGAAATCATATATCATGATCCAAACTGGGTCGCCATTCGAAATGCCGCATTGGATTGCATTAAGAAGTTGGGTTACGACCTGGAAGACTTTGAGCGTCGGGAAGGATGTTAAATAGAGTTGTTTCTTAGCCTGTAGAGGGAAGCACGGGAACATAAGAAAGGTGCCAGGCACTAAACGGGGACAGGCAAGCTAAGCTCATATGAGAGGGGGTTTTGGAAATGAATAAACTTGAGGGAGTACAAGCGCTTTGGAAGTGTTTTTATTCAGCGGCTCTTTACCGGAAAGTGGGGGTGGCGTGGAAGGGGGCCGCGGTAGGTTATCTTGCGCTGGTGATCGGGATCTTTTGCGTGGTTTATGGGGTCGGGATGCAAATAGGGTTCAATAAGTTCGTGGATGTCGAGAGTCCGGAGGTGGTGGCTCAGATCCCAGAGATCGTGATCGAAAACGGCTTGGCGAGAACTCCCGAAAAAAGACCTTACGTTATTTTTGCGGAAATGGACGGTAAGAGGAAAGAGTTCGCGATCATTGATACGACCCAAAAAACGATTCCTCCGAACCTGGGGGGTGTCATGGTATTTCTTGCCGAGACGCAGTTTGGAATGAAGAAAAATTCTCGAAGGGAGACGCGGGTCTACGATCTTTCGGAAGTAAAGTCTTTTGCGATCGATCAGGGAAAAGTAAAGGGCTGGCTGGGCCTGGGAAAGAGTTTTTTAGTTCTGCTCACGGTTCCTTTTATGTTCGCGGGACTTCTTGCTTTCAGGTTGATCCAGGCGCTTCTCTTTTCTTTGGCAGGGATGATCCTCGGCAAGATCAAAAAGGTCTCTCTGCCTTATCCCGTTCTTTTTCGGCTCTCAGTCGTGGCGATGACGCCCGGAATGCTCTTAGGCTTGATCACGGAGCAATTGAAGCTCCATATCCCTTGGAGCGCATGGATCTTTATTTTGCTGGGGATCGGATACTTGGCTTTTGCCATGAGACGCGTGGATGATTCTGAGGGGGAGGACCCGGCAGCCATAGCAAGGTGACCCCGAGCAGATCAGAAAGCACAGAAAGGTGCCAGGCACTAAACGGGGACAGGCAGGCTACGGCAATCCGGAGGCGGACAACTGGAAAGTTTATTTTCACTATGGGAAATGTAAAACACTAAAAAAGATTTGTGCCCCCATAGCTCAATTGGATAGAGCATCTCCTTCCTAAGGAGAGGGTTGCATGTTCGATTCATGCTGGGGGCATTTTCCCATGTTCTTCGCCAGAGGCGAATCTGTCCATCGACGGATTCGCCTTGTGGACGAATCCGCCTCAGGCGGAGATTCATGCTGGGGGCATTTCTATTATTAAGCGTAAGACTCTAAACCAAAAAGAGCTTACGCTTTTTTCATGTCGATGCTCTATCCCATTTCTCTATGAGACAAAAGCTCCTTTTTTCTATTTTAAGTCACTGGATAGTCACCCGCATTGCTTAGTGTGGAGGAAGCCTCCTTTTGCTCTTTATAACTGCATTACCAATAAACGGCTTCCGATCCTTACATTCCGAGCTCAATTTCCATGAGTTTTAGCGTATTTTTAACGATTCTGGGGCCTAAGCATGGCACGTTGTTTAACAGATAAGAAGTTCGGCTTGTCACTTGTCAATACAACCTATATGTTGTATACTTTTGTTAGGAGTGGAAGTGATTCAGATAACAGTTCTTATGACTAGAAGGAAGGCAGGCCTTGAATTATCAGGTTAATTATTTTAAGGACGAGAAAGGAAAAGAGCCGGTGCGTTAGAGATTTGCATGAGGCTGAAAGGGCCAAGGTTTTTGCGTATTTGGAGCATCTATCTGAATATGGTCCGCAAATGAGACGGCCAATGGCGGATTATATGGGCAATAAAACGGGATTATATGAGCTTCGCCCAGGGAGGCATCGAGTCATATATTTTTACATGGAAGGCAAAAAGATAATATTGCTTCACGCTCTTTATAAGAAATCAGAAAAGATACCAGAAGGTGATGTTGACGAAGCCCTGTGGAGGAAAGAAATTTGTCAGACGCTTAAACGATATCATTTAGTTAATTTTGAAGAATTCGAAGAAAAGGGGGAATAGTAAAATGAAAAAAATGAGATATGGGAATTTCAAGCACGATCTCAAGGCAGAGTTAAATAAGAGTGAGAAGTTCAAGCATCTCTTTAGGATCGAAAGTGCGAAGTTGAGAATTGCCCAATGGTTGGGTGATATGAGAGAGCGCGTGGGGCTAACGCAAGGACAACTGGCGAAAAAAATGCGTGTGTCGCAACAGTTGATTAGTCGAATCGAAGGCGGCTCTGATAACATTACTATCGAAACGCTTATAAGGTTCTTAGAGGTTTTCAACGTCTCAATCAAAATTGATGTTGATACCCGACATAAAAAAAGAGAGCTTTTAACATTTGCATAGGTTTAAGAATCGTTCTCGGTAATCATTTTTCGTTATCATTCTGATTATCCCCTTCAAGCGCTCGATAGGACATTGCGCCTATATTCATTTGTCTCAGGATCACAAGAAGACAAACACTTCTCCGACGGCTGGTCCCAATTCTGTTCAATCGAAACAAAGCGGAAATTGGGGCCGTCCAAGTTGCCATTCATGAAAAGAAAATGCAGACTTGGACGGCCATCGAAAGGGGAGCGGCTTCCGCTTCTTCGAACCACCCTCCTCAGCCTGGACAGAAAACAAGGCTTGGGTCTATAATCCGCATCGATGCCGGACAAAATAGCCGTCGCTAACTACCGCAAGCTTGTCACCAAGATCACCTTGCTTTTCGAGGGCGTGCGCAGGTCCCTGGTCGATGCGTGCTGGAAGACCGGCCGGGACATCGTCCTGGTCGAGCAAAAAGGCGAGATCAAAGCCGCTTATGGCACCGGCCTCCTTCAAAAACTCTCCGAAGATCTTTCCAAAAAACTGGGCAGCGGATTTTCTGAGAGGAATCTCGAGAGGATACGCGCCTTTTATCTCCAAAACCGGATTTCGACGCCCGCGTCGAAATTGAGCCTGGCCCATTATTTTGAACTTTTACCGGTCCAGGACAAAAAGAAACGGCTGCAACTCGAAGCGAAAGCCGTCCGTGAAGGTTTGAAACGGGATGAATTGCGCACACTTGTCCGTCATGAAAAGGTGCGCGCCAAAGTCGCAAAAAACCTGGCGACCCTCCCGGAAAACAGGGAACCGCCGGACCTTCTTCCCGTCCCCAAGCTGGGACAGTTGAACGCGTATCAGATCAAAGATCCGAAGGAGACCGCCTGGCCGGACAAGCAGTGCCTGCTCCTGGACCACGGTTTCAAGGGATACCAGGCCCTGACGTCCGGAGAAAGCCGCGGTCCCAATACTAATCAATCGAAGCGTAGCGGAGATTGGGGCCGTCCAAACTACCGTTATGGAAAAGAAATAAAAAGTTTGGGCGGTCTGAAAGCGGGCGATATCGTGGAATGGACCGGCGCGAAGATCAAAAAAATCGGTTGTACCTCCAAGGACCTTTACACGTACCGGGCTTTCCTCGAATCGGTGGTCGACGGGGACACGCTTTGGGTCGTGCTGGATATCGGCATGAGAGGCATCAGCCGGCAGAAGCTGAGGCTCCGCGGCATCGATTGTCCTGAAATAGATACAGAGGAAGGGAAGGCCGCGAAAAAATTCGTGGAAGCCGTTCTTCGTGACGTCCCTTCCCTCACCGTGCTCAGCTCCCGGAATCCCACCTACGACCGCTACGAGGCCGATGTGTTCCTGCCCGCACGGGACATCCAGGTCCCGGAGGCAGGCACTTGTGCCACGAAGCACAAGTGTCAGGAGGTCCCGCAGAAGGCGGGCCGGAGTAATCCGCCAAGCAGTGTGGCGGACCAGGACAACCTTGTCTATCTCAATAACCTCCTCCTGGAAAAAGGATATGCGGTCAGAGTAAGAGGATGAATGGATTTTTACGGACGGAAACCGATCGGGCCTTTGGGTTTTTTCTTAGAGACTGAAAATCTCGTCACGGTCCGGTAGAGGTCCCGGATTTTCCGGTCGTGGTGCTCGACAGTTCTGTCGACCCTTTCAAGGCGGAGCGCAAGAGCGCTGTTCGTCATAAGCATTTCCCGGAGCCGTAGAAAGACGCGCATAATGGCAATATTGATCTGGGCGGCTTTCTCACTATTAAGAACGCTAGAGAGCATCAAAATGCCATGTTCAGTAAACGCAAAGGGGGAATAGCGAAGCCCCATTTTGTCTTTCAAATTGGAGGTGCCAAATTGGCGCCTCCAATTCTGGGTCTCTTCATCAGAAAGTTCGAACATAAAATCTTCCGGAAACCTGCTTTGGTTCCGGCGTACTTGTCTTTTAAGATGCTTTGTGCTGACTCCATAGAGCAGGGCGAGATCTTTGTCTAACATTACCTTTTTCCCGCGGATCAAATAGACTCCGGAGGCGATCGCATTGGAATTGATCATGATTTTTTTCATGCGAATAGGGTAGCACGATATTTCTATAAAGTAAATATTAATATAATTTATAGACAATGTAAGCTTATAGCCCATGGCCGCAGATAACCCTAACCTCTGGCCTTTAGCTATTGGCTATCAGCCATAAACTAGAGTCTATTCTAGATCAGGACTTGTCCTGTCCTCTTTAAAAAATCCAACGGTTGGCAGGACTGGCCCTGATAACCTTTAATTTTTACTAGATCAGGACCTGCTCCGTAGACTTGTTGTGTGGCGTTCCCGTGAACTTTGGGGAGGGGAACCGGTCCTGGTTTCTTTTGACGGCCTGGATCCAAGCCTTGACCCGCATGACATAAACAGCATGCAATCACTGCAAACAGCGTCTAATCTGCTAAGCAGACAGCATGAGACGGGGGTGTAAATTAGCACAGGTGCGATTTCACGCAGAAGCAGTACGACTGTAGGAGCCTGTCGATGAAAGTTACTTTTGCTGGAATGCAATAAAGCCGCGGTCTATACTACCCGGCACCAAGTACCCTCTTAATCGGACGCGAGCGAACAACTCAAGCGCCGAATATGCCCCAGACTATCAGTTCTGGGTAAGGGCGGGGGATGGATACTTTTGGGGTGCATTCAGATGGGGAGTGGGGGATGAAAATGGGGATTCATAAAACGTTTTTTCTTTCTGGGGTGATCGCGGTGCTTTTTTTGTGCTCTGTCGGGAACGCGATTGGCGATGACATGCCGGCGGATGAGGCGGAGGCCTTGAATAAGGCGGAGGTGCCCGCCCCGAAATCCGAACTTGATAATCTGAAGGCGGAGTGGGAAGCGGTTCGTGAGCAGCAGGTGCAGATGATCCGCGAAAAAGAGGATCAACTGGAAAAGCTCAAAGAAGAAATTTTTTCCAAGATGAAGACCCCGAGCAAACCGGTTGTTTCGACTGACCGCGTGGAATTCGAGGCTCAAAAGGCGGCATTTCAGGTCGAGCGTCAGAAGTTCAATGAGGAAATGATCCGCCAAAAAGAAAACCTTCGCCAGAGTCAAGTTGCCCTCGACGGGAAGACGAAGTCTTTAAATGCTTCGACCGCTTCGAAGGACCGTGCGGAATTGGAGGCTCAAAAAGCCGCATTTCAGGCTGAGCGTCAGAAATTCAACGATGAAATGAACAGCCAAAAAGAAAGTCTTCGCCAGAGTCAAGTCGCTCTCGACGGAAAGACGAAGTCTTTAAGTGCTTCGACCGCTTCGAAGGACCGCGCGGAATTGGAGACGCAAAAAGCTGCCTTTCAGGCCGAGCGTCAGAAGTTCAACGAGGAAATGATCCGCCAAAAAAAAAGTCTTCGCCAGTGTCAAGCCGCTCTCGATGCAAAGAACAAGCAATCCAAGACGTCGCAAAGTCGTTACAAGCGGTACAAAAAGAAGACAGCCCATTAGGCTTCTCGACCCATGTCGGATAAAAGTTGTCTTAGAAAAGCGCTTCTTGAAAAAAGAAAAAAAATCCCACTCTTTTCGCGGCATGTGAAAAGCTGCCGGATCCTCCGGAAGTTATCCCGAGAGCCTCTTTTTCGAAAGGCGGAACATGTGGCGTTTTATTATGGGATCGCGCCCGAGGTGGAGACGAAGTCTTTTCTTAAGAAAATTTTGAAGGATAAAAAGATCTACCTTCCAAGGATCGATCCGAAGAAGTCTCTGGCATTGTGCCGGGTTCGTTCGCTTCTCAGGGACCTGAAAAAAAACGCCTACAACATCATGGAGCCCAAGGCTCTTTGCGAGAAACGGCCGGTTTCCAAGATGGATATCATCCTTGTTCCGGGCGTGGCTTTTGATAAGCGCGGTGGGCGTTTGGGTCGGGGCGGCGGTTACTACGACCGGCTTCTCCAAAAGGCCAGGAAAGTCATCAAGATCGGGTTGTGCTTCCGGGAACAGATCGTGAAAAAAGTTCCGATGAAAGCGCATGATGTGAGGGTGGATCGAGTGATAACAGACTAAAAATAGTCGCTGGTCGCTGGTTTCTGGTGGTTGGTTACTAGCGACTAGAGACTTGAGACTCGAGACTAGAGACTGGAGACGCGAGACCCGATGCTTTTGCGCTTGTCTCTGGTCTCTTGTCTCGGGTCCAGGGCTGTGAGGAAGAAAATGTTGAAAACGGAAGAAGCTTTTGATTTGTTGAAGGACGGACGTAGGATCTACACCGTCAGCCAGCTGAACCGGCAGAGCCGTCTCTTGCTGGAATCGCGTTTTTCCACGGTCTGGGTGGAAGGGGAGATCTCGAACTTTAAACATCATAGCTCCGGGCATATTTATCTGACGCTCAAAGACGAGTCGGCGCAAATCCAGGCGGCTTTCTTCAGCCAATATCAGCGCGGACTCCGGTTCGAACTCAAGGACGGACTCAAGGTTCTCGCGTTCTGCCGTGTTTCCATCTACGAAGCGCGCGGGCAATACCAGCTTTATATTGAGCGGGTGGAGCCCCAGGGTGTCGGGGCACTCCAACTCGCGTTCCAGCAATTGAAAGAGCGGTTGGCCAAAGAGGGACTGTTTGGCGAAGAACGAAAGCGGCCGATTCCAAAGTTTCCGAAGATTGTGGGCGTGATCACCTCGCCGACCGGAGCGGCGATCCAGGATATTTTGAATGTAGTGAATCGCCGGTTCTGCGGGACGCATGTTCTGCTTTATCCTGTCAAGGTGCAAGGCGAAGGCGCGGCCAAGGAAATTGCGGCCGCGATCGAGATGATGAATCAACACTCAGAGGCTGACGTCCTGATCGTGGGGCGAGGCGGGGGGAGTCTCGAGGACCTTTGGGCCTTTAATGAGGAGCCTGTCGCTCGTGCGGTCTTTGGGTCTCGGATCCCTGTTATTTCAGCGGTGGGGCACGAGAGTGACTGGACGATTTGTGATCTTGTGGCGGATTTGCGTGCTCCGACGCCTTCGGCGGCTGCCGAGCTTGTGGTTTCAAGCCGTCTCGAACTCGAAGAGCGGTTGTTGGGTCGAAGGGAAAGACTGGATCTTGCGATGAACGGGATCTTCGAGCGATCCCGGGAGCAACTTTCGAGCCTTGCTTCAAGCGCGGCATTTAGGCAACCCCGGTATCTTCTGGACCAGTTCACCGGA
>MHFU01000031.1 GCA_001804345.1 Omnitrophica bacterium RIFOXYB12_FULL_50_7
AGGGGATAGGGTTTAGCGTATAGGGGATAGTAATTCCTAACCCCTAAACCCTATTTACTACACCCTAAAGAAAGGACGTTTTCTTGCAAAAACTGATCAAGCTGCATTCGAATGAAGAGGCGAAAGCTCTTTACGGCAATCTGGATCAGAATATCCGGCAGGCTGAAAAGGATCATCGTGTCAAGATCGTGGCGCGCAATGACCGGATGAAGATCATGGGCGATAAAAAAAACGTGGAGGATGCTTCTCGTTTCTTTGTCCGGATGCTTGAGATGATCCGCAAAGGCGGCCGATTACCGGAAAAGGCGAGCGCGGAGGCCAGCTCCAAGAGTGAAGCCCGTGTTACGCCCTCGCAGGGTGGGGGGATACACTTTTTCCATCGCGGGAAAGTGATCCAGGCGCGGAGCGAGAACCAGCTCGCGTATCTGAAAGCCATGCAGACGCACGATATCGTGATCTCCATCGGTCCGGCGGGTACCGGAAAGACCTATCTCGCCATGGCCGCGGCCATTGAGGCGCTCAAGAAAAAATATGTGGCCCGCATCATTCTGACCCGTCCCGCCGTGGAAGCGGGGGAAAATCTCGGATTTCTGCCCGGGGATCTTGCGGCGAAAGTGAATCCCTATCTTAGGCCGCTTTATGATGCGCTCTATGATATGCTCGAATTTGATGAAGTGGCTCGTTATACCGAGCGGGGGGCGATCGAGATCGCACCGATTGCGTACATGCGAGGACGGACCTTGAACGATTCCTACGTGATTCTCGATGAAGCACAGAATTGCACGCACAGTCAGATGAAGATGTTCCTGACGCGCCTGGGACAGACCTCCAAGGTCGTGATCACAGGGGATATTACCCAGATCGACCTGCCGTCTGCTAAGAAATCCGGACTTGTCGAGATACGCAGTATCCTCGCCGATATCCCGGACATTCAGTTCATCTATCTGAACGAGACCGATGTGGTGCGCCACCCACTCGTGCAAGAGATCATCAAAGCGTACGAAAAGCACGAACGCAAAAGAGCTCAGGCTGAAAACTAAGTAGTCGACCGTAAGTTTTTTGGCTTTTTCGGATTTTAATGGGCGCGCAAAGAGCGGCTTTTAATAACCAAATTCCAGGATCCAATAACCAAGCAATCACCAAAAGCCAATAATCAAAGAGGCAGGCAGTTTTTTGGGTGTTTGTATCTTGGTGATTGGATTTTGTTTGGTTCTTGTCTCTTGGTTCTTGGAAATTCTAATGGCTCAAAGTGTTAAAAATTTTGCTTGTCTACCCGGAATTATTTTCCGGGTATCCGGTTTTTTGTGAGGTCTCTCCATGGCATATGAGATTTATCTGAAGCAGGATTGCCCGCGGATCAAGGTCTCGGAGATCACGCTTAAGAAGATCGCTACAAAAATCTTGAAGGACCTGGGTTTTAAAAGAGCGGTGCTGAGCGTGGTCCTCGTGGATGGGCCTGAGATGCGCAAACTCAACCGCCGTTATCTCCGCCACGCGTGGTCTACGGATGTTCTCGCGTTCAGTCAGAAGAAATCTCCCGGGCATCTAAAAGAAATGCTTCCCGCGCAAGTCCTTCGCCGCAAGGATATCGATTTTCTTGGGGATATCGCGCTCTGTCTTCCCACGATCCGTACACAGGCCAAGGAATACGACCATACCTTTGAAGAGGAACTGCACTATTGTCTCTGCCACGGGATCCTGCATCTCATGGGCTACGAGGACAAGGACCGCGTTGCGTTCAAGAAGATGCACCGCAAGCAGAGTCAGATCCTCACGCGCGTAAAAAAGAAAACTCTCTAGTTTTATGAGCATCCACAAGACCGAAGCCCTTGTCCTGAAGACGATGCCGTTCCGTTCCAGTTCTCTCATCGTGACATTTTTCACGCCGCGGCTCGGAAAAGTGCGTGGAGTGGTGAAAGGCGTGCACCGGGAAGGGGAGATCCGCCAGGCGGGTTTCGAATTGTTCACCCATGCTGAGTACATCTTCTACGAAAAAAAACGATCGGATCTTCATCTGATCTCGGATGCCACGATTCTAGAAAGCCATCACGCGCTTCGCGATCGGTTGGATGGGATCGCGTATGCCAGTTATTTTTGTGAGTTGGTGGACGAGCTGACCGAAATTCAGGATCCCCATCCGGAGATCTTCGATCTGTTGAAGGAGAGTTTTCGCTTTCTGCCCGTGATCCCGCCTTCAAGGCTTGAGACGGTTTTTGTGACGCAACTCCTCAGGGAAATGGGCTGGCTCCCTTTTCTTGAGAGCTGTCTGGAATGCGGTGCTAAACCTCTCGAGAAAGGCTTCTTCTCTATTCGTCACGGAGCGCTCCTTTGCGAGCGGTGCCGTTCGAAGGACACCGCCGCGCTGTCCGTGGGTTCCGGCGCGCTTGCGGTTCTGCGTTCTTACGGCAAGAACCCGCTGGCGGATTGCCTTCGTGCGTCCCACAGCTCCGTGATCGAAAGCCAGATCAAAACCCTTATTACCACCTTCCTGAATTACCGTCTTGGGAAAGTTCTCAAGACCCGCAATTTCCTCGATTCCATTCGTCCCGTTCTGAAGTCCGCCTAGCTCCTCCCGCTTACAGAGATCCTTTATAGTCTTTGGAAAGTTCGACCCATCGCGAGGATTTTTTTGTTGAAATCACAACTCGTTTGTTTTAAATGGGTTGCGTTGTTATTGTATTTATTGGATGGATTTGACTTTTCACTATTGCCATGCTATGTTTCTTATAGAAGTTGGAAGTAGTGTAAAATTCATAGAAGTTATATATTGCTATATTCAAAAACGGGGAAATCAAGATGAACGAGAAGAAGGAACAGGATACTCAGGTTCCGTATTTGTACTTCAACCTCTCGAGCGAGGACCGTGAATCGGCGATCTATTTCCTTTTGGAGTCTATCCTGAAAGCTAAAGACCAATCGCATGGTTTGACGAGGACGCTTTCCTTTGACGAGGATGTGAATATCTATTTGGCGCATCTGCTCTTTGCCGTCTCACTTCCGGAATATCATGATATGGCAGATCCCTTTCTTTCGGCCAACACACGCGAGGTTTTTGAATGGGTTCGGGAGACCAACGACCCGATGCTTCGTTATTTCATCTTTAAGGTGAATGCCGACCATGTACTTGTTCAGTCCACGATCTTCAATCCGGATCCCCATTTGGCCAAGCGATTTGCCCTCAAGAAAGACGCTTTTGATGAAAAAAACGAGGAACGCTTGGCCGCGATCCTTTATTACAATCAGGCCTCGCGCTGTCATGCCGGGGTTTATGAAAAAAAGACCGGAGTGGGGGAAGTGCTTGGCAAGATCGCGAGTCAGTTCGATGTTTACAGACATATCCTTACCGGCGTCAAAGAAGATTATTTCAAGTTCATCGAGTGTTTCCGCGAGCAGGCGTTCCAGCATTTTCTCATGAAGCTGAGCTGCTATGAAAAAGATCATCTCCTGGAGATCAAAATGGAGCAATTCCTCGAAGCCTATCAAGGGTGGCTTTCGATGAAGACTTCCGATCTGAAAAACAAAGTCCTGCGTTTAGCCCAAGAACTCAGACAGTTAGACCCCCAGTTCCGCTTCGACGTCACCAAGCTTAACTAAGAATCTATCCGAATAGCAGATCTTTAGGGACAGTTCTCCTTTAAGAGAACTGAGCGTCCCTGCGTGTTATCAGGATAGGCACTAATCAACCGAAGGAAAGGATGAATTCGGAAGCTCGCAGGTCTTGGTTGCCGTGTTGTTGGCCGCTGGGGCCTATGGGCGCCGGCGCTTTCTCTCGGGGTCCTCCGCACGGCCGGTTCGTTTTCTGATTTTCTTCTGCTGTTTTCAAGGTGTCTCGACTCTGTTATAATCCTGCCGCATTTCTCTTTTTCTCTTAATGAAACGAATGGGCGAGTCCGGGTCTCTTTAGGGTCTTTCTGTAAGATCAGGGCTTGCCACTTTAATCAATATGAAGGACCTACCATGACAAAGCCGACGATTTTCTTCGAACCTACGGGACGACTCACGAAACTGCCGCCTTACCTTTTTGCGGAGATCGACAAAAAGAAGCGCGAGCTCATCGCCAAGGGAAAGGACGTGATTGATCTCGGGGTCGGGGATCCAGACATTCCGACGGCGGACTTCATCATTGAGGCCTTGAACATTGCAGTGAGAAATCCTCGCAATCACCGTTATGCTCTCGATCAGGGGATGCCGGAATTTCGTCATGCGATCCATGATTGGTTCCAGCATCGCTTTGGTGTGAAACTGGATCCGGACAAAGAGATCCTTCCGCTCATTGGTTCCAAGGAAGGTATCGGGCACTTGCCGCTCGCGGTCTTGGATCCTGGAAAAGTCTGCCTTATTCCGGATCCCGGTTACCCGGTGTACCGTTCGGGCACGCTTTTCGCCGAAGGCATTCCCTACACGATGCCGCTTCTGGAAAAGAATCATTATCTTCCGGATTTCGACGCGGTCCCGGGGGAGATTCTAAAAAATGCAAGACTCATGTTTCTTAACTATCCGAACAATCCGACTTCGCAGGTCGCGGACAAGGCTTTTTTTGAAAAGGCCGTGGCGTTCGCGCATAAGCACGGGATTTTGATCGCGCATGATGCCGCCTATTCGGAGATGTGCTATGAAGGTCTCAAATCGCCGAGTATCCTGGAAATTCCAGGCGCGAAGGAGATCGCGGTAGAACTTTTTTCGCTTTCCAAAACTTACAGTATGACCGGCTGGCGCGTGGGCTTTGCGGTTGGGAACGCGCAGGTGTTGGCGCTTCTCGCCAAGGTGAAGTCGAACCTGGATTCCGGTATTTTTCAGGCGATCCAGATCGCGGGTATCAAAGCGCTCCAGGAAGGGCAGAAAGAGCTTGAGAAGAACCTCAAGATCTATCAGGAGCGCCGCGATCTTTTGGTGCAAGGGTTCCGGGACCTTGGCTGGAAGATCGAAGCGCCGAAAGCGACTTTTTACGTCTGGATCCCGGTGCCGCCGGGGTATACTTCCTCGGAGCTGGCCCTGAAATTTTTGGAGGAACTCAATATAGTTGTAACGCCAGGGAACGGCTTTGGCCCGAACGGGGAAGGGTATTTCAGGATCTCCTTGACCGTCGCCGAATCGCGGATCATGGAAGCCCTCGATCGTATCAAAAAAAGCCATCCGCATCATTCGAAACTTTAACGTTTGCGAGTTTCACCCCGCTCACACCGGGTCTGTTCGCTGGCAGGGGGGCGAATAAGGCTATGACCAAAGTCTTTATCGGAGTGGGTTCCAATCTAGGGAGTCGTGCGGGTTATCTCGAGTTCGCTAAAAAAGAACTTCTCTCGGTAGCGGGTCTTGAGGATTTTCGTTACTCTCAGGTCTATGAAACGGAACCCTTGGCGGTCGAAGGGGGTTCGTTTCTGAACGCGGTATGGAGTTTTGAGACCAGTCTGTCGCCGCGGGACCTTCTGGAAAAAATTCAGAAGATCGAAATCAATGCGAACCGGCAGCGAAACAAGCCTAATGAAGCACGAACACTCGACCTGGACATTCTTTTTTACGGGGATCAGGTGATCCGGGAACCGGGAATGACCGTACCGCATCCTCGGCTTCATGAAAGGGCATTCGTCCTTGTGCCGTTCTGCGATCTGGAGCCCGGGTGGGAACACCCGGAACTTAAGAGGACGATGAAGGAAATTTTGAAAGGCCTAAATTCCGGGAAACGGGGAACGGGTTACGTAAAGCAAATTCGTTCGGCGTTACCCGTTGACCGTTCCACGAAAGAAAAATGAAACTCATTCGAGATCCTAAAAAACTTCAGCAAATACTCCAGAAAGAACGGGCCCGAGGGAAAAGTGTCGGCTTCATTCCTACTATGGGTGCGTTGCATGAAGGGCATCTGTCGCTTGTGCGTGCCTCAAGCCGCGAGAACGATGTTACGGTCGTGAGCATCTTCGTCAACCCGACGCAATTTGGTTTGAATGAGGATTTCTCGAAATATCCCCGTGTATTGAGAACGGACATAAAAATGCTCCGGACTCTTAAGGCGGACTATCTTTTCTGCCCCTCAGTCTCGGCCATGTATCCCGAAGGTTATGCGACTTTTGTGGATGTCAGCCCCAGGCTTGCGAACGTTCTTTGCGGGAAATTCAGGCCCGGGCATTTCCGTGGTGTGGCGACCGTGGTGGTGAAGCTTCTTAACATTACGGGGCCTTGCCGGCTTTATCTCGGCGCCAAGGATTTTCAGCAGGTTACCGTTATCAGCCAACTTGTGCGTGATCTGAACATGAAGACCCAGGTCCGCGTGATGCCGACGGTGCGGGAAAAGGACGGGCTTGCCATGAGTTCCCGGAACCGTTTTCTCAGCCCCGGCGAACGGGATCGAGCCCTCACGATCTCTCGGGTGCTTTTTGCATGCAAGAAAAATCTTTTACGGGAGAAAATGGGCTTTGTAGCTTCAAGGAGGCGAGCGCTCAGCGAATTGAAAAGGAGTGTGGAACGAGTGCAATATTTTGAGATCGTAGATCCAAGGACGCTTGCTCCGGTCAAAAAGTATCAGGAGAAAATGGCCGTCCTGACGGCCTGCTTTGTCGGCAAGACAAGGCTGATTGATAATGTTATAATCCGAAATAGCGATAAGTGAAAAGCGGTAAGCGTTAAGTGGAAAAAGCGCGTTTTGCCTACCGCCTAACGCTTTTCGCTTAGCGCTTTTTCTTATCACTTAAAACCGAGGGATTTATGCAGAAACAAATGTTGGGCGGAAAGATCCACCGCGTGACCGTAACTGAGGCGTGCATTGATTACCCCGGCAGTATCACGATCGACAAAAAACTTATGGATGCGGCGGATATTCTTCCTCATGAGAAAGTTTTGATCGCGAATCTCAACAATGGTTCTCGCATCGAAAGCTATGCGATTCCGGGGCCCGCGGGGTCCGGCGTGATCTGCCTGAATGGCGGCGCGGCCAAGCACGGGAAAGCGGGCGATATAATTATCATTCTGACCTTCGTGGTACTTACGGCGGCCGAAGCCAAAAGGCACAAACCCAAAGTCGTTTACGTTGATGCGGAAAACCGTGTCGTAAGGAGAGGCAAATGAAAAACAGGATCAAGGTCGGGATCATCGGAGGAGGGACGATCGGGACGGCGCTTGCGCACGCGGTGGTGACGGACCTGAAGGCTTTCGCGCAGCTGAAGTACCTTTGTGAGAAACACAAGGAAAAGGCCGCCGTGCTTCAGAAGAAGTTCCGGTTTCATGCCCGTCTTGTTCCCTTGGCTCAGCTGGTTCGCCGCTCGGATTTGATCATTGAGGCGGCTTCGCCGAAGGTTGCGGCACAGGTCATCCGGCTTGCTTGCAAGTGGAACAAAAAAGTTCTTATCATGAGTGTGGGCGGATTGCTCCACCCGCAGATTGCGGAACTTTTGAAGAAGAACCTGGCTCGCATCTTTTGTCCTTCGGGAGCGATTACGGGCGTAGACGGGGTGTTGGCCGCGAGTTGCGGGAAGATTCGAAAAGTTCGGTTGACCACGCGTAAGCCGCCTGAGGCCTTGATGGGCGCGTCTTATTTTCTCCAGAAAAGATTCCCGGTGTTAAAAACAGATTCCGAAGAAAGGCGAGTCTTTTTCGGGACAGCCGTCGAGGCTACCAAGCATTTTCCGCAAAATATCAATGTTGCCGCGGTCTTGAGTCTTGCGGGGATTGGTCCCGAGCGCACGCAGGTGGAGATCTGGACCTCGCGCTCTTACAAAGGGAACCGACATGAGGTTCTGGTGGAAGGGGATTTTGGCACGTTTACCACGGTGACGCAGAATAAACCCGCGCCCGGAAATCCCAAAACAAGTTATTTGGCCATTCTCGCCGCGATTGCCACGCTCAAAAAAGCCTTTGCTTCCGTTCGCGTTGGGACCTGAGCGAACGGGTCGTAAGGAGTCCGCGCATGGACGAATTCATTGAAGTCCGCGGAGCGCGGGAACACAATCTCAAGAATTTATCGCTCAAGATCCCTCGCAACAAAGTCACGGTCATTACCGGCCTTTCCGGCTCCGGAAAATCCTCGCTCGCGTTTGACACAATTTACGCCGAAGGCCAGCGCCGCTATCTCGAAAGTCTTTCTTCCTACGCCAAGCAATTCCTGGAAAAGCTCAAGAAACCGGACGTGGACCATATTTCCGGACTTTCTCCGGCTATCGCGATCGAGCAGCGCTCCGTCACGCATAATCCTCGCTCCACGGTCGCGACCGTCACCGAGATTTACGACTATCTGAGGCTTTTTTTCGTTAAGATCGGGATCCCTCATTGTCCCTCGTGTCATGAACCGCTTCAGAGCCAAACCCGCGAGGAACTTTTTAAAGATCTTCTCGCGCGTTTTGCGGGGCGTGAAGTCCAGGTTCTGGCGCCGCTTGCGCGGGGACGTAAGGGAGAATTCCAGAAGCTCTTCCAGGACTCCCTTAAAAAAGGTTTTGATCGGGCGCGTATCGACGGGAGCGTAAGGCTCATCAAGCAGGATATGAAGCTCCGGAAGTCCGTGCGCCACGATATTGAGATCGTGATCGATGAGCTGATGCCTCTGAAGGACGAAGATAGGCGTTTCAGGAACTCCGTTGTCTGCGCGTTGGATTTGACCCAAGGACATGTTGCGATCCTGGAAAAGGGGAGTGATGGCAAGGGGGCGCTTCATTTTTTTTCCACCACCAAGACCTGCGCCAAGTGCCAGATCAGTTTGCCGGACCTTACGCCGAACATGTTCTCATTCAACAGTCCCTACGGCGCCTGCCCGAAATGTAAGGGGCTCGGGAAACTTTCGCAGATCTTCGTGAAGGGCGTGATCTCCTCGCCCCAGAAACCGCTTATGAGTGCGCTCAACAAGGACGTTTTTTTCTCGTTTAATAAATATTTTTTCGAGGATCTCCTTCATGATCTGACAGAGAAATATAACTTTGAATGGGATGCGCCGTATCAGGATTGGCCGGAAGACGCCAAGGAAGTGTTCTTTCTCGGAGACGGGGATATTTCCGGCCTTGTGGAAGAATGGGAGCGGCTTTTTCACGAGACGAATTCCGAAGAGGTGCGCGCGAAGGTCCGGAAATTCCTGCGCGAGGAGATCTGCCCGGAATGCGCGGGCAAGCGGCTTCGCAAAGAAAGTCTCGGCGTTCTGATCGAGGGAAAAAATATCGCCGAGGTTACGGCGTTGCCTGTCGACGAGGCGGTGCCGTTCTTTCGGGATCTGTGTTTCCAGGGGACGCAAGAAGTGATCGCTGTGCCTATTCTCCGGGAGGTGCGCGAAAGGATTTCTTTTCTTCTTAATATCGGACTGGGGTATCTCGCGCTCGATCGTACTGTCGCGACCCTGGCCGGAGGAGAACTCCAGCGCATCCGGCTTGCGGCGCAGATCGGTCTGGGACTGACCGGCGTGCTCTATGTGCTGGACGAGCCGAGCATCGGTCTTCACCCTCGTGATAATGGGAAGCTTTTGAACGCGCTCGAAAAACTTCGCGATCTCAAGAATACGGTGCTTGTGGTA
>MHFU01000032.1:0-147 GCA_001804345.1 Omnitrophica bacterium RIFOXYB12_FULL_50_7
TTTGGGATGTGAATCAGATCAACTTTTCCTGGGACGGTCTTAATCAGGTGGGGGAGTTTGCCGGGGACGGTGATTACAAAATTCGTCTTGTGGCCGAAGATCCTTTTCTCAATCACAAGGGTACGAGCGAGACTCCGGTTTTTCGAG
>MHFU01000032.1:291-1197 GCA_001804345.1 Omnitrophica bacterium RIFOXYB12_FULL_50_7
CCTGGACGGCATGGGAAGCTTCTGGGACCTCGAAATCGGGGCTGGTGCTGTCGGGGGAAGGGATCCAGCGTTGGATTTGGGCCCAGGTTGAAGATTCGGCGGGAAATGTCGCGCTTTTCAAAGACGATATTATTTTTGATACTCAACCACCCTCAGGTACTGTCTCGATCAATAACAACGATGCTTCTACGAGTTCCAGAAGCGTAAACCTTTCAATAAATGCCACAGACACATTGACTCAAGTGGCGGAAATGCAATTCAGTGTTGATGGGGGTGCTCACTGGACAGATTGGGAGCCGTACAAGAACACCAAGACAGGTCTTGCACTTACCCAGGCAGACGGCGTTAACAGGGTTCAAGCCCGTTTTAAAGATGAAGCCGGAAATGTCACGAGCGAACTCATTCAAGATCCAATCATTCTGGATACGACACCGCCTACGGGAAGTCTTCTGATCAATAATGGTGATCCAAGCACTTCCTCGCTGATCGTTGCATTGACCCTTTCGGCCCAGGACGCGATCTCGGATCTTGCCAGTCTGCGGTACTCGGTTGACGAAGGAGCGAATTGGACGAGCATCAGTCCGGCGGTCACACATCTTTCCAACATTCAATTACCGGCAGGGAGCGGTATCAAAACTGTCCTGCTGGAATTGACGGATACTTTGGGGAATCGGGGTATTATCGAGGGCAGGATCGGCTATCAAACATTAGGGACAAGGCCGGACATTCAGATTACTTCGTCGGCCAGTTCAAGTGGCGAATTCTATTCACTGGCTTACACGACGGCGGGGGTTGAGAAATCTGAAAAGTGGCAATTGGCGCCGGGGATGAACCAGATCCTTTTGAGATCGATTCTTCCAAACAGGGATCCCGGATTTGCTTCTATTGACGTCCAGCAAGAAGGGG
>MHFU01000032.1:1262-5674 GCA_001804345.1 Omnitrophica bacterium RIFOXYB12_FULL_50_7
ACGGTCGAAGGAGGCCTGATCCTTAAATACGATCAACAAACAGGCCATCTGGTCAGCATTGAAAATCCGGCTATTTACGAGATGTTTCTGCCCGAACTTTCTGCAGATAATGAATTGAGCGGTGGCGTTATTTTATATGCGGATAGCACCAAGCAGTGGTTTAAGGACGGGAAAATTTATTTTGAGGTCGCGGCTAACGGGGATCAAACGCTTTATAATTCACAAGGACGCCCCTCTTGGATGTTGACCCAGGACGGCAAGGCGATGCGCTTTGCCTACCAGCTGGATGCTCAAGATCAGGTGGTTTCCTTCCTGGTCCTGGAGGATGGGATCACAAGCCATTATCTTGTCGATCATCAGGAGCCGGTTTGGATCAAGTATGACAGCGGGAAAGAGATCCGTTATTTTAACGGGTTACTGCAAAGCTACCGGGACGCGGCAGGCAATTTGTTTGAGTATGCAATTTCCGAAGTTTATGAGGCGGACCAATTGAAAGGGTATCGATCGACCCTTGCCCGGGTTACCCCGGCGGGCTCCAATACCTCGATGGCGATCGCTATCATCCGCAACCAGCTTGATACTTATCCCTCCATTAAAAAGACCCTGGAAGATGACCTTCTGAAAGAGATCCAAACCAATCTGGATTCCGAAATCGTCAAGGCGGTGTCTGGCCGCGATGAAGTCCTTATGCTGGCAAATCAACTGCCGGTTTCATTGACTAGCGCAGAAGGCATATCTTCCAATATTGTTGTCACAGGAGATTCCCAGAATAGAGTTGCGGCCATTGATTTTTCCGACCAGGAACTCGGACAGGTCTTTGACGCAGACGGGAATTTGTCGGGGATCAGAATCAGTGATGGGACGGTATTTTCCATCACCAATCAGACAGCGGATTCCATTGTCCTGGCAAATAAGAGCGTCTTGAGCGAGATGACATGGACAGGGAGCAAGCTCACTCATTATACGATCACTTATGAAAGTGGCGTCAAGGAACGCTACGAAATCAAAAGCAATAACTCCGTTTACATTACCTGGCGGGACGATGGACAAGAGAATATTACCCAATATTATTTTGATGAGATCAAACGGGTTAATAAGCTCGCCTGGCTTAATATGGCTGACGGGCGGGTTTATAAATATTATGAGCAGCTTAATGAAAACGGCAGGTCCGATCAATTCCGGGAGTTGTGCCGCATCAACTTTGAAAATGGCAATTACCTTGAATTTGAGAATGGCAACCCGGTCCGGTATGTCCAGATACAGCAAATCCAGGTTGACCCCGAAAGTGTGCCTGTCCTTCCCGACAATCGATCGTATATTCCGTTAATCCAATTCAAAGAAGCGCAACTCCGCGCGGTGACGATCGACCAGGACGCGAACATCTTGTCCGGCGAGATCCACTTCAAGGATGGCGCGCAGTATATTATCGAAAACGGAAAAGTAGTCCGCCAGATTACGCCTTTCGGCCAGTTTATGGAATTTTCCGAACAGAACTTTGAAGAGCCTGTCTATCCTCCCCAACAAGAAGCAGCACCGCTTACAGCTGCCGAGATTGCCTATCGAAATGAACTGGTGAACACCCAAATGGATTATTTTATTGAAGGCGTTGGCATTCATGAGGGCACCGGCCTGCCTTTGGATAATTACCGGATCGTGGGGGAAAATGATCCTCCTTATACTCAGGCAACCCTTATTGGTTTTTGGGCAGAGATACTTGCGGCCATTGCGACAGGGGATTTTGTTACAAACAAAATGACTTCGCTTGAAGCTCTTCAAAAAATGGAAAAAGCGGTCCAAAGCTATCGTGATGCCCAGGTCAAAATAGGATGGAAGGGAATGCTTTCATTTATCGATATCATCGAGCGCACAGAACCGGTTTTGGACACGGAGGGTCTTCCCACGGGTGAAGTGCGGACCTTTTATGACTACAAACATTCTTTTGACAATATCGGTTTTGGCGACAATCTGAATATCATGGTCAGCTTTGAAACCGTCTTGGGGGCATTGAATCAGACAAGTTTTTCCGGGGAGGCAGCGCTTGCTCGTGATCGCATTGTCGGAACGATCAATGCGGTTTTGGCAGAGCAGGAACAAGGTTTTGATGCCTTTTATGATCCGAGTACGGAGCATTTCAGAGGAGCCTATAAACATGCGACGAATACTTTTATCTCAACTTATTGGATCGATCGCCTCTTTAATGAATTCCGGACGGGGCTGATCCTTTTAGCGACTAAAAAAGAAACTTACCGGAAAGCCCTGTCCAATGTTCTGATGGGTTTCAAGGGGTATACGGCTAGCACGGGAGAAACTTTTGAAAATGCGGTGCCGTTCGACGGGGGGGCTTTTCAGATGTTCTGGCCCCTGATCCATATGGATGAAACACAGTATTCGGAATTCAATATTGCGCTTCATAACTTTTTATACACGCAGGCCGACTATGTTCATCAACATGGTGTCCCTGGTCTCTTGACCGCGGGCGATAATCCCGGGAACGGTTATCTTGGGAAGATCGGTGTTCCTGATGCCGCGGAGACCGATGACCCTCTCAATACAACGATCGGCTCTCTTTTTGGCGTGGCGTCAGCTTTCCCGCTCGCGCCTCATTATGCTTTGCAATTCTTTAAAAATTTGGAACAAAAATTTCCTCAGATAAGGACCGACAAAGGATTTTTGGATTCTTTGCGTCTTCAAAATGTCACTGTGACCGACCCTGTAACAGGGGAGCGGCGGGTTGAGGTCCAGCCTGTTTTTTCAACGCAATTTTTCGGAGTGGATCAGGCGTCTTTCATACTCTCACTGCTCAGAACAAGCCAGGACTATTATAAGGACCGGCTCGTAGAAACGAACCGTTTTGCAGCGGTTGATGCGGTCTATAAGGGTTATCAATTCGGATTAAAGCCGGTTTTGGCTCCCAATCTTGCCCCGCCTTTTTTGGGTGTCACTGTAACCGGTCTTTATGATGGTGGCTCGACGAATCCTGACGGACTTGCTCCGGCCTTGGCCAAACAACCGGCCTATGTGCCTACTATTTTTGACCCGGATTACGGGAAAGGGAATATTTTTAATTATTTTACGAAAAGCGGCGCACTTCATCATACGGAGATTCAATTTGAGAATGATGGCGAACCGCTTACGATGGATCTTCAGGAATATCTCTTGCTTCCTAACCGAAAGGCCGTGGCCCGCTTGCTCGTCGAAGGTTATAGCTCCGATATTTTTGACTTAGTCTCATGCAAAGAGGGTGCCTGTAAAGGGGAATTTTACAAATCAGGAAGTGGTTTTGCGGCATCCTCTTTGGAGACGGTCCCACCCATTGGGGAGGTCAGAAGATTTCATTTTAATTTTCTCGGGTTTAATTTTGCAAACCCGAAGCCTGATGAATTCAGCAAGGCTGTCGGGCTGTTTTTTGAATACCTGGATCTGGACCTCTCCAATATTGATTATTTATCGATCCCGATCCGGTTGGCTGCGGGGACCCCTTCTGATGTTAGACTGAAATTTGAAATCAAGGGCGCGGATCCAGAGGCTGCCAATGTTTTTTTTCCAATTAATGGAGGGGAGATCTTTGTCGCGGGCAACCTGACGACTGACTGGCAATATTACAAGATACCCGTTCCTAAGCCGATGAAGAGCATCAGAAACATATCCATTGTTCTTCAGACCCCTAATGGAACACCCGCGGAAGGTGACATTTTTATCGGCCCCATGACAGCTTTCAAAGCCAAGACCTCCAGCGAAATTGACTGGAAAGCGATTTTGGGTGTTGATGATATGGAACTCCGCAACATTCTGAAAGCGCAAGTCCTTTCCGAATCTTCGGGCGGCGGCACTCAGGTGGCCGAACAAATCCTTGAAAATTTCGCTCTCGACTCCAATGGGAAACTGGTCGGCGGCACGTTGCATTTAGCGGATGGAAGCACGCAGTATTTCTTTGACGGAAGAATGACGAAATGGGTTTTTAAGAACGGGCGGACGATTCTATATGAGAACGGACTTGCGACTTTCATTATCGATCTTTCGAGAGGACGGTTGGAAGAGGGCCGGTTCTACTACGATCGGTCTTTTCGTGGGGAAGTCCGGTCTTTTACGATCCAATCCAATGACAACAAGCGTGTTTTTAACGCCATGGGAGAGCTGGAACAGCTGGTTCAGGGTGGCAACATCGTTCATTTCCAAAACGGTGTGATCGATAAGATCGAAGCCCCCGAAGCGACTTTTGAAGATATTGTTTGGGCTGATGACCAAAATCTTCTCAAGAGTAAAATGACGCTCCGGGGCGGGACAATTGTTAACCTTGATTTTACCCAGGAACAGAGGATCGATCTGGGGAATGGGACCTATGTCTATGTGAACGGAAAAGAAGTGACGGGAGTGGAGACAACTCAGAATGGGCGAACCACTTTCACTTATAC
>MHFU01000032.1:5706-14795 GCA_001804345.1 Omnitrophica bacterium RIFOXYB12_FULL_50_7
TGACAGCGTGACCGAAAAACTACTCGGGATCGATGCCACATTTCTTGACTCAATAGGCAATTCCTTAACCATGCCCATCGGAGATTATATTAAACGTGCCGATCGGGTCCAGGAAACCGCTGTTATTCTGGAAAAACCAGCCCTTAATTTTCTTCAACAGGTGTCAGCCGTAGGGGGATTTTCTCCATGGTCAAGTCTTCCTGCGGGTTGGGAAACTACAGGAAGACTTGGCAATGGCGGATATGACTCAACGGCCTATTACACTTTTAGATATGCCGATACCTCTTCAAATCACTTTCTGGGTTTTTGGAGCCAAAAAAGTCCCCCCTTGGATCTTTCTCAATATGATCTGATCTCGGTGACCATGCGCGGCAACCCTGAATTGGGTTATTCACCGGATTTTCAAATGGAGCTTAAAGATTTCAACTTTCATCGATATGTCGCCCTTTATACTCTTTCAGCGCCTGACATTCCGACGACGGGATATAAAACTTACACTATTCCGCTAGAAGGCAGGGAAGGGATGATCTCGGAAGTCAACTTCAAGCTGGTTTTGGAAACCCAAGGAGTCGGGAAGCAGGGCACGGTTTATTTCCAGGATATTTCCTTTCTGGATCTTAAAAAATACACGGACAAACAATGGCAAAATGAAGCCCATATTACTGCGGGGGAACTTCAGGCAATTAAAGTAGAGGCGAGAAATTTGACCGCCGTGGGAGCTAGTATCGGGAGCGATAAGCCTCTTAATTTCAAAGAGTTGATCCCGTGGCTTGATGCACCAAGCTTTATGCACTACTCGCCCAATGCGAAAAATGAAAATGAGCTCGCTTCTTTTAAACGCGTGGACGGTAGCGAAGTGACACTCTCAGGATCGAATGTATCGCGTTTGGTTCTCGCGGACGGCACTGTAAATGAATACGAGACGACTGGAAATCAAGCGACAAGCGAAATTCATGGCCAGGATGCGGCAGTCCAGGACGGTGGGAGTTTGGAGTATGGCTATGGCGTGCTCCGTAAAATCACGCAACAGGACGGGCGTGTTTATAATCTCGAATATGAATTTGATTCTGCGGATGGTGGAGAAATTACGGTCATTCGCGATGAGCTCACGGGGGATGAGAGGCGGTTTAAAAACGGAGAGCTCCTGAGATCAGACACGGAAGATGAGCTTGAAACGCGTTACTCCTATCAGAACGGGGTTTTGCGCGGGGCGGAAGTTTTTTATAAAAACCGGGTTTTAAATAGCACTCAGTATGCCTTCAGCAACAATGAAACATTGATCACCGATGAAGAAGGTACCACCTGGTTCTACGATAAAGACGGAAATCTGACCAAGCATCTGACCCAAGACGGATATCTTTTCGGCTATTCGGATTTCACGATTTCTACCGAAAACCGTCAGCAATTTGTAGGAGCCTTCGGAGAAGACGATTATAAAACAAAAATTCTTGGGGCTTCAGGGCTTCAGAGCGTGTCGCTCCTGGGTTATGAAGCACCGGACGGTGCGCAGGTCATTTACGGTTCCGGAGGGTTGGTCGAGATCCGGTTTCTGACGGGGGATCAGGCGGTCAATGTAGTTTTAGATGAAAAACGGCGCATCCGGAGCGGCCAAATTCAGTTCAAGGATGGCTTGATCGTTGAGATCGAAAATTATCTTCCCGTGCGAGGCCGTGATGCCGATGGCGAAATCTTCAATGCGGCATTTCCACCCGCTCAAAAAGTTGAACTTCTCATCGGTGAGGACGGCAGCTATCAAGGAGTTCGCCTGGATGTGAACGGGCGTTTTTACTTCTATGATCCCTACGGACGTCTGATCAAGGTCGAATCCGAAGACGGAGAACGATACACTTTTGTTTATAATCTTGGCGATTCCGATGTTGAGATGGGCTACACACAAACCTATCGTAAACAAGTTGATTTCAACGGCGTGCCTTATCCTCGGGAGCTTCAGTTTGAAGCCGGCGACACGTTAAAACTGTCATCTCCTGAAATGATCCTTGGGGAAGTTCCTTTACAAGGGGATCAAAGGAAAGGTTTCATCGCCGCTGTTTTTGTCGAAGCAACCAATCAATGGAAAGTGATTTCGGGGAAAATGGGCTCCGACGGGGATCGTGTTCTGCTGCGTCAGTTTCTTGAGAGCCTGAAAGCCGGCCAATCGGTCGCGATAGCTATTTCCGATCCTGATTTTTCCAGAATTTCTGAAGAGATTCTTGTTCTTCTTGAGGGAGCCGGTGCCGGCAATGTGCGGGCTGCAGCGGCCAGCCAATCCAACTGGTTTTTCTTCGGGAATGAAACCCTTGAGAAAGGGCAGGGTCGGGAGAAGACAGGCGGGAATTCTTTTCTCACTTATGACGAAACCGTTGAAACCCACAGCCTCAGCGGTATTGCCCATCCCGTTTTCGAAGGAAAGCCGATGCTGGCCGGAATTCCCAAGGACTTTGGTGATTTCTATGCGGATTTTATGAAGCGCTATGAAAAAGTGAGGCCTGACGGCGAGATCCAAGCCCAGACGGTCTATGATCCGGATAATCGTATTGTTTTTACCCAGAGGGTAGACGGAATATTTTCCTTTTATGAACACGGCAAGGTGCGTGAAACTTATAACCATGACAGAGAGCTGATTTATACGCACGAGTACCTTTGTCTCAAAGAAAATCAAAGCGAATGTAAGGATGATGATTTTCTTCTTTCCAAAATCACTTTGGTCAAGGCTCGCAGTGATTTCGAAAGAGAACAGGCCAAGCTAAGGGAGCAAATAGCCCAGGTCCGCTACGATGCCCTTTATGACTTGGCCCAGCAGCATGAAGTCGCGGATGCCGCAGTGCGTCAGGGGGTTCGGGAAGGACAGGAGTCTTTGGACGAGGTGATCCGGCAGCTTGAAGCCCAGCGTTTTGTGACCGTAAGGCAGTGTCACCGTACCTGGTGCGGTCAAGAATGCAGCGATGTCACGTTTGAAAATCCGAAAGTCGTTGCCATGATCAATGAGTATCAGGCAAATAAAAGAGATTTGGTTGAGAAGATCCTGCCGGAACAAATTGCGAGTATTCCGAGCGTTATCGAAGAAAAACGCCTGGAGATCGAAATTTCCATCCGAGATCGCCTAGCCGATCTTGACAGTCAGGCAGCGGATGTTCTGCACGAAATTCTCAAGAACGAGTTCAGTCCCGTTTTGACGGATCTTTATCGGCGGATTTTGGGGCGCGATCCTTCGACAGAGGAGATTAATAATACCGTTACTCGTTTCCAATCGACGGGGAAAATCGATTTGCGTTTGTTGCAGCAGGAATTGGTCGATTCTCAGGAAAAACAGCAAAGGGAAGCTGATAAGGCGGCTATCATCACCGGGGTCAGGACATTTCTCGAGTCTTACCTTGCGTCTTTGGCTGACACCCAAGATGCAAACAACAACCAAGTTCCCGATGCTCAGGAGGCCTTGCTGACTTCTCTGGGGCTTTTGAAATCCGAGGTGGTCAGTTTGACCCGGGAGGAAGTGACACAGATCCTGACCTGGCTTGAGTCGCGCGACCTTCATTTCGGCCAGTCGGCATTTTTATCGCTTCAAACCATGCTGCTTTCTAGAAATATCAATGTGCCTATGGTGACGATCGGTGTCGAAACGGTGCTTATTGATATTTTTGCCGGCGTGATTAACCGTTTCACGGAAGGCGATCTGCTGATTTCTGTTTTTGCTTTGGATCGGACGGCCAAAATTCACGGTGCAGAAATTACGGGGGCCCGGTACACCGAAGCGGATCTCATCAATTTGTTCCAAACAACGTGTCCGAATGTTTCCGCGGAAAATCCATGCCGTCTTCGGGTCATGGCCCATCTGGGAGGCGACCATTTTGCGGTGATCAGTTCGATCGAAGGCGATAAGATTACTTACATTGAAACGATCAAAGGACAAAGCGGAGAATCCCAGACAGTCCAGAAGGATCAATTTTTTGAGATGTGGGATACCGGTAATGGAACGGGACACCTTGTGGTGTTCGAAGATCAGGTGATCGCAGAGAAGAAGATCGATGACCAGGCTGCGATGAGGATTCGCGGGGCCTTTTTTCCACTCATTTGGCTTTTTTGGATTGCCGTGGCCGCGCTTGTCTTCACGGCGGCAAGCATTGTCGTTTCCTTTATCAGTCCTACCCTCGGAAAAATTCTTGGCTATATCGCGATGGTACTGAGCATCATCAGCATCGTGGGAAGCATTGCGAATTTTGTGGTTGAGGGCGCGAAAATGGCGTTGACGCAGCTTTCCAATGGTGTGTTTAGTGCGATCCGCAATGGATTTGTGGCGGTCGGTAAAGTGTTGTTTTCAGCGGTCAAAGCCGCAGGCCAATTTATCCAAAGTGGTTTTACCTTCTTGAAGGATGTCGCCGCTCAAGGGTTGCGGGCCTTGGGAAGTGGCATTAGGGCCATTGGGAGTTTCATAAAAGAGGGAATTAAACTGGCCATTAATCCGGGCACTGGCATGGTCAAGGAAAGTCTTTCTTTTGGGCAACAAATAGGAAGGAGTTTGATCGCTGCCGGAATCAATATGGGCGTTTCAAAAGGACTGGAAGGATTGGGAGTTGACCCGCGTCTGGCTCGGCTCAGCGGGGCTTTTATCAGTGGAGGTATTGTCGGTCTTGGCATGGAAGGCACATCCTTTTTACAGTCCGGGGTCCAGCAATATCTCATTCAGGGGGTCTCAGAGATCGGACTCCATCTGGATTTACCGCCTCCGTTAACAGCGGCTCTCTCCATTGCAGCTACGGCATCGCTTCAAACCTACTTTAATCCCGACCTTACTTTCAAAACAATTGTTACGGAACTCGCCCCTTCCTTTGCCGCTAAACTCACCATGGGAGGTATCGAACTTCTCGGCCGCTCCATGGGCCTTGATCCCCGCATTACCCAATTGATCAGCATGCCCATTGGCATGGTCGTGGGCGGCCTCACCCAAAATCTTCTGAACCCCGGAACCGGCGGGATCTTTAATGCGATCAAAGATTCCTTGTTAAGTAGAGAATCTTTGGGAAGGATTGTGTCAACTGTCGCCTATCTTGCGGCCGATAAATGGGGAACTGTGCCTGTCTTAATTGCTTTGTCAGGAGGGAAACTTTTGACCTCTGTTATTGGAGGGTTTCTGTCAAAAGGCGATCAAGGATTCTTCGGGTCTATCGTGTCCGGCATTGTCGGTGGGGCAAATGATCTTGTTCATAATTTTGTTTCCAACGCCATCGAAAATGCTCCCGAACTCACAGCTTCGGTTATGAACGGTGAAAGTTTAGGAGATGTCTTTGAGCGTCTTGTCGTAGGCGCGCTTGCAAGGTCAACCCTTGAAGATGTTGTAGGGATTTATGGATCAATAAAGACTGCCTATGAGCAAGGCAAGCGACAATCGCGGATTGTTACGCTTAGGCCCGGAATAGATGTTCGGGAAATTCAGATGGGCACTGCGGAAGAACCCATGACGGTCTGGGAAAGTCTTGACGGGACGAAAACCTTGCGGGTTGAGTCAAAAGACCGTATTGTCGAGGGAGAGGGCATCAGGATTATCGGCCAGAACTTTGTTCTGACATCGGGAACGGTTACCTATAAAAATCCGGGAACGGGAGTGCTTATTCACGAAGTTTATGAGAATAATCAGCTTCTCCAGAGACAGATCGTTGGTGACAACCAATTTGTGGACATGTATGGCAATGGTCGAACAAGTTCCGGAGCCGCTAATCCATTAAAATTTGATCAGTCGGGGAATATTCTTGAAGGAACCGTGGAAAATCTCGTGTCAGGTGAGCGTGTGATCTATTCGGCGCAAACGATCCGGGTCGAGAAGAGCGATAAACGTCTTTTCTCCCAGGGATCAAATGGATTGAATTACTGGTTCTCCTACGGCGGCGGGAACGTTCAATTTGAAGAATATAGTCGGGCGACGGGACAGTTAATTTCCAAAGGGGATTCGGCCACAAAGATGGCGCCGAATAATACGGTTTTTGTTACTCAGTCGGGGCAGATGCCGGGAGTCACAACCCAGTCAATCCAATCAAGCCCTGGAACGACCACACAAGCTGATTACTATTCCTCGTCAGATATGACAAAGGCCTTTGAACTCTTTCAGGAGCAATTTGGGACCCAATTTGATCTTGCAAATGCGTCAGGTATCCAGATGGATCAAAGTTACCGCCAGCAGATCATGGACCCACTTTTGGATGCAAGTACTTCAGCCGAGTTTGATCAGGCAGTGAATTCTTATTTGGGAGTTACTGATAAAGCTACTATAGATAAAGCGAAGACCGCAGGTTCTAAAGAGTACGGCTCTTCTTTCAAAATCGGCAAAAAAATAAATCTCTTAAAAGGTGAATTCGATTTTAGTATCGCTGGCGGTGAAACTAGAAAGGGGAAGTTTGAATTCGGACTTGAGGATCAGGCGAGTCGTTATAACCTTTTGTGGGGTTATGCCGGGATCAAAGTGGAGGCAACGGTTAACGCCGGCGGAACGATAGTGGAAGATGCCTTCACCAGAACGCAGACGTCCGTTGGTGTTTCAACGACAGTGGAATTGGATAGTCCGGTCCCTATGCTTAGTGGCGCGGTGATGGGAGGTGGCATGGTGGGAGTCGGTAGTGAGCTCATAAGCAAGTTTTTTAGAGACACTGCCGGAAATACGATCGCTCAAAAGACGGGCGTTGAGTTTGTGGAGAGTAAATTGTTCATGAAAGGGGAGGGGGTTTTGGGTAAAGTGGGCGCTTTTTTTCAGGGGAGCCTTGCCCAGGGCATTTCCACTACTTTTAATCTTCCAAATCCGGATACGAACGTTGGCGGCAAACTGGCGTCTTTTAAAACCGAAATTTTTCGTGAAAATGGTGAAAATAAAGCTAAAATCACCATCCTGACGCCAATGGCCGGCAATTATTCCATTGTCAAGTCGCGGCTGGCAGTAGAAGTTTCTATTAGTTCTAAAGATTCGGGTAGTCGTGAGAAAAGAGAAAATTTCATAGAGTCTTTTACGAACCAACTCGATGGCATTATGTCCCAGGTGGGTGGCGGCACATTGATCCCGGGCGCGGGGGGCGTTCTGGGCGCTGGTTCCATTCATCAGATCTCTGAGGTTGTTGCTTCCCAGCTTTTCGAAGTCGATCAAATGCAGCAGCAAGGCGGTACGATCGATAGTTTGATCGCCGGGAAAGATGATCTGGTCGGCAAGCTTGACCCTGCTTTTCTGGATGTATTATTAAAACAGAATACCAATGGGATCAGAATTATCAGCTTCTAGTCTGCAAATTATCGGAGAAAAGAACGAACAATGAACAAAAAGAGACTATTAATAATTATTGCCTTATTGATCTTGGGGTGGTGTGTGTTTCAGGTAGCCGTTACTCCCTGGGGCGAACTTCCTGGGAAACTTATTTATCAAACGAACCGAATCAATGTGAAGGATGGAAAGGCTAACATAATACGCGAATCAGGCAAGCAGGAAAAAATAGTCGGCTCCGAAGGTTTTTATTGTTACAAATGGGCTCCGGATGGAGAAAAAATAGCCGCTTTTTCTGATAAAAAAGGTGATGTAGTACTCTTGGATCCAAAATGTGAGATCCTGCAGAGAATTGAAATGCCTGATGGTGCAATGGGTATGGATATCTCATGGCGTCCAAAGAGCGATCAGGTTTTTGTAATCGAACATTTTAGCAACGCATTGGATGCGGCCTCTTCGTTTGATCATTTAACTATATATGATTTTTCTACTAACCAGCGCATTCCGTTTTATGCTAACAACGATTTTACAATTTATGATATAGCCGTTGCCCGGAATGGAGATATTTTTTTTACCGGTGGGCCCGCAGCACCGGAGCATCTTGGCAAAGGCTTTTTTCTCTACCGAATGGATCCTCAAACAAAAAAGATGACTCTGTTGAGCCAGGGGCCGCGTCAAATCGAATTGATCGATAACGGCAAAAAGATCGTATTTGTCGGTTCGCTTCGTATCTTTGGCCAGCTCATCACCACTTGCGTGTTAGGTGTTTATGATATTAAAACGGGATTTACCCGCTATATTTCGTTTTTTGCGGGGGATATCCGCCAGATGACAGTAGTTGAGGATGGAAAGTACCTTGTTACTGCCGAGGGAGAGGGCAACGCTGTGGTTCTTTATAAACGAAGTCTTCTGGGTGGTTTTAAGCGCCCGATTACGAAACCCGAAATGCTTGCGTATCTTGACTTTCCTTCCCAGGATCAGTATCCCGATTGGACCGCTTGAGTAAAACGAAAAGGGATCGTACTCGAAAACGTAAAAAGCGAAAATAGAATAGTGACGGGTGCAGCAGGGATCCGCCGATGAAACTTTAGCGGACAAGCAGGTTGAGATGGGAGCTTTTGAGTCGTAATTTTCTTATAGAGAAAGAAAGAGGTTCACAATGAAATATTTGAATATCTTGGGCATAGCGGCCCTTGGGGTTTTGATTTTTCTGGCCGGTTTCCATTATCTTCAGGCTCAGGGGTTCGTGGTGCCGTGGGGTCCGGCAGCGCCTGCGGTGGTAGTGCCGGTCGAGGAGATCCAGTACCGTTTCGAAAAAGGGAAGGGGCTTCTGAATGTCGCGATTGAGGATGTGTTCATGGGCGTAGGGATGGTCACGGGAACGCGTCGGTTGGACGGGCAAGGGATGAAGACGCCTTTTGCGGGAAGTTTGGATTTTGAAATGGCTTCGAAGAAAAAGCAGGCCCGGTTGCAAATGGACCGGATCCGTTTGATCGAGCGCACCAAGGCCGGCGACGGACGTGTTTTTGAGCCGGACAGGATTTACGACAGTAACATGGAAAAGGGGCAGGAGCCGCAGATCCAGTTTCCGGAAACAAAAGGCAAATTTCCTTTTGTGTGGGAAACGGGCATGACAGGATATGTTTATTTTGTATTCCCTGATCTTCCGGCTGATATTGACCAGGCGGATCTTGTGATTACCTATAGCGGGAAGTTCCCGGAAAAAAAACACATCGCTTATTACGAAGACCGGTTCCCGGTTGAACGCAAAACCTACCGAAGAGAAAAATAGGTCGGTGCCCCGCCAGAGGCGGGCAAGCGGGTGCGGCGGGGATGAGAATCAAAGGCGGGTGAGCGG
>MHFU01000033.1 GCA_001804345.1 Omnitrophica bacterium RIFOXYB12_FULL_50_7
CTGACGAAATCTCAGATAGTGCCTTTACCAATTCAACCGCGCATACGATCTTTGCTCAAGTGCAAGAGGGAGTGGAAAAGAAACTTATCGATGAAGAAACAACGATGTCCCAACTCGAAAAAATCGCGCTTGAACTATTAACGACTTTTCGCGTTCATTTAAACACTCGAGCTAAAGCAAATTTTGTTATCAGTGAGAACGGACGGATTGCGCAACACGCACTCAAAATGGGAGCAGTGGAAGCCCAAACGATCTTAGAACTTTTCAAGCGAGTCGGGGCTGTGTCTCAA
Source organism: Omnitrophica bacterium RIFOXYB12_FULL_50_7 (assembly GCA_001804345.1). Classification (GTDB taxonomy): domain Bacteria; phylum Omnitrophota; class Omnitrophia; order Omnitrophales; family Aquincolibacteriaceae; genus Aquincolibacterium. The sequence goes on from MHFU01000033.1 coordinate 291, forward strand.
GACTTTCTCGTGAATGTGCGTCAGGTTCGAAAAGAAATGGGGGATGGCTATGATTTGCGCGCTATTGCTGAAGGTTTTCAACACCTTGCGGTTTATGATGGCGCCAGTAAAGCCGTTGTTATTTATCACTATTCAGCCCGACCTTTCGAACTATTAACTCCTGTCGAATTACAACTTTACCGCGATGCCTTCATTCATGAAATTGCTCATGCAATTTGGATGGTTTTGCCGGAAGAAAAAAGAGAAGAATTCCTTTCCATAAGCTGGCTGGGAGGGGTCAAAAAAAGAGATTTACGAAAACATTTTCTTACGCAATACAGCCAATTGCAAAATTCGGCGGAGGATTTTGCGGAACATTTTTCTGTTTACGTCAATCACGGCCCTGAATTCAGGCGAGCGGCCTCTCTCTATGATCCCTTGAGGCGGAAATATGAGCTTATTCGCGAATTATTTTCAGGCAAAGATAGGAATGGAAATGAAGTTGTTGTTGAGTATGCGGATGAAGCTCGGGTGCCTTTGGCGCAGATGCAAGAAACGATTTCAGCGACCATCGCAAAATTAAATCTGGAAGAAGCTCTTCGCCTAAGGCATGAAAAAGCAATAAAACGGCTCAGCCAACTGCAGGAACACCTCAAGGAAAAAATTATATCCATCGAGCAATTGGAAGGTGAAGAAGATGTTTCTGACGAGGATGCTGAGGATGACGATGATGGAATAGATGAGGCAGCGTTGGAAAGATTAGACGCCTATGAAGAAGCGCGCCGTAAAGAAGAAATAGATCCTGAGGATGAGGTTTTTGGTCGAGAGCAAACGGCAGTGATAGACGCCTTGCTTGCGGCCGGTATACGTCAGCGAAGGGTTGAGAGAATAGATTCGGATGACATTCGGCATATTTTGGAAGCATATCGTGACGAGGATACCGATCGCCTCGGGGAGATTTTAGAGGATTTGGGTCTTAAAAGAATTGATGATGACGATTTTACTGATGATTTTATGAGTGAGCTTGGAGATTGGTTGGGTGAAGAAAGAACTGTTCTTGCGCGAGAAACAGCCGCAGAGCGAGTACTCAAAAAAAAGAACGCGGATTCTTTTGCCGACATCTCAACAAAAAAAACAGTGGAGATTGTACTGGATCTTGAGAAGCCTCAGCATATGGAAGTGAATATAGGAGAAGAGTGGGATTTAAGTGTGCAAAATGATATTGCAGGGGCATTTATGTGGTATCGAGATGCGCTTGTTCAAGGAGAAATTAGAGGGCTTCGTGTGAGAGTGAAACAAGTGCCTGCAGAAAGTTTCGGAAGGCTTTTTGACGCGATCGACGGGACTGACCGCCAAGCAGAAGATAAAATTTATAACGGTGAGATCATCAGTTTGGGAGGCGGTTTTTCCGCGCGAGTCAGAGACCATTTTATTTATGTTGAGAAAACGGGATCTGTCCCCTTGAATTCGCGAAAACGCGCTGAATTGCGTGTTGTTGAATTGACGCCGGATACAACATTCCAAGAAATTGCTGGCGCCTTAAAAAGTCTTATTCCTGATAAGGTCAAACGGGGAGCAAAAGCTCATGAATTGGTGACGGCTTTAAGGGAGGGGAAAATACGGTCCTATGAGGATATGCAGATCTTGTTAGGCCTTGAAGGGGCTAAAGGGCTGGAAAAACTGTTTACCTTGCCCACATTGCCCATGTCCGTGATGAAATCCCCCTCGTCTGAGAGCGCGAAGTTTATGACTCGAAGGAGCTTTATTGGAGCTGGCGTGGTTCTCGCTGTTCTGGGTACTTCCGGGATTGGATATTTGCTTGTTTCCGGGAAGCGTTCCCCAATCTCACAAACAGTGGGAGTGGTTTCCCCTGAGGTTGCGGAGATTACTCAACGGTTAAGAAGTGTCATTGATGCGAATTCATTTAGCCCGGAGGACCGGCAGCTCGCTGAAGCTTTTGTACGGGCGTTTGAGGCGAATCCTGTGATTAATAAGGGGGAAATGCTGGCAACTGATCCGGATCCTTTCGCCAAAATTATCCCGATGAAAAATGGAAGGCAGGTAGTCGAATTGTCTAGAGAATTGGCCTTGAAAGCGCCTCCTAATATTTTGATGCCCATGGTGGTTCATGAAGGCGTTCACATCCGAAATGTACCTTTAACTCAAGAGCACGAGCGTAGGGTTTTGGAGCTTTTTGAATATATCCAACAACTTCCGAAAGAAGAAGTTGCCGAAGGCCTTTTCCGGAAGGACGAACTTTTGGGCAGGTTGCTGAAAATTTATTTTTCAGCGCTCGAAAATGAACGCCAGGCCTACTACGCGGGCGATATGGCCATGATAAGAATTATTCGAGCTCGTGGGCAGGAAGCGGTGATGAAGGAGTTTGATCAATATTTAGGAGATTCCATGGAAGACCAGCGGAGGAACGCTTTATGGATGGGGTGGTTTGAAGGGATTCAAAAAAGGATCAACAATGGAGGAGAGATTGATGACAGATTGACATTATTGCATGCCATGAGGGGACTGTTTTCGGCGCGGATCCAGAATACGGAGTTCGCAAAGAATTTAAACGATCTTTTCCTCTCAACGGTCGCGCAAAGGACGGACAGGAAATTCGTTAAAGTTGATCGCAATAGGCCTGGAAATGAGCTCGTCATTACCGATCCTGAAGCCCTTTTGGACTGGATGCTGCAAGAGGCTCGCCGTCTTGGGGTCTATGATTTGCCCGCTGCCAGTCCCCGTTCCGAATTGCGGCAGGATGATGCCACCCCAATTCGACACCGGGTGTCGACACCCGGTGTCAAAGGGGTCACGCGGGCGGAGGTGCGCAATCCGGGGCTGGCAGAGGAATTTCTGGGACAGTTTCAGAATTTGGGGGAGAAATCGGCGGAAGAATTAAAAAGATTGCTGGACCTGGTCAATGCCCAGATGAAGCATTGGGGAGAATTGAGATCTAAATATCCGAATGACCCCAAACTGCAAGATAAGTTGGAAACAGTCCAAATTGCATTGGAAGACCTTCAGCGGCAAGTCCAAACCGCTCAGCGCGCGATGGACTTGCGCGAAATTAAAAATCCAGAAGGTCGCCAAAAATTGCAGGCAAAACCGGCTGAAGGCAATGCCCCGGCGCGGGCGGAATTACGAAGAGAGAGGAAAAACTGGACTGCTGACGAAATTGCTAAGATCCCAGCCGCGATACAAATTCTTGCAAGAGAAAATATTCGTATAAATTCCAAAGCGCTCCAAAAGGATCAGTCAAATGAGACGACGAGTATCTTGGAGGGAATCTTTGGCCGAAGGATATCTGGGAAGGCTTTGCACGCAAAGGCGATTTCTGTGTACAAAGACCAAGGGAAGTGGAACAGTGCATTACGGGCCGCGGGATTTGAACCGAATGAGATCTTGGGGACGATTTCTTGGAGCAAGAACGATATTGCGTTGATCCCGGCTGCGATAAAGGCAATCGCGATCGCTAAAGGCGAAGAAGCCGCTGAATATCTCAATGTGGGAGTGATGAAATCGAATTTTTCTAGCGAAATCGAGTTGGTCTTGAAGGACATTTTTGGCCGAAAAATGTCAGCTTCCGCGTTTTATCAAAAAGCGTGTTCGGTTTATGAAAAACAAGGAGGTTGGAACGGTGCATTGCATGCAGCGGGATTGGATCCGGATCAGATAAAACGAAGGATTGATTGGAGTGAAAGAGATATTGCATTGATCCCTGCTGCGATACAAGCAATTGTGAAAGCCAAAGGTGAGGCTGCTGCTGAATACCTCAATGCCGCAGCAATCTCGGAAGATCATTCCGCTGAAATAGCAGTTATTCTTGGAAAAGTTTTTGGCCGCAAGCTCCAAGGAGCTTCGTTGTATAAAAAAGCGTGTTCTGTCTACAAAGACCAGGGCAAGTGGAATGGTGCATTACGGGCAGCAGGATTGAACCCGAATGAGATTCGGAAGGCGATTTATTGGAGTGAGAAAGATATTGCGCTGATCCCGGCCGCGATACAAGCGATCGCTCGTGCTAAGGGAGATGCGGCTGCTGAATACCTCAATATGAAGGCGATCTCGGAAGATGACTCTGATGAGATGGCGTTGATTTTGGCGGGCGTTTTTGGTCGCGCGATTCCAGGAGATTCCTTGTATCGAAAAGCGAAATTTGTTTATGAAGACAAAGAAGGATGGGATGATGCGTTGCGGGCGGCGGGATTGGATCCAATTGAGATAAAACAAAAGACAAAATGGAGTGACGGTGATATTGCACTGATTCCTGCCGCGATCCAGGCGATCGCCCGTGCTAAAGGCGAAGAAGCGGCTGAATATCTCTATGGGGAAGCGATCAAATCGGATGAATCTGGCGAGATAGCCTTGGTCTTGAAAAGTGTCTTTGGCCGCAAGATTTCGGGGAGCGCGTTGTATCATAAAGCGTGTTCTGTTTACAAAGGTCAAGGGAGATGGAATGGTGCATTACAGGCGGCGGGATTAGATCCGAATCAAATACAAAAACGGGTTGATTGGAGCAAGGAAGATATTGCGTTGATTCCGGCCGCGATCCAGGCGATCGCAAGCGCCAAAGGTGAGGCGGCTGCTGAATATCTTAGTTCGTATGCGATTTATTTAGATGAATCTGGCGAGATAGCATCGATCTTGAAGGGTGTTTTTGGCCGCAGGATTTCCGGGAAGGCTTTATACTCAAAGGCGCTTTCCGTATACAGAGAGGGGTGGAATGGTGCATTACGGGCAGCAGGATTGAACCCGAATGAGATCCAGTCGACGATTTATTGGAGCGAGAAAGATATTGCGCTGATCCCGGCTGCGATACAAGCGATCGCAGCCGCAAAAGGTGAAGAGGCTGTTGAATATCTCAATGTCGCAGCGATCCAATCGGATGATTCTGCCGAGAACGCGTTGATTTTGCAAAGAGTTTTTGGTCGAAAGATTTCAGGAAGTGCACTCTATTATAAAGCACGTTCAGTTTACAAAGACCAATGGGGGTGGAATGGCGCGTTGAGGGCGGCTGGTTTGAAAGCGATAGCCGATGAATTCGCTCAAGAGAATTTTTTAAAAGGTAAGATAAATGAGCACTTTCAAATTTTACTTCTTCGATTGATTGCCCCAGGTCTGATTTGGCATCAAACGGTTGAAGGGACGATGCTGAAAGACAGAGAAGGCAATTATGGCCTGAAGCCTGATGCGCTTTTAAACAAGCACATTATTGAGATTAAATGGGGCACAACTCCGTGGCAAATCAGAGAGGCGATCAATAAATATTTTCTAATTTCTAGAGAAAACAAAGATAAAGTTCATCCCGTTGATGCGGAACATCCTATCTTTGTTTTGACGCTGGAAGAAATTCCCTGTTGTACGGAAACCCTTACGGATCATTATTATATAGTGCCCATCCGAAAGTTGTTCGATCCGAAAGCGGATGATATCGGAGTGCTTCGATTGAAGGCGCTTTTGAGTTTCGATAAAAACAGATTCGATCCGAAGATGCTCGAAGAATTCCAAAGGACGTTTGATATTCTACCGAAACTTGTATGTGATAAGAGCGAAGATGCTGTATCGAGCGAACGATTGTCAACGATTCTTAAGATCGTTTCCAATCACTTGGTGCCATATAACCTGCAAGAACGATCCGCGGAATTTATTTATGAGCTTAAGGAATTGAATGATCGGCTGGAAATGGATGTTGGCACGCAGCAAGCGGATCAGACCTCTACGGGTGAAAAGGGAATCACAACTAGCGAAAGAGGAGGGCAAAGTTTTATGCCCCAGGAGGTGATGGAATTGGTTGGCCCCCGAGCGGGAATGAGGACGCTTGCTACCCGCGCTGAATTGCGGGCGGGGACGATTCTGGCGGGTGATGGAACGACGTTTGATCAGGTTTGGGAGGGGATGAGGCAGTCAGGGATTCTTACTGTGCGTCAACGGGGCGCGGACGGCCGGTTCACGGAAGTCACGCAGGTTCCGGATCCGCGCACCTGGGGATATGAATCAGCCGGCGAGGAGGCATTGGCTGCCAGGCTGAATGCGATGAGTCCTGAAGAACTGGGCGGTTTCCTGCGAGGGTTGATCACCGGAGAAAACGCGGTTTTAAGCGACCTGCAATTTTTGGCGGATGAATACGGCGCTTCGAATACGGCCCTGCTCCGGGGATTCATCAATTTCTTAAGCGAAGGCCCTTATGTCAAGCCGGAGGATATCCAGCGGGTGGCCACTCACTTTATTTATCCGAGGTCCATGGAACATAAGGCCCTGATGCGCGCTCTTGCCAAGAAATGGCAATGGGACGAACCTGTCCAGGTGCGCGGGGAAAATTTTAATACAGATCTGGCTCCATTATTTCAAAGTCGCGAGACACAAATGAGCCCGCTTGCCGCGGATCAGCCGCTTTTGCGGGCTGCTGGGCTTTATCTGGAAAATTTGCCTGAAGCAGACCTCAATGAGATTTTCCATTCCGCCGGCGTGGAGTTCCCTCAAGGCGTTCGTGAAAAATTGGTACGCGCTTTCCAGAACCAATCCTTCCGGAAGAAACTCGTGCAGGATTTTGAGCACGATGTCGCCCACGGCAATATCGTGGCAGTAAGCATGTCTTCCGGGTGGCAGAAAAAAATGACGCTCGCGGATGACAACTATCAGATTGCCTGGGTCGGACAGGACGGCCGCATTTATGTGCTTCTCAGGTTCCACGACTATTTGAATAATATTACCAACGAAGACGAGCGGACGAAGATTGCCGCCGCGTTTTACGCCCGCATTCTTGCTGCAAAAATGTTTGCTCAGATCCTCCGGAATGAATCGTTCCCCATCGATGAGGCGACTCAGAAAAAATTGACCCAGGCGTCTTATGCCGTGGAAAATTTCGTGGCCGAAGGCGAGGTCCTGCCGGCCGGGGAGTCCCCGGTTGATTTCCGGAGCCGGAGTTTTATTCATTATGAATTATGGCAGCGCCAGGAACGGTTCCGCGCCTTTCGGAAAGCGCGTGTGGATATGGGCGGCAAGGTCCGGCGGATCGATGTGCTCCTAAAAAGGCTCGAGGTTTTGCGAAATCAGTTGATAACCCGGGGAGTGGTCCGCCCGGAAGACCACGCGGAACTGGAAAATATCAATGCGGCCTTCCGGCTGGATGAGACGCTTGATGCGCAAATCCGCGGGAATTTGGCCGGCAAGGTCCTTCCCCAGCTTTATGATTTCCAGGAAAGATTCGAAAACGCGTATGACCGGATTTTGTCGGAAATCGGCAGGATTTTGGATGAGGCGGGATCCGAAACGGTTTTGAGAGCGGAACGGGGAGAGGATTTGAAGGAATTGAACCGGAAGGCCAATGAACTGCTGAATAAGCTTATCAAGGTTGATTTTGCGATCATGGGCCAGCTTTTGGACCAGCGGCGGTCGCCCCGGGAAACCATGGATGCCCTGATCGGGCATTTTAAGGATAAGCGGCGGGAGTTGATTTGGCAGCGAGTGAGGGAGCAAAGCACCCGCTCGGCCGTGGAAGTGTTTGCGCGTGTGGCGGATGATGAATATCTCCGCGTGCGGGCAGTGAAAGATATTGTGACACAAAAAAGGAGATCGACGGGCGAAATCAGGCGCAAAGAGGACCGCTGGAATCAAAGAGAGGTCTATTATCTGGCAACCCTCCGCAGTTTGCTGGGGCTTCTGATCGGTGATGATGCGCTTCCTGAGGTGCAACGGGTGACGGCCACGGCCAATCCCAGGGTCTGGAGAAGCAAATTATTGAGCTATCTTCGGCATACGCGGAGAATGGACTTTGAAGGCAAACAAGACGGGCAGCTGACGCTGGATGATATCGCGGCCGCCATTTATTTAAAGGAAGATGTTGCCCGCGATGTTGTGCAGCGTATACATGTCTGGGCCCGGGAACACACCACCACGCAGGCGGAGCCGCGCATGACGCTGGTCCGGAACCTTCTCGCGGGTTTTGGCCCTGACGAGAGCCTGTCTCAAGCCGGTCTTGCAAGAATCCGCTACCAGAACCTGTTTAATTTCCTGCGTTCAAGAGATCACGTGCTGGATACCTATACCCGGGAACAGCAAACGGCGTGGCAGGCCTTGGGCTATCTCGAAGACGCGGCCTTCGAACTTGCGGCCGTGACGGCGGGCGAATTGACTCCTGATCAGGGGAATGTGCTTGAGCGGGATTTGGGGATCGTTTACGCGTGGGTTGAAGACGCCCGCGTGGACGAGAAGACCAGGGTTCGGAAGCTGATTGAAGATATCCGTGAGAATATCCGGGCGCGGCAGTATCAGGTCGCGCAAACTTTTCTTAATCAGGCCATGAATGAAATCGAAAGTCATTTCCTCGTCAGAGTCGAGAGGATGGTGCGGCATATTTCCAAACACAAGGATGTTGTGTTGCAGGAAGCGCATGCCGCGATGGAGCTGATCGCAAAAGGGGTCCGGGATTCGCAGCGCCGTCCGTTTTCGATGGCGTTAACGCGTTTGCGGCATTTTCAAAAGGATTATCTGGAAGGGTACATCACCGCGACGGATGAGCCGGGCTACCGGAGGGCCAAGCAGCATTTGACCCGCGCGGTGAATGGACTGACGCAAGCCTTGGATGCCGGAAACATTCCATCGAGGCAGCAGCTCGAAAATATTTTGGGCAACCTTTTCCAGATCGAATACGACGTTGAACACAAATACGAGACGCTGGAGCAAATAACAGTTGAGGAGCGCGCCCGGATCGACGCTGCCGTTGGCCAAAAAGTTTCCGCAGCGCTTGCCCAGCGCGCAGAATTGAGGACAGATCCGGCTTCGAACAATGCCCCGGTGCGGGCGGAGATGCGGATGACGGCAAATGAATTGTTTGCGACTCAAAGTTTTCTCAAGCTATCTGATTCTGAGAAAACGATTGTCCGTGAAGCGGTGGAAGCTATTTCACGGCGAGCCGAATCCACAATATCAGAAAAAGAAGCTGAAGAGACATTTGCCCACTTGAATGAGGTGCTGTCTAACAAGAAAATTGA
>MHFU01000034.1:0-576 GCA_001804345.1 Omnitrophica bacterium RIFOXYB12_FULL_50_7
CGCGATGCGAAAAGACGCATCGTCTGATGCCGCGCGGCCAAAATCATAATCCAAAACAATATGGTCCGTCTCGGAGTCCACGGAAAGATCCGACCCGCTAGCATTCATTAAATAAACACTGGGATGATCGGGAAGAACGCTCACATCACCACCGCGAGTGGCCGTACGGGTTGGAGCGGTTGGATCGCCGGACACGGAAAGCGGCGAATGATTGAGAAGAAAATCCGTGGTCGTTAAATTGGGATTCGGTTGAACTTGCGAGCCATTGGATGCGGGAGTCGAGGCTGTGGTTTCGGGCTGGTACAAACTCAAAGCACGTTCTTGAAGCAGGATGCCATCCGCAAGAACGATCTGGTTCCAGGTAAAAATAACAACTGTTGTTAGCGCGATAAGTTTTGTCGAAAAAGGAATTGTTTTTTTCATCGGAACCTTGGGCGCTTCCATGCCGCTTCGCATTTTCTCCTCCCTCAAAATGTTTTTTGAAATTTGGGCTGTCCAAACTACCCTTTTGGAAAAGAAATAAAAAAAAGTTTGGGCTGTCCCAATACCTATCAATTTCAACCCTGTTGAAATTGG
>MHFU01000034.1:619-9348 GCA_001804345.1 Omnitrophica bacterium RIFOXYB12_FULL_50_7
GGCTGACACAAGCGTAGCCCCGGTGAGATGAAAAGAAAAACAAAAGAAGCAGAAATTTTGACGTGAAACGACTCGGGAACGTTTAATATCTATTAATGGTAGACCGCGAAAAGCGTGCGGATTGCAGAGGGTACGGCGAACTTTTTTATAAGCTGTGCCGAGCGGGTGCGTGGACTTGCTTGGATTCGAGGAGCTCCATGATCTCGTCGATACAAAGCTGGATATGCGGCGGAGGGCTACCATCAAAGAGAAGGAGTATATTCAGAACGAAACGACGTACCTCGGTCGCAAGCATTCGGTCCCTGACCTTCACTAATCGACAATCCAACTCGTCTGGCGACATTTGTCCTGCTCCCCCCACCCTCTTCTGACTTAAAACTAGCACTCTATTTGAATATCCGCAAGCCACCATTGATTGAATAATAGCAATATGATGCATTAACGATCTTTCTTATGAATTCAGGCAGAAAGTGACCTAAATAAAATTGAAGGAAATATCCGATGGGTTCGATAATTTGTCAGTACCATTTTTTATTACTAAGAATACGAGGGCCATACGCCTCAACAAGGAGTTTCAACCCATGATGAAGAAAACACTTTCCATCGGAATAGTCATCGTCTTTATTGCCATCACCCCTGCTCCCGCTTTCGCGGTGGGTTCCGGAGGATTTGAGAACGCGTCCTTCAGCGCCAAACAGCTAGGGACAGGCGCCGCCGTCACGGCCACACCGGATGAACCCGCCGCCATCTCCTACAACCCGGCCGGCATCGCGGACCTCCCGGGCGTGCAAGTCCAGGGAAACGCCAATTTCATCAGTCTCATGACATTCAAAGATAACGACACCACAGGAAGTACGCGCAGTTCCGGAACCCTCAATCTTGTTCCGACCAGTTATGTGACGATCAACCCAGGTAAGATCTTTGGCGACAAACTTGCGTTCGGCGTCGGCACGGACTCTCCCTTCGGCCTCCTGAACAAATACAAATCCAGTGACCCGGCCGTCCATTACACCGGCTGGAAAAACTGGCTCAAGATGTACACGATCAAGCCTACGGTGGCCTACAAGATCACCGACAAGATTTCCGTCGGTGGCGGCCCGATGTGGTACAGGATCTACGATTTCGGCGGGATGCAGGCATATCCGAATATTTTAGCTGCCGGTGCTCCTTTTTTTACCGGACTAACAACCGATGGACAAATCCGGATCAATACCGCAGGAAATCGCTGGGGCTGGCAAATGGGCGCCCTGATGAAATTGAGTGAAAAACACCGGTTGGGATATTATTTTCGAAGCCCTGTCGTTGTAAAAACGAGCGGTTTAGTGAAAGTTGAGAATTCTTCGATTGGTAATTTCGAAACGGGGGTCCACACAAAGGTCTCCCTGCCAATGAATATGACCTGGGCCTACGCCTATCAACCGACGCCAAAAACCCACTATGAGGCGGATTTTACATGGTCCCATTGGTCTACTTATGAACGTCAGTACTTTGTCACTGACCCTTCTGGAAGTGCGGCAAATGACGCCATCCTGAATGCCATCCGTGCGGCCGACAAGGACTATAGAGATGGCTATGGCATTCAGCTGGGCGCTAGTCACAAACTCACAAAAAAACTCACGCTCCGCGGCGGAAGCTGGTTCTATTGGACACCCATTCCCAAGACATCGTTTATCCCTGCAGTCGCGGACGCGAATCACCTGGCCGTCAGTATCGGCGCAGGCTACGACATCAACAAATACTTCACCGCGGACCTTTGCTATTACAACTCATTCTATTTCAGAAGACGCATCAACAACAGCATTGGCGAGGCACTTCCGAATTCCTCTGTGGACGGAACTTACACTTCCTACTCCCAGGCATTTACGGTCAGCTTGACGATGAAGTGGGACGATATTTTCCCTCGGTCACTCGGAAATAAAGGGAATGAAGCTGAAGCGCCTTCGATCGATATAACGCCGGCGAAATAACAAAGCCGTACAGCGTAGGTGGTAGGGCATTCAAAAAAAAGGGGGCAGGCAGTTACTTAATGCCTGTCCCCTTTTTTTCTGAGTCGGCCTTTTTTATTTAGGCTGGAAGGAACTGAAATCAAAGGCTTTCCACTCTTCAAACGGCGTGCGCGAAAGAAGCGTCTCCACGACCTCGCCTGGATCCTTATCATGAAAAAGCATTTGGTAAACTTCTCCCATGATCGGTAGTTGCAAAGCCTCACGCTCACAAAGCTGATGCACGCTTAAAGAAGTATCCACACCTTCGGCAACCATGGCCATTTCTCCGAGGATGTCCTTAATTTTCCGGCCCTTGCCAAGTTCTCGGCCCACATGAAGATTCCGTCCGTGCTTCGAAAAACAGGTCGTGATGAGGTCCCCGATTCCGGAAAGCCCGAAAAAAGTATTCGGGTTCGCTCCGTGCTTCACCCCAAGCCGAACGATCTCGTAAAGCCCGCGCGTGATGAGACCCGACTTGGTATTATCTCCGAATTGGAGCCCGTCACAGACCCCCGCCGCGATCGCAATCACATTCTTGAGCGCACCGCCGAATTCGACTCCCGTCAGGTCCTTTTGAACATAGATCCGGAATTGAGGATCGCGGAAATACTCCTGGACGTACTGAGCGTGTTTAAGATTCCCAGAGGCCGCTACAGTCAGGGTCGGGATCTTGCGAGCCACTTCTTCGGCATGCGAAGGACCTGACAGCACAACAATGGGAAGATCCTCACCCAGAACCGAGCGAATAATCTCGGAAGGCCGGAGGCAGGTTTTTTTTTCAATCCCCTTGGCCGTACTCACAAGGATCTTGCCTTGATACGAAAACGATTGGATCCTAAAAATAACATCGCGAAGATATTGCGAAGGAATGGCCAACACGAGCACGTCGCCAAAATCGACCGCTTCCTTAAGGTCGGACGTGATCCTGAGGTCCGTGGGCAACTTCACGCCCGGAAGAAATTTGACGTTCTCGCGTCCTTCCTGAAGGATCTTCTCGTAATCCGCGAACGCGGACCACAGCATCACTTCGTTGCCGCAACGAAGATTCACAAGCGCGAGCGCCGTTCCCCACCCGCCGTCCCCCAACACGCTCACTTTGATATTCTTAGGCATCACAACCCTTTCTACCTTTCTAAATCTTTAGCATTCGCTGGCGCAACGCTCAACGCGCAACGTCACGTTTTAACGTAGAGCGTTGTCCGTTGCCCGTTGCGCGCCTTTTTATTTACACCGGCAACGCTTCTTGAGAAGCGCGTGCTCTTGGACAACTGCTTTGATCTCTGCGGGAACGCGGCAGGGCTTCATGGTCTTATTCACGAAGACGTGCACTGTATATCCCGTCGCAAGCAAAACCTGGGTTTTTGAATTCATCACCTGATACTCGAAACGCAAAGTGCTGTTACCGATCTCCACCACACTTGCCCGCACCGTAATATCATCATCATAGGTCGAAGGTGCGAGATAATTAGCGTGAGCTTCCGCGACCGGAAGATAGATCTCTTTTTTTTCGCATTCGGTGTACGGAAATCCCAACGCCCGGAAATATTCGGTACGCGCGGCCTCGAACCATTTCAGATAGTTCGCGTAATAGGTAATCCCCATCTGGTCTGTATCCGCGTAAAGCACCCGGTAGCGATAATCGAAGTAGATCATGGCCTATCTCCATAAAGGGGACAGGCAGGCAGTGAATGCCTGCCCCCTTTATCGCTAAAAAAAACTCTTTTTCGTTTGGATCTTTTCCTTGCGCTCGACCGCCAACTTCTCAAGAATTTCACGCTCCGTTTTACTCAGCTTCGTCGGGATCTCAACCTGTACGCGCACGTACAGGTCCCCGCGGCGGCCTTCCATCCCGAAAGTCGGAACGCCCTCTCCCTTAACCTTAAGGACTTTCCCGGCCGGGGTACCGCCCGCAATCTCGAGGCCTGTCTTTCCTGAGAGCGTCGGGACTTCCACCTCACCCCCGAGCACCGCGACAGTGTAAGGGATCAAAACCTCGCAATAAATGTCATGGCCCTGGCGTTCGAAGGTCTTGTTCTTTTTCACGAGCACCTGGATATAAAGATCGCCGCGGGACGCACCGCTTTGCCCGGCTTCGCCCTCGCCAGTCATCCGGAGCCGTGAGCCATGCTCAATGCCGGCAGGGATCTTGACCTGCAGCTTGCGTGTTTTTCGCGCGCGTCCCTCTCCGCGACAAGCTTGGCATGGCTTCTCGATCGATTCCCCTTCACCGTGGCAGCGGGGGCAAGTCCTTCGAAGCGTGAAAAAACCCTGAGAGACACGAACTTCTCCACGGCCTCCGCAGTCCTCGCAGACTTTTTTTTTGGAACCTTTTTCTGCGCCCGTTCCCTGGCATTCGCCGCAAGTTTCCTTGCGCGGAATCTCAAGATCAAAGGTCTTGCCGGTAAGCACCTCCGCGAGTTCGAGCTCAACGGTATATTCCAGGTCAGAACCCCGTTGCCCGCGACCGCGCCTTCTTCCGCCGCCCCCGCTCCCACCGAAAAAATCTTCGAAAAGATCACCGAAAATATCACTGAACCCGCCGAACGCGTCCTGGAAACCTTCGAATCCTGAAAATCCAGCCCCACCCATGCTGTGGCCAAACTGATCGTAACGAGCCCGCTTGTCTGAATCGCTCAGTACAGCGTAGGCCTCAGCCGCTTCTTTAAATTTTTCTTCAGCCACTTTATCACCGGGATTGCGATCAGGATGATATTGAAGCGCGAGCTTGCGGTAGCTTTTCTTGATGGTTTCCCCATCCGCAGTCCGGGGCACACTCAACACTTCATAATAATCGCGTTTGGTCATGATTCCTTAGGACATCCGGGACTCGGGACTCGTACCTCGGGATTCGAAAAAACGAGTCCCTAGTCCCGAGTAACAAGTCTGCTTTGAGTTAAGTAATCTCGTCCTGCTTTTCGTCGGAAGCAGACGCCTTCGGTTGGGGTGACACTCGGACACGAACCTTGGCAGCCCTGAGAAGACGGTCATGCAGCATGAAGCCGGGCTCCAGTTCGTCCACAATCTGGTCTTCCTTGCCTTCTTCGGGCACGTGCGCGACAACTTCGTGAAAATGCGGATTGAACACCTGATCCGCCGTCTCGATCCGCTTGAGTCCGTGCATTTTGAGAATATCGGTCAACTGTTTCTGCACCCTCTCCACACCGGAAACGAGCGTCTTCAAATTCTGCTGCAAAGCTTCTTCACCGGAAGCCTTTATGGAAGCCGTGTTCGCGTGTCCCACCGCGCGCTCAAAATTATCTATGACTGGAAGGAGATCCCTTAAGATTCGCTCCTGGCTAAACTTGATGAAATCTTCTTTCTCCCGCGCGTTCCTTTTCTTCGCGTTTTCATAATCCGCCGCCGCAAGCAGAAATTTCTGACGTAACCCTTCGAGCTCCTCAACTTTTTTCTTGAGATCTTCAAAATCCTGTGCTGAAACTTCTATTTTCCCGCCATTCGGAGGTGAGGCAGGCGACACCCCTTGTTTTTCACCCTCCGCCATCCCTACCTCGCCGGCAGACGGGCGCTTTCCTTCATCCTGTTTTTCATTATGATTTTTTTTGTGATGGTGACTCATCAGGCTTCAGGCTCCCTGGGTTCAAGAATATCGCCTACCGCCACGGCCATGCGGGAGACTAACGGAATAATCTGGCGATACGCCATGCGCTTGGGACCCAGGATCGCGATCACACCCTGGCGGCCTTCCCCCGCGGCATAACGAGCCGTCACAATGGCGCAATCTTCCAAAGCTTCGTGCGAATGCTCACGCCCTACGGAGACAGACACATGTTGCGGATCCGCGTGCGTCAGGACCCATCGCATCAGTGTCACTTTTTCCTCAAAAACACCCAGAAGATTCTTGATCCGGCGAACATCTTGGAACTCCGGTTTTTCAAGCATATGGGACAAACCCTGCAAAGAAAGCTTGAGACGGCCCGGTTTTTCAGACACCGGAACTTCCGCGAAAGGCATTAAAGTCAACCCGACTTCCTGGGAGAGCGAAGAAAGCAAAAGTGAAACATGGTCCAGAAACTCCTCGAGCCTCTCATCCCCACCCTTGGGAGCCAGCTCCTCCTCAAAACGGTTCAGCGGCTCTTCGGAACAATCTTCAAAAGAAGTATGATCCAGATAATAACGATAGCCATGGTCCGTCGGCAAACGACCCGACGAGGTATGCGGATGCGTCAAATAGCCCATTTCCTCCAGGGCGCCCATCTCATGACGGATGGTCGCGGGAGAAAAAGAAATAGCGCATTTCTCAGCAATCGAGCGCGAACCCACCGGCTGAGTAGTCTCGATATGCGTCTCAATGACACCCCGGAGAATGTCGTTCTGTCTTAGGGATAAGGTTTCCATATAGGGCGGGTATGATAGCAAAAAATATGCTCTGTGAGAAGCAGACGTTTAAAAACGAGTGTACACAGCACATAGTACTTGGTGGAGAAATTCCAACCATCTCCCACAAGTTGCTATGTACTATGTACCAAGTACTCGATACCTGCCAAGCGGCAGACAAGCTTTTACGGTATTTCGAACTAATCCTGCTTCGGCCCTTGGTCCTTTTTCCCCCAGCCCCTGTGTTTCTTTTCCATCCATCCCTTACGCTGCTCCTGCATCTTCGCGAACTGCTCGGGAGTGAGGATCTCCTTCATGGCGAAAACGCCGTCAATCTTTTTGGAAAACATCTGTCCCTTGAGCGCGTTCACCTCGCTCACCAATCCGTTCACATCGGCACGGGTCGTGTCCGGCTTTGCGATCGTTTCATGGAGCGCCTGCATTTTCACCTTTAGTTGCTCGCGCACCGCCTTGTTGTTTTCCTTTTTAGCTTCGCGCTGCACCTTGAGCTTCTCTTTCTGCTCCGGGGTCAAGTTGAGCTCCTTCATGAACTCTTTTCCTTCCCCATGCTTGTAGCCCTTGCCGCCCTCCGGGTTATCCCCCTCATATTCAGCATAAGCCACAGGCCCCGCGGCCATCAACCCTGCCACCGTCAAAACTGCCATAATCGTTGTTAGTTTGTTTTTCATCTTGAAACCCTCCTTTTCTGTCTTATAAGACAACTCGTGTCGGGCAAAAGTTCCATTACCCGCCGATCGCTTCAAACATTTGATCGTAATCCTTCAGATCCCCGTTCATCAGGTCTGCATTTCCGGAACGAAGCTCTCCCATGAACGTCATCTGCTCGGAGATGTAGCCATAAGCCGGATCCGCGTAACTGGACGGCCATTTTGCAAGCACCACAACCACGAGGATCAAAGCCGTTACAAATGCCACGCGAAAAACCGGTGGCGGCATCCTTAGCAGAGGAACCCAAGCATCTGCCAGTCTCCCGAACCAATTCCCGGAACGCGCTCGTTCCGTCTCGATTTTCTCCTGGATCCTCTGCCAAACAACGCCATCCGGCTGCATTTCTCCAGCCTCTTTGAAAGGGATCACGGCACTTCTCTGGACTGCCTCGGAAAACTCCCGACAACCCGAGCACGCAGCCAAATGCCGCCCGACCTCGGTATTCTCTTCGGTGCCAAGTTCCTTGTCCACATAATCGGTAATGAGCCGATCTCGAACTTTTTTACATTCCATGGCTCGCCACCTCCTTTCGTCCGAGAACCATCAAGGTCTCACGAGCTCTTTTGAGCCTTGAACGGACCGTATTGATGTTAATACCAAGACTGCTTGCAATCCCTTGATAATCCACCCCCTCGATCTCCCGAAGCACGATACAAGCCCTCTGGTCCGGGTTCAGTTGATCGAGCAAGATTTTAAGTTGACTCTCCGTTTCTCCGGCTTCCAAACGCTTCCCGGCGTCGGGTTGCGTCACGGTCGCGGGATCCTCGAAAGTCTCTTCGACTTCGCGCCTCGTCACACGGCTTCTTTTTTTCGCGTGATTGAGAGCCGTATTCACCGCAATACGGTAAAGCCAGGTCTTGAAGGACGCCTCGAACTTGAAAGAGTTGAGACTGCGATGAATCTTGAGGAACACGTCTTGCGTCACTTCCTCGGCATCATGTTTCGTGTTCACGACCCGATAAGCCAACGTGTAGACATATCCGGAAACCCTTTGATAGATCTCCCGGAAGGCCCGCATATCCCCCTGCCCCGCTTTGGTAATCAATTCCTTCTCAATTTCTTGCATGGTTTTTACTCCAAGCTCCGACACCTTAGACCGAAAACTCTGTGATTTAGTTCCCTGCACGGTGAATTCTACCTATTATGCCCACCTATTCTAAGCAAAATTATTTCTCCCCCCAAATTTTTCCACATGTTAGACTTTGTTACTTTTTTGACCAAGGCTAATGGAATGGATCCGCATGGACTTAAAACGCCTCAAAAAAACAATTTGCGCCTGCATCGCCGCCCTTTTGTTGCTTTGTCCACCTCCCGGCATAGCAGCCACGGCCGACGATGCGGCGCCGCCGGTCCCGAAAGAGATTCCTCTACCCGCTCCCACTAAGCCAAGTCCCCCAAGCGCAGTTCCAGAAAAAAAACAGGAACCGCTCTATTACAAACCCGGTTCTCTTCTCGTCCGGGGGCCGTTACCGCCCAGCATGATCCGAGGTCCCTACGAAGTTCTTCCTGAGCCGCAGTACTATATTTCTTCTGAGCCGGATTTTTATGCGCTAAGTCAAACCCAGCCTTTATCGGACGTTGCGCGACTTTTTCTGGAAGAAACACTGATTCCCAATGAATCCATTTATTTCCAGTCAGGGATCGGCATGGACGCAAAAACAGGAATGCCTTATGACCAAA
>MHFU01000035.1:0-290 GCA_001804345.1 Omnitrophica bacterium RIFOXYB12_FULL_50_7
AGGATGGCGAAAAACAAGGTTTGACGCCCTCCGCCCTCCGCCTTCCTTCATCCTGTTTT
This sequence comes from Omnitrophica bacterium RIFOXYB12_FULL_50_7, assembly GCA_001804345.1. Taxonomy (GTDB): domain Bacteria; phylum Omnitrophota; class Omnitrophia; order Omnitrophales; family Aquincolibacteriaceae; genus Aquincolibacterium. Next base: position 60 of record MHFU01000035.1, read on the forward strand.
TTAGTGCGGAAGATAATTCTCGAACAGGTCGCCTTCCAAAGCGAGTTGCGCGCGGACCTTCTTAAGGACGAGGCTCTCGATCTGCCGGATACGCTCCCGCGTGACATGGAAATGATGGGCGACCTCTTCCAGCGTATGCGGATCATGATGGAGCAATCCGAACCGGCGCTCCAGGATCTCACGCTCCCGATCATCCAGGATCCCCAAGAGCTTCCGGACCCGATCACTTTT
>MHFU01000035.1:313-2076 GCA_001804345.1 Omnitrophica bacterium RIFOXYB12_FULL_50_7
CCGGATTGCGTTCTTTGCCATCTTCGAGCATATCGATCAGTTCGGCCGTGCCGTCGAGACTGAGCGGCGTGTTGAGCGAACTCGGACGGTTCACAATGCTTTCGATTTCTTTGACTTTCGCGGCCGGGATCTCAAGGACTTTCGCGATCTCGCGCCTCGTCGGCATCCGGCTGAGACGCTGCATCAAAGCATCCCGGACCCGGCGCCACTTGGAAATAATGCCGTACATATAAACCGGAATACGGATCGTCTTCCCCTGATTGGAAAGAGAACGCATCAGGCCCTGTTTGATCCACCAGGAGGCATACGTCGAAAAACGGTAACCCCTCTTCGGGTCGAATTTTTCCACGGCGCGCATGAGACCGATGTTGCCTTCTTCCACGAGATCCGAGAACGCGAGTCCCATGTGGGAATAGCGCTTCGCCAGCGAGATCACCAGGCGCAAATTCGCGCGGATCATCCGTTGCCGCGCCTCCTCGCCCCGAGCACCCCCCGCCTGGACTTTCTGTCCCAGAGAGATTTCTTCTTCAGGCGTCAGAAGCGGGATATGTTCGATCTGGTCGAGATAAATCCTCATCGTCGTGCGGTCAAGAGTTTGATCCGAGGCGTCATCCGCATTAGCATCCGGCTCTGCGTCCTCACGTTCACGCTTGCGACGGTCAGGACCTCCTTCGATCTTGAGGATATTCTCCGCTTCTTTCTGAAGTTCTCTTTCGCGGCGCAGGAGGGCCTCGGTTTCTTCGAGAGAAACCGGAGATTTTTCAGGAGGATGCTTCTTGGACTTCGAAAGCTTGGGGACGCGGGAAACAAGACGGGAACGCTTGCGGCGTCCCCGTCCGGCTTTCTTCTTGAAATGTTTCGGCTTCGTCCCGCGACCGGAACGCGCCTTCTTTTTTCTCTTTTTTTTGCCTGCCATAAGATCAGGGTCCCTCCGTTCCGCCGATGGCGGGGCAGAGGTTAAACTCCTAGAAAAACACGTGTCTATTTTTTTTGACGCAATACCGCCTGAGCCGCCGCAAGTCTTGCGATCGGAACGCGATAAGGCGAGCAGCTAACATAATTCATCCCGACCTTGTTACAGAAAGCGATCGAACTAGGATCGCCGCCATGTTCACCGCAAATACCGATCTTCAGGTCCTTCTTTGTTTTACGGCCCTTTTCCACAGCGAGTTGAATCAAAAATCCGACACCTTCTTCATCAATCGACTGGAACACGTCTTTATCGTAAATGCCCTGATCGAGATAGGCGCCCATAAAAGAACCGGAATCGTCGCGCGAAAAACCGAGCGTCATCTGTGTCAGATCGTTCGTGCCGAACGAAAAGAATTCGGCGCTCTCCGCAACACGATCCGCAGTAAGCGCCGCCCGCGGCACTTCGATCATGGTTCCGATCATGTATTCCACCTGGGTTCCCTTTTCCGCGAAAACCTTGTTGAGGGTTTCAATGGAAAGATCCTTCAAGATATCGAGTTCCTTTTTGGTCCCAACGAGCGGGATCATGATCTCAGGAATGATCTTGATGCCTTTTTTCTTCAGGTTGCAAGCCGCCTCAATGATGGCACGGACCTGCATGGCGTAGATCTCGGGATACGTGATCCCAAGACGGCAGCCTCGATGACCGAGCATCGGATTGAATTCGTGAAGCGCTTCCACCTTCTGCTTGATGACCTCGACAGGCACCTTCATGACATCCGCCATTTCCTGCTGGTTGGCAGCTTCCTGAGGGAGAAATTCATGAAGCGGCGGATCTAAAAGACGGATCG
>MHFU01000035.1:2091-2172 GCA_001804345.1 Omnitrophica bacterium RIFOXYB12_FULL_50_7
ATCGCCTCGAAGATCCCTTCAAAGTCCCCGCGCTGCATCGGCAGGAGCTTCGCCAGAGCCTTCTCACGGCCGGACTTGTCC
>MHFU01000035.1:2234-3274 GCA_001804345.1 Omnitrophica bacterium RIFOXYB12_FULL_50_7
ACGACAAAGTCCGATACCTTCGGCGCAAAAACGGCGGGCCACTTCCGCATCGTGCGGCGTATCCCCGTTCGTCCGGACCTTCAGCTTGCGGGTCTCATCGGCCCACTTCATCAGGGTTGCAAAATCTCCGGAAAGTCTGGATTCGATGGTATTCAGTTTGCCAAGATAAACCTGACCCAGACTGCCATCGAGAGAAATGAAATCCCCCTCTTTCACGACCGCTTTTCCGGCAGTAAACTGACGGGCCTTGTAATCGATCTGAATATCGCTGACACCGGCCACGCAGCATTTTCCCATCCCGCGAGCTACCACAGCCGCGTGCGACGTCATCCCACCACGCGCTGTCAAAATACCTTTCGCGACATTCATACCACCGATATCTTCCGGCGAGGTCTCGATGCGAACCAGGATCACCGCTTCACCTTTTTTCGCCCAAGCTTCGGCATCTTCGGCGGTGAACACTACTTTACCAGTCGCGGCACCCGGCGAAGCGGGCAATCCCTTCGCGATCACATCTTTTTTCTGTTTGGGATCGAACGTCGGATGGAGCAGCTGATCCAGCTGTTTGGGATCCACCCTTAAAAGAGCCTGATCCCGGGTAAGCACTTTTTCCTTCACGAGCTCGACGGCGACACGAACGGCCGCGGCGGCAGTCCGTTTGCCGTTCCGGGTCTGAAGGATGTAGAGCTTCCCTTCTTGGATCGTGAATTCAATGTCCTGCATGTCCTTGTAATGTTTTTCAAGACGCAGACGGATCGCATCCAGCTGCCTGTAAACCACAGGCCATTTTTTGGAAAGAACCTCGATCGGTTCCGGTGTGCGGATACCGGCCACAACGTCTTCCCCCTGGGCATTGATCAAATATTCACCGTAGAACTTATTCTCACCGGTCGAAGGATTGCGCGTAAAGCAAACGCCGGTCCCGGAAGTTTCGCCCATATTCCCGAACACCATGGCCTGGATATTCACGGCCGTACCGAGAAGACCGCGGATCTCATTGATCTGGCGGTACTTGATCGCACGAGGATTGTTCCATGAAT
>MHFU01000035.1:3293-10974 GCA_001804345.1 Omnitrophica bacterium RIFOXYB12_FULL_50_7
TTTGACGAGCTGATCGAAAGGATCCTGAGGAAATTCTTCCTTCGTATGATCCAAATAGATCTTCTTGTACTGGCGAACGATGTCTTTCAGATCGTTGGCATTGAGCTCGGTATCGGACTTTGCGCCGACCTGCTGCTTTTTCTTCTCCAAAACATGTTCGAAATCATCGTGCGGCACTTCCATCACGACATCGCCGAACATCTGGATGAAACGGCGATAGGAATCCCACGCGAAACGTTCGTTCTCCGTCTTAACGATCAACCCCTGCACCACCTCGGAATTAAGACCGAGATTGAGCACGGTATCCATCATGCCCGGCATGGAAGCCGCAGCGCCTGAGCGAATGGAAACGAGAAGCGGATTGTTCCGATCCCCGAGCTTCAAGCCCATGGCTTTTTCGAGCTTGGCGACGTTCTCACGGACTTGTTCTTCAAGACCCGCGGGCCATTTCTTGCCGTTCTTGTTATAAAGATCGCAGGTTTCAGTTGTGATCGTAAAGCCGGCCGGAACGGGAATGCCGATATTCGTCATTTCCGCAAGGTTCGCACCTTTGCCGCCCAGAAGATCTTTCATCTTGGCATCCCCTTCAGCCTTACCCTTGCCGAAGAAATAAACGAGTTTTGCACCTTTGGATTTAGACTTGGATTTTGAGGATTTCTTGCATGTCGCGGTACTCATGGTTGCTCCTTTTTAGATGAACCCCGCCGCGTTCTGCGAAATGCAGAAGGCGGGGAGAATTTTTCGCCACAAACCGTCGGACGAATCCGTCCTTCGGCGGAAATCCGCCAAGTTTTATGGCGGATCAGTTTAAAAACTATCCTCTGAAGAACCTTCAGGGGTCTTGAAAGAGGTTTGCACTGTTTCGATTTTGTTATTACGGGTAAACGGTACGATAGACGTCTCTATACAAATTTAGCGTCGACACCCCACCGGAAGAGGGCGGATTATATCACTCTTCGTCAATTCTGGACAGCACCGAAAGATCGGCGATCTTTGCCGTATAAAGACGGTTGACCTTCGCGACAAGCGCCATCCGATTCTCACGTAAAACCGCGTCCTCCGCATTCACCAGTACATGGTCAAAGAAGTCATTGAGCGGTACCGAGAAAAGATCCGCGAAAAGCCGCGTCGCCCTTTCATAGTCTCCTTTTTCAAGGGGTTCAGTGACGTCCTTGGCTCCCGTGCGGAGCAATTCAGAAAGCTTCTTTTCCTGCATTTCGACCAAAAGCTCCTCTTTCGGCTCCCCGGGAGTCTTGTCGTAACCTTTCAGCATGTTTGCCGTACGCTGGATCACTTTGGCCGCCTTGATCAAGACCTTCTGATCCATTCCGGTCAACACTTCAAACCTTTTAAATACATCCGCAATATCCTCGAAAGAAGAACGCATGACCGCCTGAAGGATCTCGAAAGGCCGCGTGCCGGGCTTGACACCCAATTCAAAGGACACACGCTCCTGAAGGAATTTTAAAAGTCTCGCTTTCAAATCTTCCTTTTGGGTCAATTTTTCGCCGTAGAGCTTCACATTCGCCGCGATCATTTCTTCCAAAGAGAAAGAGAGCTCAAACGCGCGAACAAGTTTCGCCACAACACCTCCGGCACGACGTAACGCAAAAGGGTCCTGACTTCCCGTGGGCTCAATGCCCGAACCCAAAGCCCCGATCAAAAGGTCCAAACGATCCATGATCCCAAAGAGCGTCCCGAGAAGGCTCATGGACTTTTTAACCCTGGAGTGATCTTCCGTCAGGTTCTTGGGCAGGTACTGGAAACCGATGGCAACAGCGACCTCATTTTTCTCTCCCGCCTCCAGAGCATATTCCCGCCCCACGATCCCCTGAAGGTCCGGCATTTCATAAACAAGATGGCTTACAAGATCGATCTTGGAAAGTGAGGCAACCCGTGCGAGGTCCTGGGAAAGTTCCTTTTGTCCTGCCGCCGCGGCGAACTCCGCCGCCATCCTTTCAAGCCTCTCGGTCTTGTCGAGGACAGAGCCGAGCTTCCCGAGATAAACGAGCTGAGCGAGAACAGGCTTCTTATTTTCAAACGACTCACGTGTGTCCATTTCGTAGAAATAACGGGCATCCTTCAATCGCGAATCCAGAACATTTTCATAATCTGAACGGATCTTTGCGAGCCCATTGCGTTTACCATTCATCACGGCCACGAACTGATTTTTCATCTTCCCCTTGGCGTCGTAGCAGGCAAAAACCTTCTGGTTCTTCTTCATACAGCTTGCGAGCACTTCCGCGGGAAGCTCGAGATATTCCTGAGAGAAAGTCCCCTCCAAAAAGAAGGGCTCTTCTACAAGATGAGCGTTCATGTGCGCCAATTCTTCGTCGCTCTGTTTTTGCCAAAAGCGGTTCTTGAGAGCTCCGCGCACCAAGGCCTCGCGAGTGACAATCGGCAGAATAATGTGTTTCTTTTTCAGAAGCGCGACATAAGTCTTCCAATCAGCCTTTAGGATCGTGAAACTTTGCGGCGAAAGAAAGCGGTGGCCAAAACTTTTGTTGCCGGACTTCACATCGGCGAGCACCATCGGTATCTTTTTGGCATCCATCAAAACAACCAGCCACCGGATGGGACGAGGGAAACGGAACCCTGACGGCTCCCAGCGCATGAGCTTGGGGAAAGAGAGCGAAGCGAGAAACCCTTTAATCAGGTCCGGAAGAAGAGCTGCTACGGCTACGCCTTTTTCTTTTTTCTTCAGGAAGATGAATTTCCCCTTCGGCGTTTCCCGGACCTCGATATCTTTTTCCGCGGCCTTTTTACTTCTGAGAAAACCTTGAAGCACCGCCGTGGATTTCCCTTGGGCGTCATAACATTTCTCACAGGAAGGACCCGAGATCTCGAGTGTCCGGTCAGGCTGCATCGTGGCAATCCCTTGAACAAAAAGCGCAATCCGGCGAGGGGTCGCTTCGACTTTTACATCCGCAAAAGCGATGCGTTCATCCACCAGCTTTTGACGTACCTTTGCCGTCAGTTCATCATAAATGACGTCCAGACTTCCGACGGGCAACTCTTCGACCCCGATTTCGACAAGCAGATTGGGCATACAATCAGACCATGGACCATAGACCACAGACCATGGACGAAAAACCCAAAACTGTTTTTCCTACCACGCCTAAAGTCTTGAAATTGAATGATGTTTGAAAAAAAAGTTTTTTCATATGGTGCTAGTCCCTGGTCTCTGGTCTCTTGTCTCTGATCTTCAAGAGCGGGAATTTCTGTTCTTCCCGGCTCTTGAGGTAGCCTTCTGCGCAGCGCCGGGCCAGGGCCCGGACACGAGCAATATAGCGCGGCCGTTCGTTCACGCTCACGGCACCGCGGGCATCGAGCAAATTAAAAATATGCGAGGTCTTGAGACAGCAATCATAGGCCGGCAGGACCATCCCTCCTTCGAGCAGACGCGTGGCCTGTTTTTCATAATCCTCAAAATGGCGCCGGTAGATCTCCGGATCCGATCCTTCGAAATTGAATTTCGAAAATTCTTTTTCGCCTTGCAGATGAACATCGCCGTAGGTGATCTTGTCATTCCACTGGATATCGAAAAGCGAATCTTTCTCTTGAAGGAACATGGCGATGCGCTCCAGGCCGTAGGTGATCTCGCAAGAAATGACATCAAGATCAATCGAACCGCATTGCTGGAAATAAGTGAATTGCGTGATCTCAAGACTGTCGAGCCATACTTCCCAACCCAGTCCCCACGCGCCGAGCGTTGGAGATTCCCAATCGTCTTCCACAAAACGAATGTCATGAGAAAGCGGGTCAATACCGACCGCGCGAAGACTATTCAGATAAAGCTCCTGAGGATCCCCGGGAGATGGCTTCAGAATAACCTGGTACTGATAATAATGTTGGGTCCTGTGCGGGTTCTCACCGTAGCGGCCGTCTGTGGGCCTCCGAGAGGGCTCAACGTAGGCGGCTTTCCAGGGCTCGGGCCCAAGAGCGCGGAGGAATGTATTCGGGGAAAAAGTGCCGGCGCCGACCTCGATATCGTAAGGCTGCATCACAAGACAGCCCTGTTTCGCCCAATAATCGTTCAGCTTTTGTATTAACTCCTGGAATGTCAAAGGCTTAGGCATCGTTTTTCCTGGGAGAAAATAGGAAATAGTGACAGTCACCCAAAGTAACTGTCACTCGGTTGTCCTGTTGTTCAAAGAGGCGGCATTGTAACAAAACCCCCATGACAAATCAAGTTGCGGAGGAAAACGGGAGCGATGATGCTGGGCTCTTAGCTTCCCCACGGTCTTGAGAGGCTTCGTGCCGCTCACAGTGGACAGGATCGGCCGACAAAGCGACAAGCGTCAAAAGCTCGCGGAGTAATTCCTGAGCCGAGATCAGGCGATCCGTCTCCATCCCCGCTTGCTCGATGGTCGCATAAAGAATGGATTTCACGGCATGGATCTTCCCGAAGTTATACGCCGAATCATCCTCGCGGAGAACCTTCTGCGTCCCGTCCATCGCCTTCATGAGACACCACCGATAACCGATCTGGCTGCCCGAAATGTTCATTTCCTCTTTGAAATTCACCGGAAACCTTTCCTAGCAAAGAATCTTCTCTCAGAACACGAAAGAAATGGCTCTCTTGCCGGCCGGACAAGAGAGCTCTTTCTCACCCGCAGCTCCTTAGACCATGACTTGATCTTTGATGCGCTGCAGCTTGTTGCCGCCGATCCCCTGGACCTGCGTCAGATCATCGATCGACTTGAACGCACCGTTCTTGTCGCGATGCTCGATGATCCGCTTGGCCATGACCGGTCCGATCCCCCGGACCTTGACCAACTCCTCCGCGGTGGCTTTATTGACATTCACCATCACCGCGGGCTGCGCCTGATCTTGAAGCTGCAAAGTCGCCTTAGGCGGACCGGCCAACACCTTTTCTGCGGCGATCATGGAAAGACCTCCGAAGAAGAATGTGGCGATAACCAGGACTCCCAATGCGCGCTTCACTTCTGTTCTGTACATCATGTTGATACCTCCTTTTTTTGACGTTGACAGGAGGGTAACATTAATATGGCTATTTGTCAATATTGATTTTATTAAATACCATAAGATGTTTTATTCATTATTGTTATATTCACCTTGACTTAAAGAGGCGCGCGAGTAAAATACCGTCATGCTTAAAAATTTAGGGCAACGCATACGAACGCTTCGCAAGGCAAAAAGTCTCACACTTGTTGAGATCTCCCAGAAGACCGGCATCGCTCAAGCCACCCTTTCCCGCATCGAGACCGGCACGATGATCGGAACGGTCGAGAGCCATGAAAAGATCGCCGAGACACTCGGCATCGGGCTCTCCGAACTTTACACTGGGGTCGATCGCCGCTACGAGCAGATCAGTCATCAGGCCAAGGAAGCGCGCGCGGCCACGCATCACACCAAAGATGTTCACGTAGAAGTGCTCACCCAGGAAAGCTCCAAGAAGAAGATCACCCCGCTCCTTTTGACTCTTCAGGGCGGTGGCAAGACGGAGAAGGAACATAACGAACGTGGCGTGGAGAAATTCGTGTGGATCCTTGACGGGCACGTCAAGATCAAGCTTGAAAATCAGGAATACGACCTCAAGACGCAGGAAACCCTCTACTTCGACGCCTCCTTCCCCCACCAGATCGTGAATGAAGGACAGAAGACCGCCAAAGTCTTCATCGCTGTTTCACCCTCCAAGATCTAGCCCGACCTGTCGGCAGGTCGAGAAGTTCCAAATCACAAAACCCAAGATCCAAACAAATTCCAAAAACCGATAAACAAAATTCAAAATTTGGCCATTGGTTATTGATAATTTGAAAATTGCTTGCCTGCCGCAGGCAGGGATCTTGGTACTTGGCTCTTGGAATTTAGTGAGGGTAAGTACGAAGCAATCTTTCTTTCATGAATCGAGATCGCCACGCCCTTTAAGAACAGGGCTCGCGATGACCTAAAGAGCGGTCACTTCCTTGGAGATCCAATCAAGATAGGCTTTGCTGCCTTTCGTGATGGGCAAACAAATGATCTCGGGAACTTCGTAGGGGTGATTTTCTAGGAGGGTCTTTTCAAGTCTTTTGTAATTCGATACCTGAGTCTTGATGAGAAGAAGTACTTCTTTGGAAGTTTCTTTTTTGCCGCGCCAGCGGTAATGGGATTCAAGGCCGGGAAGGATCTGAACGCAGGCCGCGAGCCGTCTGGAAATTAAAAGGCCCGCTAATATGCGGGCCCTTTTAATGCCGGGAACGGTACTAAGAATGCAGCAGTACTTCACGTTCGCAAATTATTTTCGATTGAGCGTCGCCGAATAACCGCTTTCGGGAGTCCCCAAAGTGATATGCCCTTCGCGAGCAAGCCATCCGAGACTCATCATCACAAGTTCATGAGGGCGTTTCAATCCCTTGGTAAGTTCATCCGCGGTGGCGCTTTTCTTTTCGTCAAGGAAGTGCCAAATCTCTCCGGCAACAATTCCGATTTCCATGATCATGGGGGAGCTCCTTTTGAGACTGAATTTAAATCTATCCTTGCCTAAGATTTTTTTCTTAAATGGTTGCCAAGGATCGCCCCAATTTCAGATACTCTGAAATTGAAAAGAATTGGGACTAACAACACGCACAATATAGCAAGGAACGATTCCATTTAAAAGAACTTTATTATTTTCCCCTTGAGCAAACGATCACACTCACCCGGCTCCCATTCCGAGGACCTTGCGGAGGAACTGCCCTGTATAGGAGCTCGAAACCCCGGCAACCTCCTCCGGAGAACCACAGGCCACAATACACCCGCCATCCTTTCCGCCCTCTGGCCCCAGATCGATCACGTAGTCCGCCATCTTGATGACATCCAGATTGTGCTCAATCACTACGACTGTGTTGCCCTGACTCCTGAGATCAAAAAGCGCCTTCAGAAGATGCTGGATATCCCCAAAGTGAAGTCCTGTCGTGGGTTCGTCCAGAAGATAAAGTGTTTTGCCCGTCGCTTTTTTTATGAGCTCGGCTGCGATCTTGATACGCTGTGCCTCCCCACCCGAAAGCGTGGTTGAGGATTGTCCGAGTTTTAGATAACCCAGCCCGACCGCTTCGAGAACTTCCAGCCGCTCACGGATCACGGAGAGCCTCGCAAAAAATCCGATCGCCTCCCGGACCGAAAGGTCCAGCACCTCCGCGATATTTTTGCCCTGATAACGGACCTCCAGGGTTGGCTCGTTGTAACGCTTGCCGCGACAAGAATCACACACCACAAAAAGATCCGGCATAAAACTCATCTCGAGTTTTTCGGATCCCGCTCCCCGGCAATTCTCACAACGCCCACCCTTAAGATTAAAACTAAAACGCGACTGGGAATAGCGTCGGAGCTTGGAAAGCTCCGTGTCACTGTAAAGTTTTCGAATAAATCCAAAAATGTCCGTGTAAGTCGCGGGGTTCGATCGCGGCGTGCGGCCGATCGGCGCCTGGTCGATCTCGATAATTTTGTCGATCCGTTCCGCACCCTCAAGCGCTCCGAACACTCCCACCTTATACTCGGTTTTCCAGATCCGGTTGTGGAGTTCCTTATAAAGGATGTCGTGAACAAGTGTGCTCTTGCCGGATCCGGAAACTCCGGTCACACAGATGAAAAGCCCGAGAGGAAAAGACACATCGATATTTTTCAGATTATGCTCACGACATCCTTTCACGACGAGCTTCGGGGCCTTGTGCCCGTCCTTACGTTCTTTGGGAACCTC
>MHFU01000036.1:0-3803 GCA_001804345.1 Omnitrophica bacterium RIFOXYB12_FULL_50_7
CGAATCCCTGAGATTATTTCAGAAGGGTACGTCGTGCTTTCGATCGGCTCCGAATACAGAACCCCGCCCGTCAGTGAATAGATCCCGTAACCTTTCCCCGCTTCGAGCAAGTCGACCTTATCAGATCGTTGGCTCTGAGGATTCCACCCCCACACAGTACCCAATATGTTTTCGTGACCGCCTAGATCGGATATTTTCTCACATTCAATACCCGACACATAATTCCAACCCGGTTGCAGGACTATCCAATTCAGAGAACCGGTCGCATTTTCAAACGTTTGCGACCCTGCGCCATCACTATTAACCCAATAAGCCACTCCCGCCTGCAGCTGTTCTCCATCCCCAACAACCCGGTCACTAGCGGTAGTGGGATCCCACGCTTGAATTTCCTCAACAACGCTTGTCCCCTCGACACTGCCCGGAAAAAGCGCTTTAAATTGCGCGGCTGTTGTCTCGGGATCAAACTGGAACGATATACGGTTCCAACCCGCAAACAAGGAAATCGTCACGTCCTCGAAACTCGTCGCGGGCAACACATCCCGTCTTAACAGCCGGCCGACGGTCTGCGTGGCCGAATCCCACGCGTAGACACTGAGTACATTATCCGTAAGGACCCACACCTGTGTGTCATTTTGATAGACAATGTTGTCTTCCGTGCTGTATTGACGTTCGTAGGTGTCTTCGCGGATCCTTACGTGTGTGGCGGCATCATAGATATTCAGCGTATAATTCTGAACCGCGGATTTATAATTATTCCTTGTCACCATGCTGGTCACGGGAATCGTATTTTCAAGCGCGGCGGGTATCGCGACATAATCGTACGTTCCCATGGCCTGATGCCCATACGTGGCCGCATCAAAACAAGTCTGCCCGCAGGTCTGAAGATATTCCGCGGACGTATTGTAAAAGACCTCCTGGTCCAGCCAGGCACGGGCACCGCTTACGACGCCGAAAGTTTCTGTCTTGTACAGCTTGTAATCATCCGAATAGTCGTCGCTTGTGTAATAAGAATAATCGGTGATGGACTCCACGACGCGCTGCCCGGCTCCCTCGGGACCTGTCGCGTAACTTTCGGAATACCGGACAGCATTTTCACCATACTTGGCGATGTCGGCGGCATCGGTATAAAAATATTTCTTTTGAAGGAGTCTGAGCGCCCCCCCTTGCAAAGCATAAGTTTCCGCCCGGGCGATCGTCGTCGTGTTTTCGAGGTTATAGTTGAATTCCAGGGAAGTGACATAGCTCGGCTTTGTTCCACTCTCGAGCTCCGCAGCAGTCCCGGTCTCATACGCGATCGAGGCGTTCACGATCGTGAACGTTTGACCGTAGGGCAGACTCCCAAGCGTACTCTGAACCCCTGCCAAAGTATCAGTATCAGTATCAGTATCAGGCTTCGCATCCGCGACTTTCTGCATCAACTCAGCTTCAAGCGTGGTCGCCGTCGATAACTGGCCTGCCGTGAAGATGTTGGTCAGCTGGACGCTTGAAATGATGTCATATTTTGTAACCGCGCCCGTGATGGCATCCGTCTTTGTAGAAATAGTGTAGGTCACAACCCCCGTCAGGTCCTTGTCCTTCGGGGTTGCACCCGTTGTTTGATAGACATACTGTGCACGGGTAGCTTCCGTGCCATCCGCGTTATAGGAAATTGTGTAATCCCTGGTTTGACCGTCCTCGCGAAAATATGTGCGCGAAAGAAGCAGGTTGCTCGCCTTGGGATCCCGCGTCTCGGCATAAGCCATTTTCCACGATTGGTTCGTGACCTCGGATGCCCGAACCCACTCGGTGGGGCTCTTCCTGTAATAATGGATCGTTTGATTTTCCGTGATCCGGACCCCGTTCGCATATTTATAATTATTCGTAGTGTCTTTTATTTCCAGGAATCTTGCCCCGACAAAAAAGTCTTCCCGCACCAGCTTCAGATAGACCAGGGCGGAAGCCAGGACCGCCGAGACGGAATTCCAGAGGGCTGCGAGCTCGGAGGCAGCCACCGACTGGACGTCCAGCCCGCGAGCGTCATAGGTCTGCTGACTCAGGAGAACTCCCTCGGGCGTATATGTATTTTGCGAGATCTGCGACGCGGTCATTCCTGCGCCAAGGACGCCGAGGATATCCTGATACGTTTTCGTCCCGAACGACGTATCATCCCAAACGACCGACATCACCTCGGACCGGCCCCGACCCGCGACCCAGGCATAATAGGTGTCGCTGATCGATGTGATCCCAGTCAAGGCCGCATCCCGGTAGCTCACGCTCCGGGTCGTCATCCGGTCAAGATCGAACGAACGCAACCAGCCGACAGCCGCTCCACGCGCGTTATTCTGGATATCGAACCTCGTGATCAGTGTGCTTCTCCCCTGATATCCGGTGTCATCGATCCGATCTTCCTGCTGCTCTGTACTTTTCAGCGTTCCAAAATCAAGTTCTGTGTAAGTCCTGTACTCGGTGACCGTCTCTGAAATCTTTTCGGTGATGCCGGCTCTGAGAAGATCCGTCGTAACGCGATCGGTCTGGCCCACACCACCTTCCACGATCGCGTAGCTCGCGGTCCGGATCAAACTGCCGTTCTGCGAGGCAGAGATATCCAGCTGCGCGGAGTACGAGATCAGGTTCTTCATGAAATCCGCAAATGCATTTTCCACGTTATCCACGCCGAAAGTAGCGGTCGCCCGGCGCGTGGTCGTAATTCCCTGGTTCAGTCCCGCAGCATCGGGTAGTTTTTGGGTCACCGAAAGTCTGAGTTCACTTTCGGGAGTATCGAACGCCGAATTTTCATAGTCCCCGATCGAATAGGTGTAAACACCCTGCGTGTAAGTCCGGGAGTAATCTGTGGAAACTTGCCCAAGGAACCCGGCGCTTAGATCGCTGATATTCCGGGTCCAGGTAGCCTCAAGCCCGAAATGGGAGGCGCGGGCCTCTTCCTTGAAAATATCGTACTTCGTGATCCCCGTTTGAACGCCGAAGCTGCTCGAGAGCTTGCTAAAACGATAGGTCCAGTCGCCCGTTCCGAAAGAATTGGTCGTGTTGTAGGTCTTGATCTGTTTGCTGAACTCCAGCTCGGGACATGAGCTGGCGCAGTGCGCGTTAAAATTCTGATCGAAACCGCTAACCGTGTGGGTAGCATCGCCTTGCAGGGTTTCGGTGGTGACGCCCGCTACCGGATCTTCGACCTCGATTGTAAAATCGACTCCATATTCCGTCATCATCATGCTGTAGAGGCTCGAATCCTGATGCGTAAAAGATGATGTCAGATTGCCGTAAACGTAGGACCAGTCAGCCGGATTTCCGGAAACCGTCGTCCCTCGCACTTCCCGCTGCAAGCTGTACTCTGTCTCTCCCTCTTTCGCCGCAAAATTGGCTATGGAGCCGTTGAAGGTGAGCCCCAGCCCGCTGTAAGTCCGGGTCCAGTCGGTCGTGACGTCAAAATGATCGGTTCCGGATTCCTTGATCTGGGTAGCCGCTTCCAGACCCGTCGTGTTGGAGAACGTACTGTTATAGTTGGAGATCGTGAAAGTAACATCATCTCCCGGCTGAAGATTGAAATCCAGATCGGAGGTGGTAACCTGGCAAACCTCGGCGCTTCCGCTGCATGAACGGCTGTACTTCGTAGAATCCTGGGCCGTAAAATCGCTCTTGAGATTGCTGAAATTCCGTGTCCACTCCGAGTCTCCTTCCTTTTCCGTCGTTGAGTAATCAAGCTTCCGGCCGGAAAGCGCACCTGTGAAATCAGCGTTATATCCGGAAATAACATCCGTGATTCCGGTCCTGATCCCGTTGATGCGCTCATCATACTGTCTCAAGAA
>MHFU01000036.1:3832-8967 GCA_001804345.1 Omnitrophica bacterium RIFOXYB12_FULL_50_7
TGCCGGTGGAGGGCAACCCAAAACGCACTTCATCTTCGCCCGTCAAATTATTATGGACCATGACCAACTGATTCTCTGCGCCCTCTTCACCATAATAATGATACGACGTACTTTCGACCGGCCTTTCATATAGGATCCCGCCCGTCGATGAATAGAGCCAATACCCCTTTCCTGCTTCAAACAAGTCGACCTTAACCTGCCTGCCATTTTCAAATCCCCACACTGTGCCAGTGATAAGCGGGTCACCGTTGGGTAGAATGTAGCCGCCAAGATCGGATATTTTATTGCATTCAACACCTGACACAAGATTCCAGCCCTTCTGCAGGACCATCCAGTTAGATGAACCGGTATTGTTTTTGAAGGGTTGCGACAACACCGTCTGGTTCCGGCTCTCGACCCAATAACCCACCCCGGCCTGCATTTTTTCTTTGTCCCCAACAGCCTGATATGCTTGGGTAGAGGCATCCCACCGCCAGATCACACTAATCTGGTTCGAAAAAAGCTCTCTGAATTGTGCGGCGGTTATTCCGGGATCAAACTGAAACGATATACGATTCCAGCCTTGGGTGAGAGAAACCGTCGCATCTTTAAAAGTCGTTTCAGGAAGCACGTCTCGCTGCAACAGACGCCCGAACGTCTGCGTGGCCGGATCCCATTCATACTTACGAAGAACATTGTCCGCAAAGATCCATGATTGTCCCTGCGTCGCATCTTGATAGACAACAACGCCGCCTTGAGCCAGAACGTCCTGGGCCGACTCACTGGCCATGGCTAGGGTTGCCATCGCCGGGGACCCGGAAACATCCTCAAAATTGCTCGTCAGGTTATTTGAAATCCTGACGCCGTTCCCGATAACTGGAGGTTCCCCTGTTCTATAAACAGCATTGTGTTCTTTTTCAGTCTTTGAGTATTGGAGCCGCCCGCCGGTTTGCGCGCCGGTGAATGTGGCGTTATAGCCACTCACTGTGTACGAGATATCTTCATCCGCCCGATCCGTCGTCTGGCGATTGAAAGTGCTGCTATCCATTTCGCCAAAAGTTGAACTGAGGAGAGAAGATGTCTGGACCCAGTACCCGCATTTACCACCCACCTCGGTACAGGTGTCGCCGTATTGATTGCGAAGCACGTTTTCAATTGTGTTCTTCCCATACTTGAGACTTGAAGTCTCAGCAAAATCCGCGCCATAGTTGTCGATCGTGAACGTGACGCCGGTCGAGACCCCGTTTCGATTGATCTCGGTCAGGCTGCGGCTGTAGGACGTCGATCCCTGGACCGAAAAATTCTCGCCATAACCGCTAACGCTCGTAACCCACATCCCGGTTTTCCCGCCGAACGTCCCCCAAGCCCGTGTTTGTGTCGAGAGCTCAAGATCGCCTCCCGAAAAAGTTCTGTCACTGTAGCCGCTGATTGAAAAAGTTTCCCGTTTTCCGGAAACACTTCGTTCAAGCTCCAGGCTGTATTCCGTCAAGCCCGTATCACCCGTTCCCACTTCCGTAAACCCGGCGCCGAGCTGGCTTAATGTTTTGGTCCAGATCCCTTTTTGTCCCTGATAGGTGGCGCCTGTTCCGTCGGACCCGCGGTCCTCAATCCTCATGGAAAGATCGTAGTAGAACCCCGCTGTGTCGAAAACAACGTGTCCCTCGGTATCTTTTTTAACAGCATCGATCCCTGCGTCGATCGTATAACTCACGCCCGTTTCCTTGAAACCGCCCGCGACATCCGCTTCGCGCTCGACCATCTGCGCGGAAGTCTTGGTGACCCCTGCCACGCTGGAGAAACCGGTGTCAAGATTGCTAGTGGTCACGACCCAATCCCCGCTCTTGCCTTCGTAGGTCGAACCCCGCTGCTGAACGGATATAGTCCGGACGAACGGCGCGGCTGCGTTATCCCGGCTCGCTGTCCTTGTTTCCAGTCCGTTCCGGGAAGTGACAGAATAACTTTCGGAGTCCATAACACCTCCGGCCAATGAAGAATGATACGAGACTGAACGCGACACATCCTGGTTCTGCCACTGTTCATCCTTCCAATTGACCCCAAACCCTCCGAAACCGGGAGCTGGGACATCTTTGTAAATTAAGACCCCGCAAATATTTCTCCTCGAGACACGCACAGTAGCATCGGGTTGGTTGACAACCCTTGAATCGTACCGGGAAACCACCTCATCCACCTCCCAGTTGTAACCGCCATTCAGAGCCGTCGTCAAAGTGTGCGTGATCGCCAGTCCGAGCGCGGAAGCTCCCGCCAGGGACCACGTAAAAGCGATGTCCGCGATCTCCGACCCGGTGATCGATTTATAAAAGAAGGCCGCGTACTCTCCCAATTTTGTCAGGAGTGAGACCTTTTCCTCACTTGTGAGCTTGGCACTTGCGGCGATCTCTTCAGCAACAGTTTCTTTACTCACTCTCACCTGTCTTGAATAACTCAGCCGGTTCGCGTCCGCCGAGTCGACATTGATCGTATGCGTCAGATTCCCGTCCGGCGCGGACCAGGAGTAAGAAATATTTTCCCCCGCTGTTTGCTGGTAGAACGAAAGATAGTCCTGTTGGCCAGCTGTCGCTGCGAGATCTTCAGTCAGCAGCGCACGCTCCCCGGAATCATTAACCGACGGGATCAGCCCCTGAAACACGCTCCGGGCAATCCTTTCCGAGCTGCTATATTTGGCGCGTTTGACTCCGAGGGCCGCATTCGGGTCCTGTTCCACTGAAACCGTGTGACTGGTGTTACCGTCCCTGGAACTCCAGGAATAGGATATTTGCGTTCCCGCGACGGTCCTCGAAAAAGATGTGTAGGCGAGCTCGCTCATCCCGTCAGCAAGGGCGGCTTCAAGCAGAGTTTTTTCGGTAGGATCCTGGACAAGGGGTATGAGGGCACGAAGAGTCTCAAGACTTATCTGCGTCTGGGCATTGAACGATGCGGTCGTTGTGAACCCTCCCGCCGTCCCCGTCGGGACCTGGGATTCCACGTCGATACGATAAGAATCATTGCCATCAGCCGATGACCAGGAGTAGCTTTTGCCGGATCCAGTTTCAACAAGAGTGAAATTCGTGGTAAGGGGCGGAACCGAAGCCGTCAAGGCGGCCTGGAGCTGTGTTTTTTCGGTGGGATTCAGCACGCTATCTATCATCGCCATGACGTCCGCGCGGCTCACGCGGGTCGACTTCGAATAAGTCGCCACCGTGGTTTCTCCCGTGCCATCCGCTAGCTTGAAATGTTTGTCGAGCGAGATCGAATGTGATACCAGTCCCTGCCCCGTGATCCATGAAAAACTGTCCGAAGTGCCGCTCCTGGACCAGGTATAAGCCGTTCTCTCGGCATCGCCCGGAAGGACGGGTATCTGGCTCGGATCTTTAACAAGAGCGATCTGGCTTTCAATCACGGAACGGGAAACCTGGATCTGGCGGCTGAATGTCGCGACTGTCGTGTAACCACCAGCCGTCCCTGTCGGGGCTCTTGAATTAATATCAAGGACGTAACTCATGCCGCTTCCGGGAACTTCCCAGCTGTACGACTTGACATAGCCGCTCGTTGATTGATAGATCTCGTCATAGGCCGTCTGGGCGAGCATGTCCGGGTCGGTGATCTGGGCCCGGGCAAGATTGAGCTGATCGAGAGTGACCCTTGTTCGCGCCGAATATTCCCATTTTGCTTCCGGCAAGGCCGCGTTCCGGCTTAGCGAGAAAGTGTCGCTGGGACGGGAGCTTGTGGAAATGGAATAAGTCGTCTCGGAGCCCTGCTGAGTCCGGGTAATCGTCACTAAAGGATCCGCAAGCACGGCCTCGAGCACGGCCTTTTCATTCCCCGGGGGCGTTGTGGTCGAGATCACAACCGGCGGAGTTGCCGAATTCAGGATCTGCGTGAAGGCCACAAGGCTTTCGCGTTTCGAAACCGAGAAATGGGTCTCGAAAACATCGGAGAATGATGCCTCCGGAGGTGGCTCGTCCGTACTGCTCGTGACTCGCTTGCTCGTCCTCGAAACCCCATAGGCGGTCTTCCCATCCAAAGATTGCCAGCTGAAATTTTCGCTCTTGCCGATAACGCTGACCGAGAAGTATCCTCGGAAATCAGCAAGTGCGGCCTCAAACCCTTCGCGTTCCGCGGTGGGTAGCTCGCCCAAAAGCGTCCGCATGAGTCCGCCGCTGACAAACTGCTGCAGCGTCAGGGTCGTCTTGATCGTGAAATCAATATTGTTGGAATAATATGAACGTTCTTTGGCGATCGAATAATTATATTTCCGGTCGCTGCTGCTCCAGGACCAGGAATTTGAATCACCGGAAACACTCTGAGTAATACCCGTCGGGGACGACTGCGCATCGATCAGAGAGGCCTGGTACGCCGCAAGCTGGTCGTCTTGAATGTCGGACGCTGGATTTTCCTGGAGGAAAAGCTCATAACTCACCCGAAACTGGGTCGTAAACGAAGCGTCCCATCCCAGGGATCCATCCGCGAAATACATCCGCGAAAGACTCAAATTATAAGACGCTGTATCATCCAGAGATTGCCAGCTATACCCGATATTGTCACCGCCCGTCACCATCGAAAACGCGATGCGGGGATCGTCGGACGTCGCCAACGCAGCACTCAGATCATTCCATTCTTTGTCGCTTAACTGAGTTTTTAAAGCATTCAGCTGTTCCGTGATCACGGACTTCGCGATGCGAACCTGCGAGGAGAAGCCCCAGTCACGAGCCGGAACGAACGTGCCATTCGCTTGTTTCACTTGCACTAAACTATCCGTCAACGTGTAACTCGTCTTCTTATCCGCGCCCTGCCATCCAAAACTGATATCATCCCCGGACACCGTCATCGTGAACCCGGCAAGACTCACATCCGTAAGTGCCGCCGTAAGCTGCGCTTGTTCCACTGCAGTCAGACCCACCACCGTACTCGGCATTGCGCTCCTCGATATCCGCACCTGTACCGAGAAACCATAGTTACGAGCCGCGGCAAACGATCCATCTGCTTGTTTCGCCTGAACTAAACTGTCCGTCAGTGTGTAACTCGTCTTCTTATCCAACGATTGCCAACTGTAGCTCACATCGTCCCCAGCCAGTGTCATCGTGAACCCGGCAAGGCTCACATCCGTAAGTGCCGCCGTGAGCTGCGCTTGTTCCGCCGCAGTCAAACCCGCCACCGTG
>MHFU01000036.1:9027-9364 GCA_001804345.1 Omnitrophica bacterium RIFOXYB12_FULL_50_7
CCCCAGCCACCGTCATCGAGAACCCGGCAAGACTCACATCCGTGAGTGCCGTCGTGAGCTGCGCTTGTTCCTCTACAGTCAGCTGCGACAAAATCTCCGCTTTCTTCGCGGCCATATATGCTGCTGAAACACGAACCTGCGCCGAAACACCGTAGTCATGAACCGCGGCAAACGATCCATCCGCTTGTTTTGCCTGAACTAAACTGTCCGTCAGCGTATAATTTGTTTTCTTATCCGTGCTCTGCCAGCCGTAACTCACATCGTCTCCGGCCACCGTCATCGAGAACCTGGCAAGACTCACATCCGCGAGCGCGGCCGTGAGCTGCGTCTGTTCCGC
>MHFU01000037.1 GCA_001804345.1 Omnitrophica bacterium RIFOXYB12_FULL_50_7
CGTGCTGCTGCAATTGCCAAGAAAGCCGAGGAAGATCGTGCTGCTGCAATTGCCAAGAAAGCTGAGGAAGATCGCGCCGCTGCTGCGATTGCCAAGAAAGCTGAGGAAGATCGCGCTGCTGTTACCGGGAAATCAGAACCTTCGGAGTCTGACAAACGGACTCTCAAAAAAGAATCAAAATCAGCAACAAAAACAGCTAAAAAGTTAACAAAGCCAGTGCTCGCACGACCTGCTCTTGATGTGACGTCGGAAAAGGAGGCAGAAGGATCGCGGCTTTTGCAGGTAGCTCCCCAACGCCAGCTTTTACCGACGCATGCGTCTGAATCTACTGTGCAGAATCAGGAAGCGACATCCGCAGCTTCGACTTTAACGGCGGAAGCCGAGCATAAGCTGCGAGTTGAAATCGACGTGTTGACTATCAGAGCTAAAGTGATCGATGGAAAAGTAAAAAGATTGAAGGCGAGGAAGGCCCAAATTGAGGAGGCTTTTTCGAAGAACAAAACGATAGATGTGAGTGAATATCAACTAATTGAAGGCGCCCTCGGGATGCTGGACAAGCAAGAAAAGGCCATCATGACAGAGAAAGAACAACTCCAGGCGCAATTGCCCGAACAGAATCGTGACGCACCTGCGACATTGACGGCCGAAACAGTCGATGCTGATTTTATGCGATTTCTTGGTTCAACTGGCGATATGGACGAGGCGGATTTTTATAAAGCGATGTTTTCGTGGCGTGCCCTCTATCGAGGCAAATGGAAAGAGGAAAAGAGGGCTCAAGGGGTGGCTGCTCGTGAGTATGAACTCTTTGAAAGGATCCATTCCCGTCTTTCGGGATTAGCGATGTCATATTCCTTTGAAAAAGAGGAACGAATGCCTCAAATCCGCAGCGAAATTCTGAGTGTTTATAAGATGCCCGAATTACAAAATTCTGCGTATCGGGAACATCTTTTAGCAGTGGCCGATCATATTATCCAAACAGCTCATGTCAGATATGCTGACAAGAAATTTATAAAGAACCTGGAGAGAGCCGTTGATGACTTCAGGGAAGTGATAAGGAATGCTCCGGAAACTCCCGAATCGGAAGGACAGAAACCCGTCGCGGAGCCGCGTGCGGAAATGCGTGATTTAGGGGGTCGGATCCAAGGAGCGCTGGATACGGGGAGAGCCAACGACTTTTATTTGCTCGCGGGGATGACGGTCGCGAAGATTCCCGGGGATCGTGGGTTCATTAACTCCAGTAATCCCGGCCGGAAAGCGAGGGAGCTGGTGACCGAAAAGCCGTTGGTGGATTTGAGGTCTGTTGAAACTCCGGACAAGGACATGGTTGATTATGCGGCGATCGTTACAAAATATCCTGAACAGAAATTGTTTGTGGAAGCCATCGACGGAGTGGAAATCAACGTGAACCGGAATGCCAACCCGCTTCGCCGGGACCATGCGCTTTTCTTTCCGCGTGTTGTGGCCCGGTTGCCGCAGGTCATGACGGTATGGGCGCTTGATTTAATGGTCGGGATTGCGGAGAAACTGGGAGCGAATTCGTTACTGGGGTTCAACAGTATTCGTGCCGGGGCTTCGGTCCGTCAGCTCCATTTCCAGGCGTTCGTGAATGCTCCGGAGGATTTTGCGATCGATCGGGCGAAGCGCGAAGAAGCCATGTCGGCCAGGAACGGTGTGGTGATCGAGAAATTCCAGGATTATCCGGCGCAGGCAAGGATCTTTTCCGGGGCGGATCGTAACACGAGGGTTCGCGTGGCGTTCGAGCATATCGATTCTCTGAAAAAGGCGGATGTTCCATATAACGTGATCGTCCGCCGGGGCAGCATCTATGTGTTCCCGCGTTCGCGGGTTCGGGACGAGCTTTTTCCGGGACGGGTCGCGTTCGCGGAGCTTGCGGGACTTTTCTATGTTGCAGATACGAATGCCAACGAGTCCCGTCTTTCCGAGGCTCTTAGAAAAGAAACCGGAGCCGGAGATTTTGTGGAGCTGCCGCTGGATGTCCGCGTTCTAAAAAATCCCGTGGTCCAGTTGTCTTTGACGGAAGGGGCGTTTGCCCCTGATGGACAAAGCCTAGAGTATTTTGACCGTGTTCGTAATGGGATGTATGTGAACGGTATTCAACTAACCCCGATGAACAGGGCCGGGCTTATGGCGCAAGTGACGACCGGGAATGACATTTTCATGAATGCATTTTTATCGAATTATGGCGCGAAGTACGGGGCGAATGCCCTCGAGGGCCTTAAGACCTATATGCTTCCGGGAGGCAATCTGGGATGGAACAGCAATCACATCGGTGTGACCGGCGGGAAGGTCTATTATTACTCGCAGGACAAGGACAAGCTGGATGGTCAGACCCGGACGATGATGGTAAAAATGCAAGGGAAACAGCCCGAGGCGATGACGGTGACTTTTAAGGACCGGGGAGACGGAATGCTCCGGATCATGAAGGACGGGGCGAATATTACGGATGCGATCGAAACGGGCGTTTACGGACTTCCTTTAGTGAAAGAAGGTAAAGAGAACTTGGCGGAAACATTGGGTCAGCTGGATGATCTGAGACATCTTGTCCGGTTTCCGATGTTCAGGTTCCCCAACGGGGATCAGGTGCATCTCGGTATGAGCGATGGCGTGGGTGCCCTTTATGATAAAGATGATAAAGCGTTGCGCGCGAAATTATTAAACGGCGAGCCCGTGGAATTGAGTTACCAGCCTCTTCTGAGCCGCGAGGTTACGGTTGACCAGGTCAGGCAGGTTTTCGCGGCGTGGGGTTATCCTGAGGCCGTGATCGATGAAACCCGGAAGACGGTTACGGTTGCTTATAAACCAGGAATACATCCGCACAGTTATTTCGGGATCACGAAGGATGGCCAGTTTTTTGTTGGCGCGGAGAAGTCTGAAGATGGTGATGTCCGGGGGCTTGAGACGCATTTCCGTGGGACCAGCCTTAAGAGATTGGCTGATGAGTTGATCCGGAAGCATAAGGCACTCTATGTTTGGGTTTGGCAGAATGGAAAAGATGTCGCTTTGGAACCGGGAAATGCAAAAGCGGCGGCGACCGGTCTTCGTTTGAAGAACATCGGGGCGTTGTTTGCGGCTGAGCCTGGAGTACCGCCAGTAGCGGCGGTAACAACGGTGGTAACAGCGCCACGGGCGGAACTCCGCGAGGCGCAAATAGCGAAAGCGATCACGGCTGCCGCGGAAGCATCCACCGCGATGCGTCGTCAGGTGACGTTGGAGACGGAAGTCATGAAACCCGCTGCCGTGCAGGCCGAGACGCGGATGACGGCGAAGATCGTGGAGATGATGCAGGATCTTAATCTTGAATCGTATGGCGACAAGACGCGTCTTGTGGTTTCGTTCGATCCTCAAGATTCAAAGATGCTGGAACTGGTCCAGCAACTGAGAACTCAGAATGAAGCCGCTACGATCGTTGCGGTCGTTACGAATGACACCATGCAAGAACAAGCGGAAGCGGTTTTGCGCGATATTAAAGGAATCGAGATCGTGGTAAGCGTGAACCTTGCAGGGATTGCCAAGCAGCAGGCGCAGGCGTTTGACCTTCGGGTGCAGGCGAACGAAGTCAGCCGGAGCGTTGTGCAGATCCGCAAACTTGGAACGGCTCCGCTCACTCGTGCCGAAGTCAGGGCGTATGCCTTAGTCGGCCAAATGGGCGGCATTCTCGCGTTCTTCGGTTTTGAACAACAGGTTGGTTTTGCCACCGAGCTAAGCGTGACCGAGGTCTTGAGAGCCGAGATCCGTGCGGCCCAAGCCGTCGGGCAATCAGCATAATCTTTTTTGCGCAACGCACAACGCGCAACGCTCAACGAGGCGGCCTTGATGTTCCGTTGTGCGTTGCGCGTTGTGCGTTGCACGTGATATCATTTCCTCACTATGATTAAACCTCCTATCAAATTCGCCATCGCGCAGATGAACCCGACGGTTGGGGACTATGTCGGCAATGAGGCGAAGATACTCCGCTGGATCGATGAGGCTGAAAAAAAAGGCGCGGACCTGATCGTTTTCCCCGAGGCCGCTCTTTGCGGTTATCCCGTCTGGGATCTCGCCAACAAGAAGCATTTCGTTGCTGAGGGCTTGAAGTGTCTTAAGCGTATTGCTGCCGCGACGAGGAATAGGAATATCGCCGCAGTTGTTGGCTTCATTAATCCATCTTCGGGGAACGGGGAACGGGGAACGGGGAATGCCTTTAATGCATTAGCGTGGATTGAGAAGGGCAAGATCCGTACGATCTATCACAAACAGCTGCTTCCCACCTACGATGTGTTCCTGGAGGGGATCTTTTTCCGGCCGGGTTCTGAGACAAAGATCGTTCCGTTTAAGGGCCACAAAATCGGTCTGACGATCTGTGAAGATATTTGGGACGCGCGCTATGTGGTGAAACCTCTCGCCGGGCTTGCGAAAAAGGGGGCCGATCTTATTCTGAATATTTCCGCTTCGCCTTATTATCGCGATGTAGCTACTTCTCGTGAACGACTTCTCAAAGGTCACACTCGCCGTTATGGTTTTCCAATTCTTTATGTGAATCAGGTGGGCGGACAGGATGACCTGCTTTTTGACGGGCGAAGTATGTTTGTGGACGCAAAAGGCCGCATCCTTTTCCGCTCTCCCGCGTTCGAGGAACGCCTCTTCTTTTTTGACGGTTCACCCTGGCCACACCCGGTGTGGACAGGGTTCGGAGAAGTGGAGGAAATGTATCAGGCGCTTGTGGTGGGCGTGCGGGACTATTTCCGGAAGAACGGGTTCAGGAAAGCCGTGATCGGTTTGAGCGGTGGCATTGATTCCGCGCTTGTGGCGGCGATCGCGGTGGATGCTTTGGGGAAGGATGCAGTCAAAGGTGTGACGATGCCCGGGCCATTCTCATCCGTGGGGAGCTGGAAGGATTCTGAGGATCTCGCAAAGCGTCTCGGGATCGAATTTGAAGTAAGACCCATCCGGAAAATGTATCAAACTTTTCTTGCCGAACAAGACCAGGGACCAGCGACTAGAGACAAGCGACCTTCTTTAGCTATGGAAAATCTTCAGGCTCGTTTGCGCGGGATGGAGCTCATGTTTCTTTCGAACGATGAAGGGCTGCTCGTGCTGACGACCGGTAACAAATCCGAACTTGCAATGGGGTATTGCACGCTTTATGGCGACATGGCGGGCGGGCTCGCGGTGATCGGAGACGTTTATAAGACCGACGTCTATCGGCTTGCACGCTACCGGAATACGGTCCCAATACCGATCAATTTCCTCGGAGAGGAAATTGGGGCCGTCCAAACTACCATTATGGAAGAGAAACAAAAAGTTTGGACGGTCCGGGAAGTGATCCCGGAGCCAATTCTCACCAAAGCTCCTTCGGCGGAACTTCGCCCGAACCAAAAAGATCAGGACTCGCTACCACCGTACGAGGTGCTGGATGAAATTCTCCGTCTTTATATCGAAAAGAACCTGAGTCGTGACGAGATCATTCGCAAATTGAAGGGGACAGGCAATCAATCAATGCCTGTCTCCGTAAGAAAAAATTTGGTGGCCGACACCCTCCGCAAGGTCGACCATAACGAATATAAGCGTCGCCAAACACCTCCCATTCTGCGTGTGACTGAGAAAGCCTGGTTCGGACGTCGCATGCCGATCACGAATCGTTTTTTTGCGTAGCAAAAAAACGAGACCACAGACCATAGAAAGTGTCGAGCTTGCGCAAGATGCTTGTTAAAACACCGCTGGGAACATTTCTGCTCGAAACGAGTCCGAAAGGACTTTATGCCGTGAGGTTTCCTGCAATCCGAAGGGGACAGGCAGTCACCTCATGCCTGTCCCCTTTGTTGCGGAAGCTGTGTCATGCAAAACTGGATCTGAGCGGCTATGCGCCATTCCAGAAAAAAGTTTATACCGTGCTAATGAAAGTTCCAACAGGTAAGACCATTACTTACGGTGAGCTTGCGGGACGTTCTGGCTATCCCGGTGCGGCACGGGCCGTCGGGAATGCCATGAAGAAGAACCGTCTTCCGATTGTGATTCCGTGTCATCGCGTGGTTCCTTCAAACGGTGCTGTGGGCGATTATTCCGCTGGCGTGAAGTGGAAGCGCTGGTTGTTGGAATATGAAAAATACAGTGCCCGTCTGAAAATTACAATTTCCAAGAAACAAGCACCAAGCAAGAACCAATGACCAAATTCCAAACAAAAATTTTCCGTATTTTGGGGGTTTGTATTTTGGAATTTGTTTGGTGATTGTATCTTGGTTCTTGGAATTTGCGGCAGATGAGCAAGAGTTTTTATCGTTCAAGGATGGCAGGTTGCCAGCAACCGTGATATAATTTGAAAACTTTTTAAGGAAGGTAAGCCAAATTGCAACCTAAAAAGATCGCTGAATTACTACGAACACTTGCGGAAGACAAGAAGGCCGAGGATTTGATCCTTCTTGATATTTCCAAACACTCCAGCATCGCGCATTATTTCCTGATCTGCCATGGGAATAGCGACCGTCATGTGAAGTCCATTGCCATGCATCTGATGGACGAGATGAAGCAGCGGAAGATGCAGGCCTTCCATGTCGAGGGTTTGGTGGAAGGGAAGTGGGTGCTTCTTGATTTCGGTCCGGTGATCGCCCATATCTTCTATCACGAAACCCGCGAATTCTACGGCCTCGAGCGGCTGTGGGGAGAAGCGAAGAGAATCTAGCGCAACGCACAACGTCCAACGCTCAACGTAAAGGCTCAGTCGTTGCGCGTTGCGCGCACAACGTTACGCGGCTGAAACCATCTGATGAAAAATAAAATCGAAAACATTATCGATGCAGTCGTAAAAAATTATTGCGAGACGCAGAATGCTGTCCTGCCAGATGGTTTCAGCTACGACCTCCATCCCCCTAAAGACAGTCAGCACGGGGATCTTTCCTGCAATATCGCGTTCAAGCTCGCCAAGGTCACGCGCCAGAAACCCTTCGAGATCGCTGCCGAGCTCATGAGATTGCTTGAGCAAAAGCCCGCTAAGGATTCTCCTGTTGCGAAGACGGAACTGGCCGGCGGCGGGTTTATTAATTTTTTCCTCAGAAAAGAAGACCTCGGCACAGTACTTCTGGAGATCCACAAACAGGATAAAAATTACGGCAGGTCGGATTTTGGTAAAGGAAAGAAAGCGATCCTGGAGTTCGTAAGCGCAAACCCTACGGGGCCGCTTACGATCGCGCACGGCCGCCAGGCCGCCGTCGGGGATTGTCTTGCGCGTATCCTCAAGTTCACGGGCCACGCGGTGCATACGGAATATTATCTGAACGATGCCGGCCGGCAGATGCGGATGCTCGCGCAGAGCGTCTGGGCGCGCTACAACGAACTTCTGGGCATGGAAATGCCGTTTCCGGAGGATGGTTATCAAGGCGATTATGTCCGCGAGATCGCTCGCGACATCATCGAAAAGGAAAAAAAGGACGGCTTGCTCCGGGAACCCGAGGAAAAGGCGGTCGAATACTGCGGGCTTTACGCGGTGAAGCATCTCATGGGCTCGATCGAAGAGGATCTCGCCAAGATGCGGGTTCATTTCGATCATTACTTCAGCGAGAAGACGCTTTATGCCAAGAAGGCGGTGGAGCACGCGCTCGCGGTCTTGAAAGAGAAGGGCTATCTTTACGAAAGTGAAGGCGCGCTCTGGTTTCGATCGACGGATTTTGGAGACGATAAAGACCGGGTGGTCAAAAAATCGACAGGGGAGTACACGTATCTGGCGCCGGATATCGCGTACCATCTTTCCAAGTACGAGCGTGGCTACAATATGCTCGCCAATTTCTGGGGGCCGGATCATCATGGCTATATTCCGCGTCTCAAGGCTGCTTGCCAAGTGCTGGGTTATCCACCGGAGGCCATTCATATCGGGATTGTTCAACTGACCACACTTTTCAGGAAAGGGCAGCCTGTGCGCATGTCCACGCGTGCCGGGGAATTTGTGAGTCTGCGGGAGCTTTACGAGGAGGTCGGGGTGGATGCCACTCGATTTTTCTTTGTGATGCGCCGGCAAGAAAGCCATCTGGATTTTGATCTGGATCTTGCCAAAGAACAATCGCAGGAGAATCCCGTTTTTTATCTTCAGTATGCTCATGCTCGAATCGCGAGTCTTGCGAAGTACGCCGAGCAGGGCATTACCGCGCCACCGTCTGTGGCGGGGTCCCGTTCGAAGGCGGGAAAGGTGGATCTCAAGCTGCTGGCCTCATCGGAAGAATCCGAGCTGATCGGCTGTCTGTCACAATTTTCAGATTATCTTATTCAGGCGAGCCGGACGACCGAACCCTATCGCCTGGCGGATTATCTCCGGCAGGTGGCTGCGTGTTTTCATAAGTTCTATAGTCATCACCGCGTGGTTACTGAGGATAAGGAACTTACCAAGGCGCGGCTCCTTTTGGCCGATGCCACCCGCATCGTCCTCCGAAATGGCCTCGAGCTTCTCGGGATCTCCCAACCGGAAACAATGTAGGGGATAGGGAATAGGGTTTAGGGTATAGAAAAGCTTTTTTCCTAACCCCTATCCTCTATACCCTATTAAATCGTTACTAACATGATGACCTGTAAAAAAGGAACATCAGCCATTAATGCAAAAACGGTTCTATTCATCGTCGGTCCCACGGCGGCGGGGAAGTCGGCGCTTGCGGTGGCGCTTGCAAAAAAACTCGGTGGCGAGATTCTGTCCGCGGATTCCATGCTCATTTACAAAGAGATGGATATCGGGACTGCGAAACCCACAAAAAAAGAGCGCGGGGGTATTCCACATCACGGCCTCGATCTTATTCCACCCACCAAGAGTTTCTCGGTTTTTGCCTATCGCCAATTTGCCCTCAAAGCGATCAAAGATATCGTAAAACGAGGTAAAGTCCCCATCGTGGCCGGGGGGACTGGCTTTTACATTAGGGCTCTCCTGGAGGGGCTTTCTCCTCTGCCGGGTGCCAATGCTCGAATACGGCGGGAACTTGAGCGGGAAGCCAA
>MHFU01000038.1:0-3386 GCA_001804345.1 Omnitrophica bacterium RIFOXYB12_FULL_50_7
CTTTTCCAACGCACCCATGGCTTTCGCCTCTGCGGCCGCATCCTCCGCTTGCTTCCGCAAAAATTCCTCTTCTTCCATGATCCGGGCCTCTTCAACCTTAAGCTTCTCACCTCTCGCCTTTACGACTTCGCTCGCTTTCAGCAGAGCATCCCGCGCTTCTTTTGTAACTCTTAACCCTGCCTCGGCCCGTTCATACTTCTCCTTATCGTTCCGGACCTCTTCCAAGGTTTTAATACCAAGTCCATCCATCATCCTGGCCGCTTCTGGTTCAAGCGCCTTGTACTTGGAGTCCTCAGGAGTCAGCGGTGTCTTCGTATGAGAAAATTGATCGAGTCCGATCTCTTCTTTGGTAACAACCTCGAGCTTTTGTTTTTCCGGGAACATCCCCGTTGTTACCCGCGTCGTCGCTTGGGTTTCTTTCGACGCCTTCACCTGAAGACCGGCGGCCACAGGATCAATCTTATGAGCTTGCAGGAATTGCATAAGTTCCGCAAGATTCTCAGCGTGCGCCTCACCGGTAAAATAGAGGTTCCGAAAAGCTTCATTAATGCGATTTCTGTAATCAAATGCAGCATCCGTACCAATCTCTCTTATGGCGCTTCCTTCAATAACAGATTCCAACCCGCTTTCAAGCACCCCCACTCGCTGGTTGGCCAACTCAAGCTGTTCCTGGGTACTCTGATAATTTCCAAGAAGCCGCGAAAGTTCCTGATCAACCGCGATCCCTTCCCCTTTCAGCCGCTCATGAAGCCGAGCTCTTTCCAACTCGTTGAGCTGGAATGAAAGGAGAAAATCCCCGCCCCAAAGACGGACCGTCTTGGCAAGAGAAAGTCCGAACTGATCGTCCTCCACCCCCGCGGTGATCGAAAACTGCGTCAGCACCCTGCTCCAGGCGCTCTTGTCCTTGAGTTTTGTGATATCGATCTGATTCATCAATTGCACAACGCGCGGATCTTTGCCCCTGATTGCGGCTAATTTTTCACGAAGCGCTTTTGCGCCCTCGGGGGTTTTTACGGCCTCCGCCACATCATCGATTTGAACGACGTCCAGATCCAGGCCTTCCGTATCCTGAACCGGCAGGATCCGGACAACGCCATGGGTCGCATCCGCAAGACTCTTCATTACGTCATTCAGATTGTTGCGGGATTCCATAAATTGAACCGCAAGGTTGTGCAAATTGTCGCGACCCGTTTCAACTTCAATCACCGCCGTGGTACCGGTCATTTTATGCAAACGCAGTATTTGAAAAACCCTGTAAAATTCCTTTTGCGCTTTAGGCTCAAGCTTGCGAATGGCCTCGGATTCAGTCTCGTATTTCCTTATGGCATCTTCAATCTGCTGGCGATTGGCTTCCAAAGTTGCCTGGGCCGCCTCATCACCATTCTCCGCCTGGATTCTGTAGATCTTTTCCTGAAACCCGAAGATCGATTCTCCGAGATTGATTTCCAGGGTCACTGACCGGGCGGGCGTATCGGTTGTAATCGTTTCTTTGCCGGTCATGGCACCCGAGGCATCATAGAGACCTCGTTTTTCTATCTTGCCACCCGCGATCCAAAACCGGTCGCTGGGGAGACCTGTCAAAATCCCTGACGAATTAAGCGCGCTCAAACTGCGGGTTTTCATGAGCGTTTCCAACCCCGCAATCTGCGCATCCAGCCGGGCGATTTTGTACGCCGGCGTTTCACGCGCCGCTTCTGTCGCAGTCCTGGGTCCTTTGAGAATTTCTTGACCCGGTAGTTTTCCAACAACATTCGGCATCCCGGTCGTATAATCCCTCATAATTTCCGATGCATTTGCAATCTGTTTAGCATTGATCGCCTCCGGCATGATCCCGTGTTCCCGCAAACGCATCTCCACTTCGCGCTGTTTTCCTTCCACGTGACTCATCTTTTCGCGAAGCTGCTGAATTTCGTTATCTTTGCGGTCCAGCATCGTTACGTCTCGACTGTAAATCGCATTGATGACATAACCTGCGATTTGCGCCTTGGCATGGGAAGCCTCCCGGGCCGCTTGCCAGTCGCTGACCGTGTTCACGAGATTGCCGATATATGCATGCTGCTGAACGAGATAAGCATATTGCTCGACAAGATTATTGGCTGTCGTATCAAGACTCTGGAGCGTATCCTCCGCGGACAAGATCCCGACCTGCATGTCTTTAAGGTACCCCTGGATCCTGAACTCATTATCAGCTTGAGTCCATCCAAGCGCGCGGCTGAGGGGTTTCCCTAAAAAAGGAATCCGGCTCAACCCCCGGTCCCCCACATAAGCCACCATGTTCCACCAGGGGGAAACTCCAAAAGTGATCGGTGTCAGCCCCAGATTCTTGTCAATCCCGGCATCAACTCCAAAAGTCAATCCCACCGTCCACTTATCAAGCCCAAGTTCTCGTGCCTTGAGCCGATTGTTCCAAACAGCGTCGTCCAGTTTCCTCAGAATTTCGGACACCGGGGCGATCTTCATGATTGCGCCGATCTGTTGGCGCATTTGCTGGAAACGTTCCTCAAGAGGCACGCGACTCGACTGAATAAAATACGGAGTCTTCAGGTAAGCAATTTCCGCCCGGAGGTAGGATTTGATCGCTTCGGTAAGACGCGACTGATACTGCGCGTCCGCACGATCCCTCTCGGCGGAAAGTGCCGCCAGACGCGTCTGATACTCCGCATCCGAAAGATCTTTCGTGGCGGCAAGCTCGGTCAGGTGTGTCTGATACTGCACATCCGAAAGATCTTTCGCGGCGGCAAGCTCCGTAAAGAGTTTTTCGGACTCCTGAAGATCCTTAAGCACAGTTTCCAGTCCTCTCGCGCTGCTCATAGCCGCTAATTTTTCACGGAATAAGTCCTGTGCGTCTTTCGTAAGGCGGATAATTTGGGTTGCATCCGGGGCTTTCTTCCCGGAAATATGCTGCTTTAATGTTTTCTGGATCATCTTGAGGTCCTGAACCACATTGCTCGAAGCACCCATTTTCTCCAGCTGTGTCACGCCGGCCTTTATTTGCGCCTGAACCTCCTGAACTTTTGCCTTGAGCTGCTCCGGGGTAACAGGGCTTTTCTCTTTTACTGATTTTTCAAGAGAGCTGACCGTTTGTTGTAAAGAATCGATGGCCGTTTGAACTTTTGTGGCAGAATCCTTCATTTCTTTTTCCTGGACTCCGCCGCGAGGACGATATTCCTCCGCTATTTTTGAGATTTCTCCGATCAAACCACTGACGCCCGCCTGAAACCCCTGAACCCTCGCCTTTCCTTCCTCCGAAATATGCCCGTCACGATCCTGGATCAAGTGATAGGATGAATCCACAATCGTTTGCTCCACCGCTTTAACCCTGGAGAGCTCTTCCCCCGCCTTGATCCTTGCTTCCAACGCCGCGCGGATTTTCTCCTTTTGTGCTT
>MHFU01000038.1:3392-8903 GCA_001804345.1 Omnitrophica bacterium RIFOXYB12_FULL_50_7
CCACCTTCTGCGCCGTCAGATATTTCATGATGGCTTTTACGTCCATGCCCTCCGCAAGAAATTTCTCAACAGCACCAGATAACTCAGCGGCACGACCTGCCGCAACCCCCACCACGCCGGTCTGAATTGCATTCAAAAGATCCACCTTCGCTCGTCGAAGCTGGTCCTCACGCGCCAAAACAGCCTGTCCGGCCACGGGTTCTTTCAAAACCTCATCCAGCGGACGATCTTCGCCCAACGCAAAGGATTTGAATTGCGTCATAACACGCACGAAACTGGCCTCGCTTTGGCGGGCTTTCATCACGGCCAAATTGTAATCGGCTCTCGCATTATCGATTCTAAGTTGGTCGATCCAGGTATATTTCCCAGGAGTAGCATCTTTTTCGGGTTTGGGCGCCTCCACAGCATTCCGCTCCGCCTGTTTTTCCATGTCCCTCAGGATCTTGAGCATGTCGTTCCGCTGCTTTTGCGTTACCTCCATAAGTTTCGCCTCACGCTGGATGTTGTTGAGCCACCCGTCCAACCCCTGCATAAGTTCCTCTGACGACAAATCCAAAAGATTGTTTGCGCTGCTCTGAGCCAGCACCCGCTCCCTTGTGCGAACGCCCCACGCGAAATCAAGCGCCAGCCGGATGCCGCCTCCAATCGATGCTCGCTGTCTCCATTGCGTCCCATCCTTGAAAACATCCTGTTCATTGCGATCGCCCCACCCCCATCCCAAACTGGCCCCTGCAAACAAACCAAACCAATCCGCCACGTTGTAATTGAGCGCATTTTTCCCGGCAACCTCCCGGACAGCGGCTAATCGATAGCTTGCTTTTTCAAGAAACTTGTAGCGTATCTGGCGTTTTTCTTCCGCACTGCCGGTCGCGAGCTTCCGGGCTAAATCCGTGCCTTCGCGAAGTGTCTGCGTTTGTTGTTCCTTCTGCGCCGTCGTATCCGAAGACACTTGCGACATGGTTTCCGCAGAACGAACCTTCGCGGCGTCCATGGCCTCCCGGATGACTTTTCCCTGCTTTGGATATTGCTTCCCAGCCGCATCCATCCGTGACTGGATAAAAGCTGTCATTTCCTTGTATTCCCGCTTTTGTTCCCTTACCACTTGAAGAGCAAGTTTCGCGCCCTCAAAATCCTCTCGGATTTTTCCCTGGTCTAAAATCGCTTGAGAGAGACTCATCTCATATAAATAATTCTTGTTGGGGTCGGCCCTGAGACTTTGGATCAATGCTGTCTTGTTGGCCAGAGCCAGCTCAAGACTTTCAACGTATTGCGCCGTGTCGCTCTCCGCCTGGTTCAAAAGAGCAAGGCGCTCATAAACTCCGCGCGCCTGGTCGGCAAACGCATACGCCCCCGCCCGAAGCTCCTGGCTATTGACCTTAAGTTCGTGAAGCCGATTAATCCCCCAATCGAGATCGAACCGCATCTCAACACTGACTTTGTCGCCCAGCGTGTAATATTCCGCGGTCCTTAAAATGTCCCATGTAACCTGCGGAAGCGCGAGTGTATATTCCAGCCCACCCAGCCGATTCCGGGAAGCGCTGATCCGGCTCACTGTCGCGAGCGCTTTTTCCAAAGCCGCCTTTTCACCATTCCCCAAAAGGGATTTTCCCGCGAAGGCCTCGACTTCTCTGGCAACATTCTCCAGCGTAATGCTCTCCACCGGAACCGCCAAAACACCCTGGGTCGAACGGCCTGAAAGTTTCAAAATACGCCGTTCAACATCTCTCCGGCTCTCTTCGAGGATCTTGATTTGTTGCTGTACCGCAAAAATATCGCCGAGATTCGCTTTATGAATCGCGGTATCCTTTTTTCTTCCTTTTATCTTTTGCTGGTCTTTATCAAGTTCATTTAATGCTCTGACTTGTTCCTGTTTGATCGCGATCTTCTGATTCAACAATGCGATTTCATAAAATTTCTCCACCGCCTCATTGGCCACACGATCCTGGACCTCCACAAAATTCGCCTGTTCTTTGACAAGATCGGCCAGCGTGGCCGCTTCCTGCCGGGAACGCCGGCTATTAAGCACCTCGAGTCGAGAGATCGCTTTCAAGTCCCCTGGCCGTTGCCTGAACATCTCTTCCACATCAATCTCATCGGAGAGCTTCGCGCGCGTAAAATAAGTCAGAAGTGCCGCGTCATCCGGATTGGTAAGATCGAGTTTGCGGCCCAGGTTCGCTTCAATGCGTGATTTAATATCCACCATGGTACTCATGACCTCAGGAAGCGAGGCGTTGTTGAAAAGCTCCCGAAGATTGGCCCCGTCATAAAGAGGATTGTTGTAACGGGCCGCGAAATAGCTCACAAATCCCATGAGCGCTGTATATTGTTTAAAAGTAGGACTGTCAGGCGCGCTTTTGGTAGCAAGGTCGTAAGGAGTCTCCGGGGTCATGCCAAAAAGCCGCCAAACATCGGGTCTCTCGACGACCGCAATAAAATCTTTCACATAAATACCTTTGGGAACAACTACGTCTCCCTGCGGGATAAGCGTACTATCGCTGATCGGATCGACTCGGATCAGTGTCGATCCGCCGCCTGTAATCGGAACCACGGTAACATCTCCCTGGACGTCCGGAGTTCCTGTTGCTTCTCCGTAAACAGGGGTCCCAAGATCCACATTGCCATTCCCGGCATTAGTCCACGCAAAAGGAAAACTAACGCTTACAGCCGCTCCCCTGCTATTCTGGTTCTGATAAATCGGATATTCCCTGCGAAGAATATTCCAGGTCGCGAAAAGATCAACGGTAATCCACCTTCGCCAGACCGAATAGTCTTCAAGGATCTTTTGAGGGACCTTGGATTTTACGAAAGATTCCCGAATGTCCGGATTATTCACCGCAATATCGCCAAGCGTGCCGCTGATCGTATTCGGCGTCGGTGTCGCGCTAATATCTTTTTCTTTCCCTTTTCCAAGCGTTTCCGCAATCGACTTCGCTATTTGCTCACTAACACCATTCGGCCCTGAAATCGCAGCCGACGTCGCGGCTTTTTCCGCGGTCGCCGCCACGGGTTCGGCCTCAGGTTTCGCCGGAGCTTCCAGAACCGGAGCAACAGGTCCCATTTCAGCGGGGGTAGTTCCTTTTAATGTACTTTCATGAACATTTTTGATGTTGGAAACTGTCGTGGATAATCGATTGGCTTCTATACGATCCCAAGGATTCCAAAAGCGTACCGCCGTTTTAGCAGCCTTAGCTAATTCTTCTGCCTCGGTAACTTTCGCGAGTGCTTTAGAAACTTCTCCTTGATTCGACAATTGAGCGGCTTCACCCAAACGCTGATTTGCCTCGTCTGATAATGTTTTGAAATCTTTCGCGGCGAGCTTTTCAGGAGCAGCAGCAACTTCGGACGGCTGACCAGGCAGGGGTTCCTCAGCTTTCATGGCTCCAGCAATACCAGCTCCGATCGCTGTTGGCCCGGAAACCATGGCTGTTTTGACAGTCTCAGGCGTTTTGGCAACTACTTTTTCCACCGGAGTCGGAGGCACGGTTGCTACGGGTTGTGCTTCCGGGACTTTCCCTGGCATTCCCGCCTGAGCCGCAAGCTTATTGATTTCGTTGCGGAAAGCCGGATTGACCACCACGCGGCCTTTTGTTATCGATTGCTCCATAGCATCGCGATGGCGCCAGGCACTATGAAAGGGATTGTCCCAATTAAAAAAGACAGTTTGAAAACTTTCAGGATTGACCGTATCCTTCGGGTTAACCGGTTCCCCGGTCCTGATTGCTTGAAGAATTAGGTCGCGGTACGCATTGACCACAGTTTTGTCCGCTTTGGGATCCGCGAGCATTTTCCGGTAACCTGATATCGCCCGGCCCAACTGCGCATCCAGCGCCGTCAGTGCCACAGCTTGTTCAGTAGCCGTACCAGCGACTTTCTCAGCCACAGCCACTTTTGCGGCAGCGCCAGCCGGTCCGGCCGTAGCTGCGGCTTTTTCCTGCTTCTGTGCCGCCTTGCGTGTCGCCTCGACGCGCGCCGCCTCTTTACGAGCTTCCTTTTTAGCCGCTTCGTTGGCCGCGTCTACAATTTCTTTATAAGATTTTTTTGCCTGTGCTTCAGCTTTCTCGGCTTCTTTTGCAGCGGCTTTTGCCTTGGCGTCTGCTTCTTCTTCAGCTTTCGTGACCGCGGCTGCTGCTTCCTTCTGTTGCTTCGCCAGCCTCTTCGGCTCAGCTTCCTGTTGGTCTTTTGCCCTGGCTGCTGCTTTTTTACGCTCCTCTTTTTCTTTTCTGGCAGCTGCCTCGGCCCTGGCATCCTCTGCCTTTCCAGCTTTCAACGCCGCAGCTTCGCGAGCAACTTGCTCAGCTTTCACCGGCTCTTCTTTGCCTTGTCCTTTGAATAATCTCTCAAAAAATCCGGCTTTTGCAGCTTCAGGCACCATGGGCTTCACAACTACT
The DNA here is from genome assembly GCA_001804345.1 of Omnitrophica bacterium RIFOXYB12_FULL_50_7. GTDB lineage: Bacteria > Omnitrophota > Omnitrophia > Omnitrophales > Aquincolibacteriaceae > Aquincolibacterium. The sequence continues at coordinate 7,781 of MHFU01000038.1, forward strand.
TTGTCGCGCAATGCCTCCGGCAGCCACTGGGGATTAAACGTGGGTTTGTTTGAAACTCCAAAAAATGCCACCTCAAGTTGAGTGCCTGCTGATTCGGTCCTATCCGCAAACCACAAACTCCGCCTAACCATAAGCTCGGATGGCGCAATTTCAAAAGTAAAAACTTGCCACTCTGAGTCCCTCCCTGAGCCACTCCATTCGAAACTCCCGTCTGATCCATAAGCACCCCCCATCAACTGGATATTCGCTGCAGGGTTCGTCCCGGTATTTCTCACAACAATATGGATATATCGATCAGACAAATTGTATTCATACGGAGCGGAAACGTACGGGGGAGGTTCTGAACCAACTTTTACATGCGTCCACCAGGCCCGATCATAACCGGAAACCACCTGCGTTCCAGAATCCGTAGACTGGAATTTCAGATAATGCGCATCCGCAAAGGAGACGGAGCGAACAACATCGTAACTATTCAGCTCCTGGCGCAATTCCTCCGCTTGTTTTTTCAATTCGTGAACCGTTGGAGCATTTCGCCAACTTTTCGGCAACCAGTGCTGTGGAAATGAGCGGTGAGCGGCCTTCAGTTTGAGTGTAAGCTCTTCAGCACGAGCTTGAAGCTTTGCGACAAGGGCAGCTTCTGCAGGGTTTGGGGAAATAACGGAACGGGAAAGCAGGCCTTGCTCTCCAGCAGGTTCGAGCACCGCAGGAGCAGGTTTGACGGTGTCCACAGCCGCTTTTGCAACAGCGCCAGTCGCTCCGGCCGCAGCAGCGGCGCCAACAACAGGAGCTCCCAGAGGTTTTTCTTCAGCTTTTGCGGCCTCAGCGTGTTTTTCCGCGGCAGGCTTCTCTTCCGGTTGCGCTGCCTTGATCCGGGCATCCTGATCTCGAACAAATTCGGAAAGCGCATTCTGCAAAGACATAAGCTCAAACTTTTTAGACTGTTCCAACGCCGCAAAATCAGAATCGACAAGCATCACTTCGACCCGTTCAAGAGCTTGCCTGGAAAGTTTTAAAGCTTCCTGAGGGTTAAAAGCCTTTAAATCTCTTGCCGCGGCAAAAATTTTCTCCGCTTGTTTTTTAGATAGATCAAATTCTTCGGACCCTTGAGCCAATCGCAACGCTT
>MHFU01000038.1:8933-10580 GCA_001804345.1 Omnitrophica bacterium RIFOXYB12_FULL_50_7
GAGTTTTTTGAACATCTTTCTGTGCTACACGACCACCCACACGACCCACCCCTACCGCCGCTATCGGAATTCCGTGAGTGGCAACATAGTCAGCAACAAGATTTTTAGCCCTCGTCCATGGCGACTTTTCCGCCGCTTTTACAACCGGCTTTTCGTGACTCGCGATGACCGCTTGGACTTTCACGCGAGACTCCGTCATCAATGTACGATACGCGTCTTTCTCGGAAGTCGGTCCGGCGCCAAACCGCTCCGCAAGTTCCACGTCCGAAAGTTGCGCCACATCTCCCGCGGTCGTGGCCAATGTCTCGCGATTATTTTTGGGATCAATGCTAGAAACACTCACAACCGTCGGCCGAAGATCTTTCGGAGCCGCCGCGTGATGTTGAGGCTGCAATCCTTCAACATATTCCTGTTGGTGGTCTTTAAAAAAGGATTCGACTACGATCGTGTTTTGGGGATCTTTGAAATCGGGATGACTCTTCACAAAAGTCGTCCCCACCACATCCCCCTGGGCATTGGTCTCCCAGCGGAAACCGTAACGTTGATTCTGTTTATTCTGTTCCCTAACGATCGACTGTTTGAGACCGGCTTGTTCAGCAAGTAGCTCCTCGGGAAGTGTCTTGGATTTATCGTAGGACTGGATCGTTTTTTCAACTTCGTTTAACTTGCCCTCAAGCCGCTCGATCTGCATTCCTTCAACGCGCGACTCCACCAGGGCCATGCCCCACTGGTTAAAGTTAATCCCGTAATCCGTTTTTGCCGCATCGGGAACCAGTTCTCCAAGCGCCGGAACAACTCCTTGAAAAACTAAGGTTTGAAAGAGCCCCAGCATGGTGACTTCAATAAAGTTCGTAATGTAAGAAAAAAAGTGAATACCCAAGAGGCTATCAAGAAACTCGCCACCCTGGAGCACAAGCGGGATTTCATAGGCCAGGGTCATCATCCCAAGGAAGGAAGCCGCCCAGTATCCGTAGAACTCCCAACTAAGAACTGTTCGATAGCTGGCTTCGTGACGCACATTGCGCTGGATTTGTCGCAGCGTCACGATATCTTCCCCGTTGAATTGCAGGGGAACGATTTTTTGAACGCTGGGGTCCTTCAATTTGTTGTCGATCCGATCCAATAGCTTCGCTTGATCAGACCGACCAAGATTTGCCAGGTTTTCAAGAACCACTTGCCGCAAGAAATGCAGCTGATCGATCTTCGCTTCATCCCATGCGTCCCCCTTCAGATCCGTCAGGCCATACACCATTTGAGGAACGGTCAACGTATTGCCACGCTTATCCTTACTTAAAAATAAACCCTTATCTTTCCCCGTTTTTTGGGCAAGCCAATCGACTAACCGTTCCGACATCAAAACTTGGCGTTTCTTGGCAACAACCGTCACATAGGCGATCACATACGTCAAAAATCCCGTACTTGCAAGGCCCCCGAGAGTGATATCGTGAGCATTTCCACCCAGAACAGAAAGTTTTAAAAGAACAGCATCCGCACCAGGGAAAGCTCCCAAGGAAAATGAAATACCCACCGCCACTATAGCCCCGACCAAACCGACTATTGCGATCACCGAAAGCACTTTACCGGTGGTGATCTCTTTTCCTTGAATCTGGGTCTTATATAACGACCAGGCTACATAGCCTGCAAAAC
>MHFU01000038.1:10591-11725 GCA_001804345.1 Omnitrophica bacterium RIFOXYB12_FULL_50_7
GCCCGCCGTTCCGAACCAAAGGGCAACGCCGGTGAGCGAGCTACGCCAAAACAGCGTTCCGCGCTGTTTCATCCACGTAACAAAACCGCCGACCGGATTGGAAATGCTGGAACAAATAAAGGCAAGATCGGGAGTCTTCGTATTTATAAAATCCTCGGTTTTATCGCGAAGACCATACCACGCTTTTTGAAGGGGGTTAGCACTGCGCAGGCGCGCTTCCCGGATCTCTTTTTTGACGATCTCGGCATTTGCGGGAGGCTTGGACATTTTCACAAAATTCATCAGGCCGGCCCAATCGACCTTCGGCTCACCCGATTCAGTCAGCTCAACCTTCCCTTCTTTATCGGCCACCACAAAGAGAGCCGACTTGTAAGAACTTGTCAATAACGCGGGAACCCAGAAATAGATCACGCGGATAAACCCCAGCATCAGACTTGCTGGCAGCTTGATAGCAAGAAAAGCGATCTGGGGGAACGCTAAGAAAAAGGCCTTCCATTTGGACTGCTTCGCAAACGCATCGATGTTTTCCGCGACACCCAGCACCGCTTCCGCGACATGTTTGGCACCCAAGACTCCTAACCCTGCGCCAACGGCAAGCACAACGAACGCGGAAAATGGAGCCACAGAGATGAAGAGACCGGCGATCAAAGCACCGGTCAAAGCCCCTGCCAGAACACCCACGGACCAAAAAAGAATTCTATTTTTCCAAATCGCATTCCCCTGCTCATCCTGCAACGGAAGCGAGTGAAGATGCTCCGCCTGCTGCCCCGCCTGCTGGTACTGCTGATTTCCATAATGGTGAGTGCTTTTATACAAGTCACGCCATTGTTCCAATGTCTCGATACCTTCTCGTTTACACTCCTCCTCAAACCTCTGGATATCTCCGCCCGCCAGCTTCTTCGCCAGATACACAATAAAGTCTTGTTTGTTGGTAATACCGTAGGGCAGCCGTAAGCGGCTAAGGTTTTTTGCGGAATCGAACTTGTACTGACGAACATGTCGATTCCCCAGGAAATCCGTGATCACAGACAGACTTATATCCGCGGTAAGGTACCCAACGATCGATCCAACAATCCTCGAAAACCAGCTTGCTTTTTTGGGAGCAACCACTTGGGGAGCAACAACCGCAACGGC
>MHFU01000038.1:11736-13897 GCA_001804345.1 Omnitrophica bacterium RIFOXYB12_FULL_50_7
CGGCGCCACAACGGGCTGGGCCTCAGTTACGGCAGGCTTGGCGACAGCTTGCTTGGCTGCAAGTGCCTGGTCGATCGCAGAACCAACGTTAGCACCTAACGGTTTACCCACCAGCTCCCCGGCCGCAGTCTTGACCGCCTGGGCTGCTAGCCGCTCTTCGATGTTTTGATTGATAAGCCCATCACTGAATGTAATGGTTACTTCATTAATACGAAGCCCCGCCTGATGCAGCAGGGATATCTTTTCCGGGACCTTAGCGATCGCGTCCGCACTGGAACGGAGAAGAAGACGCAAAACCATTTTCTGGGTAAGATCTCCCTTGTTCTCTAATTTTTCTCTTGCTTCTGTCAACGCCTTCAGCTTGACCTCAAAACTTCGATTAAGAAGCAATCGTCTGAACGCCGCCTTCGCATTTTCATCCGTCGCGATCTCTTTCGGGATATCAAAATCGGCCTCTTGATAAAGCTTGAGATTGCGGTCATAACGATCCTGCTCCGCCTTCGCTTGGACATCCTGAACGGCCTTCTCCTGCGCCGTCTCAATTTCATCAGCTAGAACTTGCGGCCTCACTCCCGCCGGAATCTTGCCGGACACGACACGCAACCCCGATACAACGTTAGTGCTCACTTCCACTGGCTCCAACGCACCAGTCCCGTCCGTCGGAAATATCCATTCCGTTCCACGCAATTCAGAACGATTCTTTTTAAGCGCCTCCACAACACCCTTGGGAAAAGTCATTCGATCAAGATCCACCATTCCAAAACTGAGAGGAGCCGGCAAGTCAACCGTGGTTTTGCCCGTCATGCCCGGAATCCGGACTTCACTCCGTTTTCCGGAGACTGCTGCCGGCAACGCCACAATCGCCATAGTTTGATCATTCCCTACCGGTATAAGGAGCGCAGGATTACCTCGCAATTCCGTACGAACCGACCGCTCCAGATTCCTGATCTCGGCACGGACAAACCGTGTTCCCGGTCCGTCTTTTAACCCTTGAGCTGCATCCCGCATCGCACCCACCGGATCAGGCAACACCGTGCTCAAGGCGCTGCTAAAACCTGTCAAACGTAACTCCGCTTTGCCGGTCGATGAAAGTTCATCATTTAATCCAACGATCATATGCTCCGCCGCCAACTGGAACCGCGGGTCATTGAGGACGCCGGCCTTGGGCACAAGGAAAGTTTCCGTGAGGACTTTTTCGATCGGGAGCGGGGTCTCGCGCAACGCAGCGTCATAAAGCACACTTTCCCTTTTCTTATCGATCGCCTGGCTGATGCGTGGAGCAACAACGATATAGGAAATATCCTTCTCGCGAAGGTACTTCTCGATCCCGGGCGTATGGAAACCACCTGTGACAATGGCGGATAGCTTCTGTCCCGTAGTAAAAGTTCTCTCAACCGCTCGCTCGATCAGCACCTGGTCGCGTTCCAGAGCGGCTTTATAAAAGCGCTCCACGCGCGGCAGATCCTGATCGAGTGTCTTCACTTGGGACGGCAATCCGTAGGTGAAGTGATACTTCGACATGAGCGGGTTGAGAAAGTTTGAGAATGTTTCGGATTTAAACTCGTCCTGATAGATGTAATAGAACTCGGCGTCCTGCTTGGTCAGTGTAAAATCGAACATCTTTGTGTAGATATCATAAATGCGGAGGAGGTGATCGAGCTTCACTTGCTCAGGGGTGGAAAAGAGCTTGTTCTTGACGGTCTTCTCAAGGAACTCGATCTCATCAAAGATCGAAACGTCGATCGCGTCATAAAGTTTCATGTACTGCACATAAGCGAGGACATTGGCGTATTTCGTGGACAGGTCTTCCCCGCCGATCTGAGTCGCACCGGCGCCCACTGCGCCGGTACGGCTTGGGCGGGAGCTTGACGCTCCCGTCCCGGCCGCGCTCATGCCCTGGATCTCATCCTGGAGGTAGCCATAATAGGCGGCGCGTTTCATCTTCTTCATGCGGAAGTGGACGGTGTTGGTGAGAAAACGGGAAAGCTTCTCGCGCGAGAGGATACGCTTGAGATCATTGATCAGTTCGTCGGTCTCTTTTTCGGCCTTGTCGAAATCAACCTGGCGCTCAAGATCGACCAGCTGGATCAGAGAATGCATCCCCGGATATTCATCCAGAGCGATATGGTGCTTCCGCCCAAGTTCCACGAGATAGCGGACG
>MHFU01000039.1:0-1004 GCA_001804345.1 Omnitrophica bacterium RIFOXYB12_FULL_50_7
ACCCCTCAACCACTTACAACATTCCCTCAACAGTTAACACGAAAGAACCTAAAATTAGTAAGAAAAGATGAACCATGTTATAGCGTTTATGTGTATGAGAATAAGAGTATATTCTCTCCCAATGAATTGGTGCCGGCAGAAGTTGTTGACAAGGAGGACATCAGGAGAATAGTGGATTTTTGTGAAGAGTATAAGAGCAAACATAAGTTATAAATTTCCCTCCATGTAATATTCAACAATCTCTTCTCAACCAAAGTTAAAAAAGGCCTGCTTCGGCATTTTGATCTTCTCGATCGTTTAAGCGTTCTCCTCCTTATTGATAGCTAGCCCTCCGAATGTAACTCGCAGTCAACGCTTCTAGTACCGCATAACATTTGAAATTAGGGGTATGCGGTACAGTACTGTTAACCTTTAAAATCAAATGGAGAACAGTACTAGACGATGGCGATCTCAACACTCTTTCAAGGGAGGCGCGATGAATTTGCATTGATTTTAAATCATATTAAGTTATAGTATAATCAAGTATTTAGGGCTTTGCAAATACACCAAAAATAGTGTATATTCCTTATGACAAAAAGCACGCGATACGAAGTTCTGTTTTATGTAAGGGCGAGCGGCGAATGTCCCATGGACGGGTTCCTGGACACTTTGCCGGTTAAGGTCCGGGCCAAGATCGCCAAGTGGATCGAATTGCTGGAAGAGGAGGGGCCGGACCTGCCGCGTCCTTATGCGGATGTGCTTCGGGACAAAATCCGGGAATTGAGGGTGAAATTCGGACCCGTTCAGTATCGGCTGCTTTATTTCTTTATGGCGAAGAAGGTGATCGTGACGCACGGCTTTGTCAAGCGAACGGACCAGGTCCCAAAAGCGGAAATAGAAAAGGCCTTGAGCGCGATGGAAGATCTTTGGCGGAGAAAGGAAAAGGGAGATATTTCGATATGAAGCCCATGAGAAAGTTTCGGGATAGGCTCAAAGCGGATCTGCAGGACAAAAATTTCAAGAAA
>MHFU01000039.1:1021-16430 GCA_001804345.1 Omnitrophica bacterium RIFOXYB12_FULL_50_7
TTTTTTTGCCCGTTTGGCCGTGGAGATCGCCAAGGTTCGCGAAGCTCAGGGGATCAGCCAGCGGGAATTGGCCGAACGGCTTCATACCACACAACAAACAGTCTCCAGGCTGGAGAACCCGCGCAACCGGAGCTTCTCTCTGATGACTTTAATCAAACTTGCCAGAGTTTTTCATAAGAGTCTCGAGATTCATCTGGTCTGATGGGAGGCAGGGGACTGTCACCCAAAAGGGGACAGTCATTAGAAGATTGCCTGTCCCCAAAAAGGTGACCGTCACTTTTTTTTCCATTTAGTTAGCTCCGTACTCCTTCCGCCGTACACCTTCCTCGTTTCGAAAGTAGACGCAGCTCTCCAGGCAGGATACAATCCACCCCATCATGTTGACCGATATGCATCTTCATTTACAGGATATCCCTGACATCCACATGTGCAAGAGCGTTTTAGCTCTGGCGCAGGATATGAGAGTGGGGCGATTTGTGTGTAATGGCACGCGGCCGGAGGATTGGCCGGCGGTGGAGAAGTTCGCGGCAGAGGACCGGCGGGTTGTGCCGTTTTTTGGGGTTCATCCGTGGTATGCGGACAAGCTTTCGGCAGATTGGTATGTAACGCTCGAAGGTTTTTTAAAAAGAAACCCGGACGCCGGAGTCGGCGAGGTGGGTCTTGATAAGGCACGGAATATCGATCTTGCGAGGCAGACCGAAGTTTTTCATCGTCAGCTTGAGATCGCGGGACGTTTGGCGCGGCCTCTGGCGATCCATTGTGTGCGGGCGTGGAGTAATCTTTTAAATGTCCTGAAAAGAAGTCTTCCCGCCAAGACACGTTTTATGATCCATTCCTATCAGGGTTCTCCCCAGGGGCTGAAGGATCTTTTGAATCTCGGGGCCTACATCTCGTTTTCCTGGAAGAGTCTTGAGCGTCACACCGAGGAGTCGATCGCGCTTATGCGCAGCGTGCCTCTCGATCGCCTGCTCCTTGAAACGGATTTTCCGTATACGGAGCCGGGACGTATCGGTGCGGACGCGCATGATGAGAAATATTATGAAACGCTCCAGGGAGTTTATGATCTTGCGGAGCGTGCCAAAGGGGTCGATGTTGAAGCGTTAGAGAAAGCGGTGTGGGCGAATGGAACGGCTTTTCTGTCTGGAGCTCCTGCTCGGTAAAGAGAAAGTCGAGCGGCTCAAAAAGGCTTTTGTCGTGGTGATCGGAATCGGTGCCGTGGGAAGCTACGCGACTGAGGCTCTTGCGCGCTCCGGCGTCGGCCATCTCCGGCTCGTGGATTTTGACACGATCAAACCAACCAATTTTAACCGCCACATTCTCGCCATTACTCCCAATCTCGGGAAACTCAAGGCCGAGGCTGCCAAGGAACGTATTGCCCAGATCAATCCCCATTGCAAGGTTGAGGTGATAAGCGTGTTTGCGGCAGAAGAAACGATGGAGCGTATCGTCGAAGGGAAGCCGGACCTTGTGATCGATGCTGTGGATTCCCTGAATCCCAAAACACAGATTCTCGCGTACTGCCACGAGAAAAAGATCCCCGTCATTTCCTCCATGGGCGCTGCGATGCGGATGAATATTTTTTCGATCAAGGCCAGCGATCTTTTTAAGACGACGGGTTGTCCGCTCGCGAGCTATGTCCGCTCGCGTCTTCGGCACCGGGGGATCACGAAGGGGATTTTCTGCATTTATTCCGATACGCCGCTTTCTGAAGAGCCCATCCAGAAGACCCGCATTCTCAATGAAGAGCAGGATAACGACCGCGGCCGCCAGCGCCACAAGCTGGGGAGTTCTCCGACTGTCACCGGTGCCTTCGGCCTTGCCGTGGCTCACCACGCTCTTCTTTATCTCATCGGCGATCTCAAGTTGACATAAGGATGACGATGCCTGCCGACACAAAACATTCCTCAAAACATACCGGTCCCAGGAATATCTTTCGCGCGCTGCGGCATAAAAATTACCGGCTGTTCTCTATCGGACAGTGTATCTCGCTCGTGGGAACCTGGATGCAGTATATTGCCGTGAGCTGGCTTACGTACCGTTTGACGAATTCGGCTTTCATGCTCGGGCTTGTGGGATTTGTGGGCCAGCTCCCGACGTTTGTGATCTCGCCTTTGGCCGGGGTGCTGGGAGACCGGTATGACCGGCGTCGCATGCTGATCGTGATCCAGTCGCTTGCCATGATCCAGGCGGCGATCCTGGCTTTCCTGGTGCTGTCGCACCAGATCCAGGTCTGGCATATTATTGCTCTGAGCGCTTTTCTCGGGGTGGTCAATTCTTTCGACATGACGATCCGGCAGGCTTTCACGGTCGAGATGCTCGATGACCGTGAGGATTTGGGGAATGCCATTGCTCTGAATTCGACCATGCTTAATGCCGCGAGGTTGATCGGACCGGCGATCGCGGGGCTTTTGATCGTTTCCATGGGGGAGGGGATCTGTTTTCTTCTGAATGCGATCAGTTACATTGCGGTGATCGTGTCACTTCTTGCCATGAGGATCCCTAAAACCAGGATCGCCGTGGTTTCTCGCAGGATCCTTCTGGAATTAAAAGAAGGGTTCATCTATGCCGCGAATTTTCCTCCCATCAAGTGGATCCTTCTGCTCCTGTCGCTCATCAGTCTGATGGGGGTCTCGTATCAGATTCTGTTGCCGGTCATTACGCGCGAGATCTTTAAAGGAGGGGCGAACACGATGGGTTTTTTCATGACCATGGCCGGGCTCGGAGCTTTGGGTGGGGCTATTTTTCTGGCCGCACGGAAAAGCGTGCGGGGGCTTCCGAGGATCATCGCGTGGACGGCCGGACTTTTCGGTCTTACCCTGATGGTTTTTGCTTTTTCGCGGGCGTATTGGCTTTCCATGGGGATACTCCTGGTCTCCGGTTTCGGGATGATGGTGCACATGGCGGCCTGCAACACGATCTTGCAGACGATCGTGGAAGAGGACAAGCGCGGCCGGATCATGAGTTTCTACACCATGGCTTTTTTGGGGATGATGCCCTTCGGGAGTTTGTTGGCTGGGGCCCTGGCCGCGAGGATCGGCGCGCCGTACACTTTATTCCTTGAAGGAGTGTGTTGTGTCCTGGGGGCGGTCTATTTTGCTTCCAAACTTCCGCTGATCAGGGCGAGGATTCGTCCGATTTATATGGAAAAGGGGATTATCCCGGAAGTTGCGAAGGGGATTCAGGCTGCTACGGGTCTTGAAAGTCTCGCGAAGGAATAAGAGTATTTTTTTCTTCAGGTCGCGGGTAAACTGTGCGTGAAATTTTGGCGGAGTTTCCCGCTTAAGTTGTCATCCCCGTCCGCCAAAAGGCGCTGGACGGTTGCGTCTCCCCGTAGGTCACATTTAAATGTGACCTACGGGTGGCAAAGAAGGAACGTATCTCCCAAAGAAACTGGAGCAACGCACAAAGGACCGCAGAATGGTTTCTGGATTGCGAAAGAAAAGAAAAATGGTAACACCCAAGCCCCGGTGGTTACTGGCGCCGGACGCGATCGAAAGAATCCTCCGTTTTGAGGAAGGGGATCCTTTCAAGACTTTGGGCCCTCATTCTTCTAAAGATGGCCGGAGCGTGATCATTCGCGCGTTCCTCCCGCGCGCCTCGATTGCCTGGGTTCGAGTTCTTGGAGGAACCCACGAGCGCAAGCCGATGGAGAAAATCCATTCCGGAGGTTTCTTTCAGGCTGTTTTCGAAAAAACCGGCGAGATCTTTCCCTATAAGATCGTGACTTGCGATGAGGCCGGACTTTTAAATGAAACTTCGGATCCCTATGCTTTTTTCCCCGACCAGCTCAGTGATTACGATCTTCATCTGATCGGGGAAGGGACCCATCGCCGGAGTTACGAAAAATTCGGAAGCCATCTCCTGACTCTGAAAGGTGTCCGGGGTGTTCTTTTTACGGTGTGGGCGCCCAACGCGAAAAGTATCAGCGTGGTCGGAAATTTCAATCACTGGATCCCGGGAGCGCATCCGATGACGCGTCTTTCCACTTCAAACGTCTGGGGCCTTTTCATTCCCGGATTGGAGGAAGGGGAGATCTACAAGTTTGCGATCCGTTCTGCGGTGGACGGGCAGGTCCGTTTTAAGACGGATCCTTACGCGTTCGGTACGGAATTAAGGCCGCGGAGCGCCGCAGTTGTAACTCGTCTGGACACTTTCTCGTGGTCAGACGAGGCGTGGATGACCCGGCGGAAAGAGAAGGATCTCTTGCGTTCACCGGTCTCGATCTATGAAGTGCATCTTGGTTCCTGGAAGAGAGAGGAGAAGAATGGTTGGGGGTTTTTGAATTACCGGGACCTGGCACATCAGCTTGTGGAGTATGTCAAGTTCATGGGCTACACCCACATTGAACTCATGCCCGTGATGGAGCATCCGCTGGACGATTCGTGGGGCTACCAGATCATTAATTATTATTCCCCGACGCGGCGCTTTGGCACTCCGGAGGATCTCATGTATCTGGTGGATTTTTGCCACCGCCATAATGTGGGTGTGATTTTAGATTGGGTGCCGGCGCATTTTCCGAGGGATGGGCACGGTCTTTTCGATTTTGACGGCCGGCAGATCTACGCCTCCGAAAGTTGGCGGAGGGCCGAGCAGCGCGAGTGGGGAACGATGATCTTTGATTTTGGTAAAAAGGAGGTCGATAATTTTCTGATCTCCAATGCGCTTTTCTGGATGGACCGGTATCATGTGGACGGTTTGCGCGTGGACGCCGTGGCCTGCATGCTGTATCTGGATTATGCCCGCAAACCGGGGGAATGGGAACCCAATCGCTACGGCGGGCGTGAGAATCTTGAGGCGATCGAGTTCCTCAAAGAATTCAACAAAGTGGTCCATGCTTCTTTTCCGGGCGTTCTGACGATCGCCGAAGAATCTACGGCCTGGCCCGGCGTTTCAAGGCCTGTCCATTTGGGAGGGCTCGGCTTCAGCATGAAATGGAACATGGGCTGGATGCATGACACGCTGGAATATTTTTCCAAAGATCCTCTTTTCCGGAAATACCACCAGGGGGTTTTTCCGTTCTCGAGCCACTACGCGTTTTCGGAGAATTTTATCCTTCCGATCTCGCACGATGAGATCGTTTATGGAAAACGGTCGCTTCTTGAAAAAATGGCCGGCGATGACTGGCAGAAGTTCGCAAATCTCCGGCTTTTTCTCGCCTACCTCTTTTCATTTCCAGGGAAAAAGCTTCTTTTTATGGGGAATGATTTCGCCCAGAGGAACGAATGGGATTCCAATCGATCGATTGACTGGCACCTGATGAACGCCCCCAGGCACCGGCGGGTGAATCTTTTGATCCGGGACCTGCACCGTCTCTATCGCGAGAATCCGGCTTTGCATGAAGGGGATTTTTCGGGGGAGTGTTTCGAATGGATCGATTGTTCGGATGCCGACCGTTCGGTCGTAAGTTTTCTGCGTTGGTCTCGAGGGTACGGGCAGGTCCTTATTTTTGTTTTCAATATGACGCCCATGATCCTTGACCGTTACCGTGTGGGGGTCCCCCGGGCGGGTTATTACAAGGAGATTTTTAATAGCCAGGCCTTTGATTATGGTGGTTGCGGGTTGGGGAATCTCGGCGGTCTTCACTCCGAAGATGTGTCGTGGCAAAATCGTCCTTGCTCGTTAAATCTCCAAATCCCCCCGCTCGGTGCCCTTATTTTTCGTTTGCTGTAAGCGAAAAAAACAGTTTCTTTTCTAGTGGCTTGCCCGTATAGGGTGCGTGCGTTTTGGATGTATAGGGAAAAAGATTGCCTGAAATGCGGAGAACAGGTAACTTACAATAAATCTACTCCCCGCTTGATCAGCCGCAAGGCCTCGGGCGGGGTTATTTTTTTTATACACGCCAGATCGAACTCAGAGACCGCTTTCATACTCGATCTTAGGAGAAATATAACTTTCAGCGACATGATGCCATTGTTGTTGCTATAATTCGGCATCAATCAGCAGTATGCGCAATCTTGATAACCGGAAGGGTTCGTTCGTGAAACTCAAAGAAAATGAAACTGTAGAGCTGAAGAAATCAACCTCCGAGCTCAAGGAAGCGGTCATTTCGATTGTTGCCATGCTTAATAAGCACGGCAAGGGGGAGCTCTATTTTGGCATCAAGGATGACGGTACCGTTCTTGGGCAGATGTGTGGCAAGGACACGGTCAAAGATATTACTGAAGCCATATCCACACATATTGAGCCAAAGATATTCCCTAATGTGAGCGCGAAGAATGTCCAAGGTAAGAATTGCATCAAAGTCATATTTCACGGAAGCCATCGTCCTTATTTTGCTTATGGCCGGGCTTACACAAGGGTGGGGGAATCGGATAAACAATTGAGCATTCAAGAGATGGAAGATGAATTTGTCAGAAAAAATAAACATCATTGGGAGCTGGAGATTTCAAAGAAGAAACTCTCGGATGTGAGCGTCAAAGCCGTCAAAGAATATATGCGGAAAGCAAATGACGCGAAGCGCATCAATTTTAAATTTGCCGGTGTCAAAGCGACTTTGAACAAGCTCGGCCTTCTGGACCGAGGTCGCTTGACCCGCGCCGCCGAGATCCTGTTCTCAATGAAAACTCCATGGAGGTCCAGGCCGCCGTTTTTGCCAGTAAGGATAAGATCACCTTTATAGATATCCAAAAATTTAGCGGAAACCTCTTTAGCTTGCGCACTGAATCCGAAGAATACATCAAGAAACACATTATGTGGCGTGCGGACATGAGCGAGAGCCGCCGTAAGGAGATCCCCGAAATCCCAGTCAGAGCGTTCTCGGAAGCCATCGGCAATTCGCTTTGCCACAGAGACTACTCCAATCCGAAGGGCAACGAGGTCGCGATCTTCAAAGACAGAATCGAAATCTACAACCCCGGGAAATTCCCTGAAGAGGTTCGCCTGGCAGATTTCCTGAAGGGCAAAGGACGTTCCGTTCTTCGCAATCCCCTGATCGCCGAAACTATGTACAAATCCGAGGATATTGAGAAATGGGCAAGTGGTCTGAAGCGAATTTACGATGAATGCCAGGCTGTTGCAGTGCGCGTTGAATTTGAGACGATTAGCACAGGATTTCTCGTCACTTTTTATCGGCCTAACTGGGAGCAGGGAGAAGGGCTGAAAAAGGGCGATCAGAAAAGGTTGGTAGAAGGGTTAGTAGAAAGGTTGGTAGAAAACCAAAAGAAAATCATTAAGTTGATCAACGGTAATTCGTCTATTTCAATAAATGAATTGTCGGATAAAATCGGCATTAGCACTACAGCCATTGACAAAAATATTAGTCAATTGAAGAAAAAAGGTCTGCTCCGTCGCGTCGGTCCTGACAAAGGCGGCCATTGGGAGATCATGAGATAATCGACAAATTTCGTCTTCCTGCCCGCCACTAAAACGTCGGCGGGTAAAGATGCAACCGGATACTAACGGATACAAAGCTATGCTAAATGCATCCGTAGACGGTAAAAGCAGTTCTGTCGTAAGTTGTTGAAATGGGGTGCGTTAAAAAATCCGGACGTGGATTGCTGGGGGTGCCCTCCAAAAAGCTCTGGCGGACAGGCGTGTGGTAAGCGTATGGACAAGTGAAAATCAATTTGATTTTTCGGAATAGCTCGTTATAATTCGCTCATTGTTCTCGAGGGGCTAAATTTTTTAAGCCACTCGCCCCGAGCAAAAGCGAGGGGTTTCTTTGAAAGAGTGAAGTGACAGTATTGGGGAAGAGAGACCTGCGGTATTGCGCGCAGGGACTCCACGGTGCCGCCGCTGTCGGTAAGGACGAAAGCGAATTGCCACTGCCTTGAAATGCAAGGTGGGAAGGCTCGCGAGTAGGTTTGTACTTGCCTAGTCAGAATATCAATCTGTCGCTTAAACAGTTAAGAGTAAAGAGTTCAGAATTAGGAGTGAAATGCTTTTGGTGCTCCGAACTCAAAGCTCCCAACTCTTAACTCACGCAGTGCCTCCGAGCAGAGGACGAGACAGGCCAGCCCTTTCTTGCCCCGTCCAGAGGCAGAAAGGGTTTTTTTGTGTCTAAAAGTAAAAAAATCCGGAGCGAGCATCTCCGGAAGATCAGTTGTTTGTTCCTCGCAATTTGCCTGATGAATATCGGATGGAGTTGGCCGTTTTCCAAGGGCCGCACAACAAGCAACGCTCAAGGTACAGCGAAAAACGAATCAGCCCAGCCCACTGTGAGCGTGGCGTCCATTGACCCGAAAGCAGAAGTTAAAGGTCCTCCTCGTCAAGAAGCGGCGGATGTGACGGTTTTGGCCTCAAGACTTCCCAATTTCCGGAAAAAACTCACCGACGTTCCTTTTAATGTGACCTATAAAGACGCGGCGGCATTGAATGCGATCAAACCGAATACTTTCCAGGATGCCGTCAAAGATGCCGAGGGCGTTGTCCTTTACGATTCCACCGGGAATGGATTTGACTCAACGTTTGCTCTTCGCGGTTTTACGGATCCCAGCACCGTTATCTTTCTCGTCGATGGTGTTCGCGTCAACGAAGTGGACGGAAATACGATCAATTTCCCTTTAATGCGAATGCGTGATACCGAGTCGGTGCAGATCGATCGCGGGTCAGCTTCTTCGGTCTATGGAAGTAACGCGTTCGGCGGCGTGGTCCATGTGACCACGGGGCAGCCGAGTGAAAAGCCCGTCAGTATTTTTGGGGGTCTCGAATGGACCAGTTTCCACGGCTTGAGGTTTAATCAGGGAATCAGTGGAACGTTGAAAGATGAAGTGACTCCGATCGGTGGCAAGCTCGGCTATTATTTCAATGGCGAGCGCGACTCGGAACACGGGTTTCGTCCAAATAGTGAATTCCGTCTTACCTCTTTTGATATCAAGACCGCCTACGAGTTGCCCGACGAACAAGGAAAAATTTCTTTTGGGATGAAACACATCGAGGATGCGGCTTCCATGCCGGGAGAGATGACTTATCAGCAATACCAGCACGACGATCGTCGCTGCAACAAACCGCTCGACGGACGCAAGTTCAAGAACACGATCGTTCAACTCGGTGCTGAGAAAAAATTCTTGGATGACCGGATCCTGGCCTCGATTCTTGCGAGCGAGCGGTGGAATGACATCAGCTTTGTCAATACCACCGGGACTTTCGTATCCTATGGTTACAATCCATACACGTCTTTGCTTAATACCAAGAATCAGGAGCGTGATCTTACCTGGCAAACTCGTTTTCAGGATACATGGGGCTGGCTCGGGAATGAGAGTCTCCTCGGCATGGAGTATCGGGCGGGCCGCAATTGGTCGATCCAGCGCGACGCTCCCAACGGAATGGTCAACTCTTTGCCCGTGACCCGTACGGACCGAACGGCTCAGGTCGACAATGTAGCTCTTTTCTGGAGTGAAACGCTGAAGTTGTTTGATCGTGTCATCCCTTATGTCAGCATGCGGCATGATTACAATTGGTTTCATTCGGCCACGGCCTTGAATCGATCCGCGGGCCAGTCAAATCGTTGGAACAAGACGACTGTTTCGACAGGCGTTACCGTCAAGCCGGTCAAGAGCGTGGACCTTTTTGCCAATTATTCTCAAGGGTTCCGTGTTCCGACGATTGATCAGCTCGCGCCGTATGGTGGCACGAGTCTCACGCCTCTCAATCCTGAACTTTCCAACAGTTACGAAATCGGGTCCAGGGTTCGTGCCGGCAAGTTCGCGGAAGCCAAAGCGAGTTATTTTCTTATTGATGTCGACGATGAGATTCGCTATGACAGCACGGCCATCACTCTCGCGACGCCTTGGGGACGAAATATCAATGTTTCCAAGACTCGTCGCTATGGTATCGAAACCCGTTTGGATCTGACGCCTATTGACGAAGTGAAGCTTTACGGTGGGTATACCTTCACCAAGGCTTGGGTTCGTGAAACGGATGGAGCTCAAAGTCTTAAAGATGGACGGGCTCTCGGACAAGTTCCTGAAAACCGTTTTGTGGCAGGCATGACGATCTCTCCGTTGCTGTCGTGGGGGGAGAACTACAAAGGATTCAAAGCCGGGCTCTACGGAACCATCACCGGCAGGCAGCATCCGTCTGGCTATGAGACCGCGAGCCAGGCTCTTCTCAATGCGACGGGGGGTGCGGGGCATTGGATCAAGGTCTATTCTGTGTGGGATGCGATTCTCTCGTATGATTGGCATGGCAAAGAGATCTACATCAAGGTCAATAATGTGTTCAATGAAAAATATTATTCACGAGCTATCAATGGTACTTCCTTTGGGACCGCGATCTATTCGGCTGGAAATTACACGTGGGTGGATCCCGGCGCTCCTCGCGAGTTCGTGATTGGCTGCAAATGGGAGTTTTCATAATGAAACAGAAAGGTGCTCTTTTCGCGATTGTGTTTTTTGCAGGGCTGGTGATCGGGGCTTTGCCCTTTCTGGGTCCTTTGATGCCCGGAAAATTCCCGATCCGAATCCAAGTGGATTTTGGACCTGCCGGAAAACCCGCCTTGATGCGGACTCTGGAAGTGGACCGGATGACCACGTCGAAGGAAGCTGTCTCGTTGGTTTTTCCGGTGATGTCTGGGAAAGTTTGCTCCAGCCTCCACGATCTTTTGGAAATCAACGGTGTCCGTCCTGATGCGGCGAAAAATTATTGGTGGATCTTGACGGTTAATGGTTCCCGGAGAGTCTCGCCTTATAGGACCCATCTGAAACGGGGAGACCTTGTGGAGTGGCGGTATCTGAAGGAAATAGAAGAGAAGAAGGCCAAGCCGGAGATGAAATCATGAGAAAAATTCTCGGGGGAGTCTCGGTGCTTGCCCTTTGTTTTTGCGGGGTTCGGCTTGCCGCACAGGAAACTGTTAGCCAAGGGATGTCGCCCTCGGAGGCTAAACCAGGAGTTTCTCGCGGTGTTTCCGTCTGCATGACTGCGAAGGGGCAAAATTCCTTTCGCTTTTCTCATCCAACCGTTGATCCGAAAATTCTGAAAAACGAAAACCGAACGGAGGGGACGCCTCCGTTCCCGGTCTCGATTCCAGCCACGATTGTTTATCCCAAAAAAGCGATTCGTCGTGGGTGGGAAGGACAAACGGTGGTCGCCGCGGAAATTCTTCCCAATGGTTCCGTGGGGCGAACAGCACTGGCGAAGTCTTCTGGCCATGAGGTTCTGGACCATGCCGCACAAGAGGCTATCCAGACATGGAAATTTGCCGCAGAGCCGGGAAATGATCCTGTTGTTTCGCAGTATGTGGATATTCCGGTGACGTTTAAGCTTGAGGGCCGGGAGCTTCAAGGAGAAAATTGATATGAAAGCCAAAGCCATCATGGTGCTGGGAACAGGGTCGGGCGTTGGAAAATCGGTGATTGCGGCCGGTTTTTGCCGGATCCTTTCGAATTGGGGATATCGCGTGGCTCCGTTCAAGGCTCAGAACATGTCGAATAATTCCTATGTCACTGAAGAAGGGGGTGAAATGGGGCGTGCGCAAGTAGTTCAGGCAGAATGTGCGCGGGTTCGTCCACACACCGATATGAATCCGGTCCTGTTAAAACCCGCGGCTGACAATCACTCCCAAGTGGTCGTGCAAGGACATGCGATCGGACATTTTGAAGCTAAGAAATATTATGGCCAGCGCGAAGTGATCGCTCGGGCGATCCGCGAATCCTATGAACGACTGGCCTCGGAATATGAAGTCATCGTTCTTGAGGGAGCAGGCAGCCCGGCGGAAATGAATCTTAAAAAAAACGATCTCGTGAACATGCAGATGGCGGCATGGGCGGATGCCGCGTGTGTGCTTGTCGGGGATATCGACAAAGGAGGAATTTTCGCGTCGCTTTTGGGAACCTTGGATCTTCTCACGCCGGAAGAGCGCCAGCGCATCCAGGGATTGATCGTCAATAAATTCCGCGGGGATCTGACGCTCTTTAACGACGGAATTGATTATATCGAAAAACGAGGCGGTAAAAAGATTTGGGGCGTGTTGCCTTATTTCCATTCCATCAAACTCGATGAAGAGGATGCTTTGCCAGAGAAAAACACTCACGCGCTGGCGGCGTCCAAAAACGATCTGGATATTGCGGTAGTCCTGCTTCCCCGGATGTCGAACTTCACGGACTTTGAAGTTTTAAAGTCGGAGCCGGGCGTTCGACTCCGCTATGTGGACCGGGTTGAGAAGCTGGGTTCTCCGGATCTTTTAATATTACCCGGGACCAAAGCGACCATGGCCGATTGTCGCTACCTCAAGGAGTCGGGTTTTCGGGAAAAGATTCAGGCGTATGGGGATCGCGGCGGGTCGGTGTTAGGAATTTGCGGCGGTTATCAAATGATGGGAAGCAAATTACTAGACCCGGATCGCGTGGAATCCGAAGTCGCAGCCATGGAAGGATTCGGTTTTATCAATATGACCACCCGGTTTGGAGCGCGAAAGGTTTTGCGACGAGTTTCCACTTACCTGGATGTGCAGTGGCTCGGGTGTTCGATTCAAGGAAAAGTGGAAGCGTATGAAATTCATATGGGGAGTACCCAGCTTGACGGAAAAAATGAGTCCGACGGTATTTTGAGCCCGCTTTATTGCTTCGGGAATTTTGCCGGGACTTATTACCACGGTCTTTTTGAAAGCGCGGAGTTTCGGGAGTCTTTTCTAAATGCTCTGGCGAGTCGCGCGGGTAAACAGCGGGTGGGAGACAAGAACGCTGTTTCAGCATGGACAAGAAAAGAAGAGCATTTTCGGCTTTGGGCCGATCATTTGGCGCAGAACCTGGACTTAGGGTTATTAAAATCGTGCCTGAATCTTCCTGTAGCGAAAGAGGTTTGCTCGTGAAAGTTTTTGTTTCGTGGAGTGGCGGCAAGGATTGCATGCTTGCTTGTTACCGGATCATGCAGCAGCCGAAGATAGAAGTTGCATGCCTATTAAACATGCTCGCGGAAAACGGAGAGTGTTCGCTCTCGCATAACCTGCCGGCAAATTTACTTCAGGAACAGGGGCGGATGTTGGGAATCCCCGTGCTTCAGCGCAAGGCTTCGCGGAAAGAATATGAAACCGAGTTTAAGAAGGCCATTGCGGATTTGAAACAGCAGGGTGTTGGGGCCGGTGTTTTTGGAGATATTGATTTGCAAGCGCATCGGGACTGGTTGGAGAGGGTGTGCCGGGAGATGGAAATGGAATCTTTTTTTCCGCTCTGGAATGACAGAAGAGAAGATCTTCTTGAGGAATTTATCCGCGTGGGATTTAAGAGCCGCATCGTGGTGACGGATGAGGCGGTGCTTGGCGCCGAATGGCTGGGTTGCGAGATCAACCGGGATTTTCTCGGAAAAATGAAAACCCTGCCGCACGTTGATGCCTGCGGTGAAAAAGGCGAATATCACACCTTCGTTTACGACGGGCCGATCTTCAAAAGTCCCGTGGTGGTACGCGAATCCGAGCAGCTTTCGATTGAAAAGCACTGGGTTTCAAAACTTGAACTCGGGAGTTTGGCATGAATCTTGGAAAACAAGCTCAAGGCGCAAGGTTCAGGGCGCAAGGAAAGATTCTGTTTTGCGCTTTGAGCTTTGTCCTTTGCGCGGGCCTGCTATCGCCGATCTTTGCGATGGAAAAGGGGTCAGGCACCATTTCCCTAAAAGGGGGTCAGGCACCATTTCTGAAAGACGAAAATGGTGCCAGACCCCAGCGGATTGTTTCGCTCTCGACGGTGGTGACCGAAGAAATATTTCTTTTAGGCGAAGGGAAACGCCTGGTCGGAAGGTCGCATTTCTGCGTCCGTCCGGCGGAAGCTCAAAAAATTCCGGAAGCGGGGAATATTGTTGATATCAATCTCGAGAAGGTGGTGTCTCTTGCGCCGGATCTTGTGACCGTGACCCCGATGCTCGATCCTCGTGCTGTCGCGAAAATGCGGGCCCTTGGGCTCCGGGTGGAAACATTCGCGCCTGCGAAGAATTTTAAAGGAGTGAACGAGTCCTTTCTTCGTCTTGCGCGGATGCTTGGCAAGGAAGCGGAAGCCGCGCGCATTGTGGAAGAACAAGAACGGGCGATGGAATTGCTGCGCCGGAAGGTTCCCCCGAGTTCCGAGCTTTCAGTGTTTCTCGAGATCGGTGCTGAACCGCTTGTGACGGTGACAAAGGATTCTTTTTTGAACGATCTGATCGAATTCGCGGGTGGAAAAAACATTGCCAAGGGCGCCGAGCGAGCGCTTTATTCCCGGGAAAAGGTGCTTTCGCAAGATCCCGATATGATCATTATCTCGAGCATGGGATTTGACGGGGAAAAAGAGAAACAAATGTGGCGAAAATATCCGGAGCTCAAGGCGGTCCTTGGAAACCGTATCGTGATCGTTAATTCGGACCTTTTTTGTTCTCCAACTCCCGTGACTTTCACGCGTGCACTCGAGAGCATGATCCACATTCTTCATGCAAACTATGTCACGTAATCGTTCCAGGCGTTGGTTGCTCTGGCTGGGCGTGATCGTATTGGCGGCGATTGTGGCCGCGGTACTTGCTTTGATCTCAGGATCCTCCGGCATCCCGGCCGGAAAAGTGATCCGAATTCTTTCCGAGCATCCCAGTGGTCTCGAAGGCCGAATCGTTTGGGATATCCGTTTCCCGAGACTTCTCTTGGGTTTTGCCGTGGGCGGCGCGCTAAGCCTTGCGGGCGTACTCCTGCAAGGGATGTTCAGAAATCCCTTAGTCGAACCCTACACGCTCGGGATCTCGGGAGGAGCTGCGGTCGGCGTATCGCTCAATATTCTTTGGGGGTTTTCTGGGGTCGGTCCTGGCTTGGTTTTTCTTTTTCCTCATGGTAGCCAGGACAGCCCCAATCTCCTCTTCGCTACGATTGATCGGTATTGGGACTGGCATCTCGGTCTTCCTCTTTCCGGATTTTTGGGCGCCTGCTTTGTGATCTTTCTGCTTTATCTCCTCAGTCGCCGGGGGCGGGAACTTCCGCTTCAGGCTATGTTACTCACGGGTGTGATGCTGACCTTTATCTCGTCGTCGCTCATGCTGCTCATTCTCGCCGTCTCGCGGACCGAGGATCTCCAGGGAATTCTTTTTTGGATCATGGGATCGCTCGATGAACCGGATCCCGTACTCATCCGTATCATGATCGGGATTTCACTGGCCGGTCTTGGGGCCTGTTATTTTTTTCATGCGGATCTAAACGCGTTGGCGCTTGGAGAAGAGGAAGCGCGCCATCTTGGAATCCGGGTCGAACGAACCAAACGCGCTTTTTTTATTATCGCATCAGTGCTAACGGGCGTGAGCGTGGCGGTGGCGGGTGTGATCGGATTTGTCGGGCTTGTGGTGCCGCACATCATGAGAGGCTTGGTGGGTCGTGATGCCAGGCTTCTTTTAGTGGCCTCATTTCTTGCGGGTGGAACTTTCCTCGTGCTTTGCGATACGGTGGCGCGTACCTTGATCGCCCCCGTGGAGCTCCCGGTCGGGGTGGTGACGGGACTCTTGGGTGGTTGCCTTTTCATTTACGTTTTGGTTC
>MHFU01000040.1 GCA_001804345.1 Omnitrophica bacterium RIFOXYB12_FULL_50_7
TCCGGTAAGACCTCCACTTTGGCAGCGATGGTGGACTATATGAACACTCACAGGAACGCACACATCATCACGATTTCAGATCCCATCGAATACATCCACCAGAATAAACGCTGTGTGATCAGCCAACGCGAGATCGGAAGCGATGTGAGTTCTTTTGCGAGCGCCTTACGTGTGGCGCTTCGAGAAGATCCGAATGTGATCGTCGTCGAAGAGATGCGCGATCTGGAAACTATTTCCATGGCGCTAACGGCGGCTGAGACAGGCCACTTGGTCATTGCGACGCTTCACACCAACGATGTCGTGCAAGCTATCGACCGCATCATCGATGCCTTCCCTCCCCATCATCAACCCCAAGCAAGAGCCCAAATGGCCCTGACGCTTCAAGCGGTTGTTTCCCAGGTCCTTTTGAAGAAAAAAAGCGGTACCGGCCGTGTGGCGGTCTTTGAGGCCATGCCAGTCACAAACTCGGTTCGTCAGCTGATCCGCGATAATCTGATCTTGCAAATTTATAATGTCATTGCGACAAACCGCGCCCAAGGGATGATCTTACGCAGTGAAGCCCTGAAGGAATATGTCCGGAAAGATATTATCACGCAGGAAGAAGCCGATTCATGCGCTTCGCTTTTTAGTAGGAGTTAGTACACTGCGGAACCCCGCGACCGTAAGGCCGTAGCGCCTTCATCTTCGGTGGAAAGCCGGAGGGTGGCAACAAATTAAAACTGATATTCTGATGTTTTGGAGATGCCGGCCCATCCGCAGAATTGTGAATTCTTCGAACGGAGAATGACGCAAAACTAGATTTCTCCCCATCTCATTCTGGTCAAACGCGCACAACTTCCTTTACTTCGGGGATGTATTCCTTGAGGTAAGCTTCGATGCCCATCTTTAAGGTCATGGTCGCACTCGGGCATCCGGAGCAGGCGCCTTTCAGGTGAAGCTTTACAACGCCGTTCTCAAAACCGCAGAAAACCGCATCCCCACCGTCCCGGGCAAGGGCCGGACGGATCTGCTCATCCATGATCTCAATGATCTTTTTTTCGACCTCGGACTGCGGATTCGTGGCATCCATACACTTCTCGCAAGCCTTGGGACTTGTCTTGCCGCAAACAAGAAATTCACGTATCGTCTCAGTCACACGCGGGATCAAAACACTCCAGGAGGAGCCTTTCTCATCCCGCGTCACGGTCACGAGATCGGAGCCGATCATGACCTCCTTGACGTGTTCGATCTCAAAAAGCCTGGCGGCTAAGGGAGACTTCCCCGCCTCGGCCTTGGATGCGAATTGGACCGTCCCATGCGTGCAAATAGGCACATTCACATTGAACTTGAGCGAGTTCGGATTCGGTGTAAATTCGGTAGTAATCTGGATATCTGTCATGGCGGAAGTATAACTTAAACCCGTCCAAGGCGCAAAGCGCAAAGTTTTGTAAAGTTTTGTAAAAACGGAAATGGGAAACGCGAACGCGAGCACCGGATAACCCAAGATCACCCCGTAGGTGCACCTACGGGGTGATCTTGGGTAGGAACTACCCGATTGTCTCCAATCTTAGATCAAAAAAAGAGAGGATGACCCCACAAACCTCTCAGAGTATAATCCCTCAAATCCTGCCGCCCGGCAGGGAGTCATATTCGAGACAACTACGGAGGATTCATTATGGATTGGGGAATGGAAAACCGCTTAAATCAACTCATGCCGAACGGCCGCTGCTTTTTTATGCCGATCGACCACGGTTATTTTCAAGGGCCCACCACCGGCCTTGAAAAGCCCTGGGAAACCATCCAACCGCTTGTGCCCTATTTCGACGCGCTCTTTTGTACGCGCGGCACGCTTCGCGCAGCCATTCCTCCGGCACTCGAGAAACCCATCATTTTAAGAGTCTCGGGCGGCACGAGCATGGTCGGTAAAGATCTTGCTAACGAAGTAGTCACGACTTCGATCGAAGAAATCCTCCGGCTCAATGTCGCGGCCGTAGGTGTTTCTGTTTTTATTGGAAGTGACTATGAAAAAGAAACGCTTGCGAATCTCACGAAACTCGTTAACGAATGCGAAAAATACGGAATCCCGGTAATGGCCGTCACGGCCGTTGGAAAAGAGATTGAAAAACGCGAAGCGCGGTACCTAGGCCTCTCGTGCCGTATCGCTGCCGAGCTCGGCGCGCGCGTGGTAAAAACCTATTGGTGCGAGAAAGATTTTGATAAGGTTGTCCGGGGCTGCCCGGTACCGGTGGTGATGGCCGGCGGTCCGAAATGCGAGACGGATTTCGAAGTTCTGGAATTCGTTGCGGACGGAATGCAAAAAGGCGCGGTCGGTATCAATTTAGGCCGAAATGTCTGGCAGAACCCGAATCCCGTACCCATGGCCAAAGCCCTGAGCGCGATCGTTCATAAGAACGCAACAGCCAAGGAAGCTTTTACTATTTTTTCCGAAGCAAAACGTAGTACCAAGCCCCGTAAGAAATAATATTTAGGGGACAGGCATTAATTGACTGCCTGTCCCCTAAATAAATACTGGAACATGCCAAGAAAGAATCCTTCATGAAAGTCGCTGTTTATTATAACAACCATGACATTCGCATCGAAGAACGCCCCGTCCCAAAAATCGGCGAAGGCGAGATCCTCGTCAAGGTCCGGGCAAGCGGCATCTGCGGCACGGATGTGATGGAATGGTACCGGATCAAAAAAGCCCCGCGTATCCTGGGCCATGAAATCTCGGGCGACATCGTCGAGTCGAATGCCCCGAAATATAAGATCGGCCAGCGGGTCTTTGTCAGTCACCATGTCCCCTGCTACGAGCGCGAGCGCTCGTGCAAACACTGTCAGAATGGCAACCACACTGCTTGCGAAACGCTGCATACCGGAAATTATGATCCCGGCGGTTACAGCGAATTCATCCGTGTCCCGAAGATCAATGTCGAGCGCGGCACTTATGTCCTTCCTGAAGAAATGTCCTACGAAGAAGGAACCATGATCGAGCCGTTGGCCTGTGTGGTCCGGGGCCAGCGAGTTATCAATGTCAAAAAGGGCGAGACCGTCCTGATCCTCGGAAGTGGCGTCTCGGGGCTAATGAATGTCCAAGTTGCTAAATTGAAAGGTGCGCGGATCATCGTAACCGATATGGATGAATTTCGTTTGGGGAAAGCCAGAGCGTACGGTGCGGATGAAGTTTATAAACCCGCGGAACTTCCTACTTTGAAAGCAGATAAGGTCATTCTCTGCGCGGGCGCAATGGCCGCCGTAAAACAGGCCTTTCAATCGCTTGACCGCAAAGGAACGCTTCTGCTTTTCGCGATTCCGGATACGGACATCCAGCTTCCGACCGTGGATGTGTGGAGAAATGAGATGACCGTGACTTCCTCTTACGGCGCGGCGCCTGCAGACCTGGAAGAAGCAATCCAATTGATCGAGACCGGCAAGGTCGACATGCAGAGCCTGATCACCCACAAACTCCCTCTTACCAAAGCCCAGGAAGGTTTCCGCCTCGTCGCCGGGGCCAAACAATCCCTGAAAATCGTTTTACTTCCGTAACAAAGACAGGTGACAGTCACCTTTTCCGCCAAAGAACAAATCCGTCCGACGTCTTGTGACGGGTTGGGGACAGTCATGTGCCGTGTAACCCCATTTGGGTGACTGTCACCTGTTTTTTCTCAGACGATTTTTTTCAGGTAAGGGATCTTTTGGATCATCCATGTAGCGAGAAATGAAAGAAGGAAAATGACGGTCGTCGTGAGAGGAATCATGTAGGCAGGATGAGGCATATCGGCCTTTAGCACGAATCCCCATCGCCCCTTGGCCAGAATATCAATGAACATGGGATGGATCAGATAGATTCCGAGACTCGCCTTCGCAAGACCTGTAATACCGCGCCGTACTCCCGCGGAAAGAGCCCTTCCCAAAAAGGGATCCGCCTGTTTGGCAAGCGCGAAAACAGCTGCGGCATAAAAAACAACGTTCGGCGACATGTTCTCATAAAGCAGTAATGAGTAGGTGCGAGCATGAAGGGTCAGGAAATAGGTCCCAAGCGCGCAGACAAAGAGGTTCACCGTCCCCATGGCACACGCGGCCGGAACCTGCCTCTCCGTCATGTATTTCCTCAAAAAATGGCCCAGGATAAAATAGCCGATAAAACCCTGCGCCGGCTCCACGAAGAGATTGATGTGAAAATTTGAATGAATAAGGATCGTTCCTAGCTTTTCAAAAAATGGAAGGAACGAACTAAACACGAACCAGAGCACCAGAAAATACAGAAGTAGCCGTTCTGACGCATGCGCGGCCAGTATCCGGAAAACAGGCGTAACGAGGTAAAGCCCCACCAGAACATAAATGAACCATAAATGGAAATGCGCGCCACCGCTGGCCGCGAGTCTTAGCGCTTCGCCGAACCCGAGATGGGGAACATAAAAATGTTTTTTCCAAAGAAGATAAAGGATCGTCCACGCAACAAAGGGAATGGCTACCCGGTAGAATCGCTTACGGAAGAAATCCCCAATCCCCTCCTGGACGGGAAGGAGAAGAGCACCGCTGATCATAATAAAGATCGGCACACAGCCGCGCGCGATCGAATCGTAGATATTGGCCGACCACCACCAGCTTTTCGGGAAAACGCCCCATTCCGTGATCACATCCGCAGAAACATGAACCAGGATCACTCCGAATGCGGCAGCCGCCCGAAGAAAGTCGAACCAGAACAGTTTTTCCTTCTCCCCCTGAGCGGGTCGTGTCATCGGGGTAAAGTCTCTTTTAACATGGTGTTTTTATCGACCAGAGCAGGCCAGACACTTAAGGCTGTTCTACCCTTGTACACACCCGGTCCCCATACTTATCAATTTCAACAAAGTTGAAATTGGGGCCGTCCTAGTTACCGTTGATTAAAAGAAAATAAAAACCAGGACGGTGTGTACAAGGGTTTAATTACTGAATTCGTGCGTAGGCCTCATCAACGGTTTTGCCGATGGAAACGAAACCATGACCTTTTAAAATGACAAGGTCGTGGTCTTTTAAAACTTCCACAGCGGATTTGGCAAATTCTAGAGTGCCATAAGGGTAGGCTTTTTTTGTGGCGATGGCGTTTTTGAGGCCCAGGGCATGCGCGTGGAGGATCACCTGCGCGTCCAAACGCGCGTCATAAATCATCTTGTGCATCATGGATTCGGAGCTGGGCTTTACTTTCCCCGCACAAGAGACCTTTTTCTTCAAAATATTGACGTCCTTCACCAAGACGAAATCTTGGGGCGTTAAATTCCCCAGCGAAGCGCAGACAGGCGTGATCACAAAACCATTGGCGACGCGGAAACTCAGGTTCCCGCAATTCTCGGGGCAAAAACCTTTCGCTGCCAACGCTTTCCCGATCCGGATAAGCTCCTCGATCCTCGAATCCCGGACCGGCTCCTCCGGCCCATGCACCACTTCAAATTTCACGCCAACATGAATCTCGGTCATGCATCCGTCCTAGCGGCAACTATTATGCTGCTACTTTATCGCTCCCGCTGATAAAAGGAGGTTTTTTATTTCTAAATACTCTTTCCTCTTTTCAGTTCCTACCGAATCCTTCTGAAGATAGAGTTTTTTCTTCGCAGCTTCTTGCTCAAATTTTTCTATATCATCCATGAAGATTGGATATATTCTGTCAAATATATTCCGAGAACCAAGAACGGGCAACTCACCAAGAATGACCTCTGCAATGCGTAGGGCCGTCCAACCGTTCTTCGCTCTTTCGTCAGGGCGCGCACCATACCGAAGAAGCAACTCCACCTTCTTAAGATCACCTTCCAAAACCACCTTCATTAAAAGCGTGCTTCCATCACTATGATTATTATGGCGATTGATATTGCCATGATGCGCCACCAGAAGCTTGACCATCTCTTCATCACCGTCATCCATAGCAATTTGCAAAGGTGTATCCCAATGAATTGCAGGTTTATTGGGGTCCGCATGATACCGCAATAACAGCTTCACAAGCTCAACATCTCCTTTTCTCACAGCATAATACAAAACAGGCGTACCTCCATCGATCCACATCCATGAAATAGCATTGGCATTCGCGCCGGATTTAAGCAATTGCTCGACTTGCGCCACGGTATAGTGATGACCTTTTATTTTTATCAAGTTTAATAATTTTTGTCCTTGAATCTCTCTGTATGCACTGATCGCCACGATGAAAGCAATGCCTACCCCAATAAAAATTATGATCTTCCATTTTTTAGCCATTATTACTCCCCTCCAGTCAAAAGATCACATATCCTTGCGGCGCGCAAATTGCTGTGAGAATTTTTTAGCTCATGGTAATGGGTTGAACGGATTTAAGATAATCTCTCTCCTCGTGAAAATCAAAAGAAGAGGATTTAAATGCCTCAAGGAGAGACGGGATATCCCCATGCATCGACATATATTCGCTCAAGATACGCATCCGCACCCCGATCTTGAGCTGAAGAAAATGGTGGAGGCTCTGAAGGATCAAAGTCCTATCTTGAGACGAAAAGATCCTCGCGAAAAGATAATATCCCTCGTTTTCCTCAAACGCGCATAGCGCAAACGCAAGGTTTCGAAGACGGGTCGGGTCCGCCGCCTCGTCTTTCATTCTGAGAAGCACCTTTTTGTAAGGCTGAAACTGCATTTTCCCGATCGCGTAGATGATCGAATTTTTGAGATCTTCGTTCTCTCCCCGGAGGATCTCATCGATCAGTTTCTGACATCGCGGCCGCGTTTCCCTGAATCGATAAAGCACCATGATCGTATTGGCAAGAATGCGTGCGACCTTCGAATCCAGAAAGGGACGCAATAAATCAAGAACCTCCGGGTCATGGACCCCATGCATCGCTTCGATCGCATTCGCCACAACGCGCGGATCAGGATCGGAAAGATGTGGCACAAGCACGAGCAGAAACTCCCTTCCGATCATGTCCCTCAGGACCCGGGTCGTATGCTCGCGCACCAGCATGCTGTGACAACTCCGGCCGCGCAGAAGCTCCACCAGAAAATTCTTCACAAGAAACATATTCATCCGTGACAAAGACTGGACCGCGGCGATCTGGATCTCTTCATGCGCACCTTGAGCTTCCTCAAAAAGAGTGTTGAGAACGTCTCGGGACTGGATCTTCCCGAGCGACAGAACAATGTTTTTACGAACCAACTTGTGCGGCGCCGTCCGGAGAAGCTCCACCAGCGGCGGGATCGCCAGCAAATTATGGAATTCACCAAGCGCCTGGATCGAGCATACTTTTTTTTCAGATTGCTCCGATGAAAAATTAGAAAGATGATGACGAAAATAATCCTTCGAGAAAAGCCAATCGGCAAAGATCCAGAACGCTGCCACCGTACACAAGATCCAGTTAAAAAACCGGAGAGACTGTGTCGTGGGACAAGCCAGAAGCACGACCCCCACCAACACGATCGCAAAAGGAGTGGTCACGCCTTCGATGAAAACTTTGAGCCGCACCCGGGTCTTGTTTTCAAAAGTATTGATCACCGCCTGGTAGGATGGATCAAACAAAATATGATGCAGGAATTTGCGCAAGGCCTCCGCGGCGATAAAAGTAATCCACGAAGGAAAAAGAAGCATCCCTACCACGGCCAAAAGCATCGCCACAGAAAAAAGAGTTTGAGAGGTTGCGGCCATCACATGCCTGTGGATCCAAGGCGCGATTGAAAAGGAGCAGAAAATAATCGCCGCGCTTACGCAGATCAGAAAGATCGAAAGAATCTGGTTTAACTGGCGAACATCTGCGATATGCTCGTAAAGCCCCAACTTGAACTCATAGTCAAAGCTGCTCTTAAAAACATACGAGATCATAAAGATAAAGAGCAGAAGGACAAAGATCCTGTGATTGAAAATCCCCTTCAAAATAGACGAACGTTCCCCCTCTTCGGGTTCGCACCGGGAGGAGAAAAAGACGTGCTTTTGAAAAGCGCAGATGAGAACGATGAGCGCAAGTGCCCCGAGAGCGACCATCACGCCGCTCACATAGAATTCGATCGGTTGGGACGCAAAGGGAAACACCAACAGGAGACTCGCGGACACGATCCCCAATTGTTCCATCGCCGTAAAAAACGAGAAATACTCCTTCGAATCATAAAAATTAAAATACCGTCCGGTAAAAGACCACGCGACCATCCGGGCAATCATGAAATTCAGAAAACCAAACCCAAAAAAGATCCAATAAGCCGCAAAAGGCTCCCCCCGCGCGATCAATCCATAACACCCCGCAAGGATCGCCATGGAAAAACCGATGTAGGAGAAAAAAACATAGCGATATTTCTGGGTCCGCTCGAAAAGCCACTCCAAGAAGAGCGAGATCAAGGCCATGCCGATCGCGGACGCGATGTAAACAAGGGGGATCTTCCCCGCCCCAACATTTTTTATGAAAAAGGAGGTGGAAGAGGTTATAAGAAATGTAAAAAAGAAGGCGTTTACAAAAAGCAGGATCGAAAAAAGATTCCGTTTAGCACGGCCACTCGAAAGCTCAAGCGTCATAATTTCTTTCCTTTACCCGCTGTCCTTTTAACTGACCTCGCAAAGCAATCCTTTAAGGTATTCCCCTTCCGGATGGTAGATATTAATGGGATGATCGAACGCGTGGGAGGTTTTCTTGAGGATCCTGACGTCACGCTTTGCATCTGCGGCAGCGCCGAAGATGATTTTTTGAAAAAGATCCGGGGTGATATAGGACGAACACGAGAACGTGAAAAGCAGGCCGCCTTTCGGAAGCTGTTTGAGGGCCTGCAGGTTGATATCCTTATAGCCGCGCGCAGCATCCTGAACCTGATTTTTACTTTTA
>MHFU01000041.1 GCA_001804345.1 Omnitrophica bacterium RIFOXYB12_FULL_50_7
TACGGCAGATCCTCGACCGGGGAGCCAAGAGGGCGCGGGAAGTGGCGAGCCAAACCCTCAAGGAAGCCCTGCAGGCGATGGGTCTGGTTTAGAGTCTGGCTCCATTTTTGATCCTCAAAAAATGGTGCCTGACCCTTTTCATAGCAAATGTGCCTGTCCCCCTGAAAGTCCAGAGAGACAGTCCCTAGGAGCTGGGACAGTTTCTCCGGAAGCTGCAAAAGAGCATGATCCGCTTCACGTCAAGATCGCTGTCTATGACGGGCCGCTAGATCTTCTTTTAGATCTCATCAGAAAAAACGAGATGAATGTCTATGACATTCCGGTCGCGGAGATTACGCAGAAGTATCTGGATTATCTCAAGGTGATGAAGCAGCTGGACCTCGAGGTCGCGGGCGAATTCATCGTGATGGCCGCGACGCTCATCTATATCAAGTCCAAGATGCTGCTTCCCACGGATAAGGATGAAGAGGAAGGGGATGGCGAGGACCCGCGCGCGGAGCTCGTGCGCAAGCTTCTCGAGTATCAGGCCTTCAAGGAAGCGGCCAAGGAGCTCGGGCTTCTTCAGACTGAACGTGGCAAGGCGTTCACGCGTCAGATCACGGATTATTATTTGGGGGAGCTTAATCCCGAGGATGTGGGGGTCGATACTTTTAGCGCGAATTTTTTTGATCTCATTGTCGCGTTCCAGAACGTGCTCGCAAAAAAAGAAACGAAAAACCAGCACGAGGTTTTTGAAGAGGTCATCTCGATCGAGGAGAAAATGATCCAGATCCAGTCCTATCTTGTCGAGAAAAAAAAGGTCTCTTTTAACGATCTTTTTTCGGAGCGATGGACGCGGAACGAACTTATTGCGACGTTTCTCGCGATTCTCGAGCTTGTCAGAACCCGGTTCGCTTGGGTACGCCAGGATAAGCACTTTGGTGAGATCGTCATTGAAAAACGGGAAGAGAGTTAGCATAACAGCTGCCCAAGTGTCAAGGTTTCAGAGCGTCAAGGTATCAAGGCGTTTTGACACTTTGATACGTTGATACTTTGACACAGATAAATTGATTGCAACATTTCGTTTTCTTAACAGGAACTGTTATTAATCATGAAAATGACCGCAGCGCAGGAACGGGAAAAGCAGGCCAAGCTTAAGGCTTTGCGCAAGGAGCTGGATCAGGACATTCAGGAACAGCTCGAAGAGAAGAATGCTCTTGAGGATTTGACGGGTGCTCAAAAATTCCAGATCGAATCTTTGCGCGAAGAGGACCTTCAGGATCCGAAGAAGGCGAAGCTCGTGGTCGAGGCGCTGATCTTCGCGTCTTCGAAGCCACTGACGCCGGCCGAGATCCGGAAGGTCACGAAGGTCTTGACCGTGGGTCAAATCGAGAAAATCGTGGCGGAACTAAAGGAAGATTATCAGAAGACGGAACGCTGCTTTGAACTTTTGGAGATTGCGGGTGGTTTTGAGCTCTCGACCAAAAGAGAATTTGCGCCGTGGATCCTGAAGATTGAGCTGCAGCGCAAGGCGCGCCAGGCGACACAGTCGGCGCTTGAGACCTTGGCGATTCTGGCTTACAAACAACCGCTTACACGAGCTGAGATTGAAGCTTTACGCGGGGTGGACACGAGTGGTGTGCTGAACACGCTTATGGAAAAGAATTTCATTAAGATCACAGGCAAGAAAGAAGTGCCCGGAAGGCCGTTCATGTACGGGACTACGGAAAAGTTCCTGGAGCATTTCGGTCTCAAGGAATTGCGAGATCTTCCGAGCATCGAGGAGATCCGTCAGATGGTGGATAGCTCCGTCAAGAAAGAAGAATTGATCGGAGCGAAGAAGATCGTGGACGTGCCGCAAGACGGGACAACGCCAAGTTCCGAAGCCCCGGCGCAGGAAGAATCAGCTGAGGAATCGAACAATAATAACCAATAATCAGGAAACAAGATCCAAACAAATGCCAATAACCAATCTTCAAATCCAGCGCTTGGTTATTGGATCTTGGAAATTGGTTCTTGTTTGGTAATTGCATCTTGATTGTTGAATATTAAGATCCGGTGGATTGATTTTAATGAAAATGAGGTGGAAATATGGAACTGAGCCAACTGCGAAAGAAAATTGATGATCTGGATCAGAAGATCATCGGACTTTTGAACAACCGCACCGAGTTCGCGCGGGAGGTCGGCAAAAAAAAGACCGAGGCTGGCAAGGAGATCTACGCCCCCGAGAGGGAAAGCGAGATCTACCGGAAAATCGATGGCCTAGCGGGGAAAGGAGTTCTGCCGAAGGATGCCCTGAAGTCCATTTACCGTGAGATCATGTCGGCGGCGCTCGCGCTGGAAAAACCGCTCGCGATTGCTTATCTTGGGCCGGAAGCGACCTTTACGCATCTTGCGTCGCTTTCAAAATTCGGTTCGAGTGTGGAATATCGTTCCTGCGTGAGTATCGGCGAAGTTTTCCGCGAGGTCGAGCAGGGCCGTGCCGATTATGGCGTGATCCCGATCGAGAATTCCATAGAAGGGGCTGTGAGCCACACGCTCGATATGTTCATTGATTCGGACCTCAAGATTTGTTCCGAGATCTATTTTGAGATCGCGCATAATCTAATGTCGAATGTGCCGAATATGAAGCAGATCAAACGCGTGTATTCCAAGGCCGAGGTGTTCGGCCAGTGCCGCATGTGGCTGGAGTCGCACCTCCATCACGCAGAACTTATGGAAGCTTCGAGTACGGCCGCGGCGGCCAAGCGGGCGGCGGACGAAGATGGCGCGGCGGCGATCGGTTCGAAACTTGCGGCGACGCTTTACAATCTGCCGATCCTCGCGGAGGGGATCCAGGATTTTTCGAACAATGTGACACGATTTCTTGTGATCTCCAAACAGATCCCGGGGCGTACCAAGAGCGACAAGACTTCGATCCTCGTTTCGATTCGCGATAAGGTGGGCGCGCTTTACGAGATGCTTCTTCCGATCAAGAAGTACAAAGTCAACATGACTAAGATCGAATCGCGCCCATCCAAGAAAAAGGCGTGGGATTATTATTTCTATATCGATCTCGAGGGGCATGTGCAGGATCCGCGCGTCCGGAAAATGCTCGCGGAGATGGAGCGTAAGGTTAAGTTCCTCAAAGTTCTTGGGTCCTATCCCGCGGCCGGGAACACGAAAGACTGAAAACTAGCGACCAGAGACCAGCGACAAGAGACTAAAGAAATGATTCCATTCAAAAAACACATCCAGGATATTAAGCCGTACGAACCGGGGAAGCCGATCAAGGAGCTTCAGCGGGAGTATGGGATCCGGAGTGTCATCAAACTTGCTTCGAACGAAAATCCGCTTGGGCCTTCAGGGAAGGCGATCAGCGCGATGCGCAAAGCGATCCGGGAAGTGCATCTTTATCCGGAAGGGAGCTGCTATTATCTCCTGACCCGTCTTGCCAAGGAACTGGATATTGATCCCGCGTACCTTATTTTCGGGAATGGCTCTAATGAGATCATCGAACTTTTGGCGCGCGGCTTTTTGTCCGAGGGCGACGAGGTCATTTCTTCGGAAATAACCTTTCTTGTCTATCCCATTCTTTCTCAGGTGTGCGGCGCAAGATTTAAGTCTGTCCCCATGAAGGACTACCGATATGATCTTGAAGGAATTCTTCAGGCGATTACGCCAAAGACCAAGCTCATTTTTATCGCGAATCCCAACAATCCAACCGGGACTTATGTGACAGCAAAGGAGGTCGAGGATTTCCTTTCCAAGGTTCCCGAAAACGTGATCGTGTGTTTTGATGAAGCGTACGTGGATTTCGTGGATGCTGAAGATTTTCCGAAGATGCTTACATATGTGAAGGCCGGCCGGTCCAATGTGGTGGTTTTGCGGACGTTTTCCAAGGCGTATGGTCTTGCCGGACTTCGCATCGGTTATGGCGCGGCCTCCAAGGAAATGGTGGATTATCTCCACAAGGTTCGCCAGCCGTTCAACGTGAACTCTCTTGCGCAGGCCGCGGTCGTGGCGGCGCTGGATGATTCGTTCTTTCTTTGGCGCACGAAATGGCTCGTGGTCCGCGGTCGGAAATTTTTCTACCGGAAGCTCAAGAAATTAGGGCTGGAATATCTGCCCAGCCAGGCGAATTTTATTCTTGTTCATATGAAAACCGATGGGCAGGAGGTTTATCAGTATCTGCTGCGGCAGGGGATGATCGTCCGGCCGATGACCTCTTACAAATTGCCGGACTGGATCCGTATCACGATCGGTCGCCGCAGTCAGAATGTGCAGTTGATAAAGTTGCTGAAAGCCTATCTAAGCAAAGATGGGGCAACGGGCAATGGACAACGCGCAACGTAGGAACCATTCGTTGACCGTTGACCGTTGATCGTTGCACGTTGAACCCTGAGCATGGGTACCAAAGGTGTTTGGAAAAGAGCGTCTGAGAGGGGATAAATGACATGATTATTGTCTTAAAGAAAACCGCAACGCCGCAAGAGTTGGAGCATATCTGTCAGAAAGTGCGGGAGCTTGGCCTCACGCCGCAGGTTTCGCGTGGGATTGAACGCACTGTGATCGGGGTGATCGGAGACGAAGAAAAGCTCCATGTCCAGCCGCTCGAAGTTTTTCCGGGTGTTGAGTCCGTGATGGCGATCTTGAAGCCCTACAAACTTGCGAGTCGCGACTATAAGGCCGAGAACACCGAGTTCGATATGGGCAACGGCGTGAAAGTCGGCGGTAAAAAGATCGTTGTTATGGCTGGGCCGTGTGCTGTGGAGAATTATGACATGCTTCTGGGACTTGCCAAGGCCGTCAGGAAATCCGGTGCGACGTTCCTTCGCGGCGGGGCCTTTAAGCCGCGCACGTCGCCTTATTCTTTTCAGGGGCTCGGTGAAGAAGGTCTGAAATACCTGCGCCAGGCAGCGGATGAAGTGGGACTTTTGGTTGTGACCGAGGTAATGGATACGCGCCAGGTGGAGCTCGTGTCTCAATATGCGGACATGCTCCAGATCGGTGCGAGGAATATGCAGAATTTCGATCTCCTCAAGGAATGCGGCATGGCAAAAAAGGCAGTCCTTTTGAAACGGGGCTTGAGCGCTACGGTGAAAGACCTCCTGATGTCTGCCGAATACCTGCTCTCCAAGGGGAATTTCAAGGTCATGCTTGGAGAGCGCGGCATTCGCACTTTCGAGACCTCCACGCGCAACACGCTTGATCTGAACGCCATCCCCGTGCTTAAAAAAGAGACCCATTTGCCGGTACTTGTGGATCCTTCGCACGGGACGGGATATCGTGATTTTGTGCCAGCGATGGCCATGGCCGGAGTTGCCGCCGGATGTGACGGCCTGATGGTTGAAGTCCATCAGAATCCTGAAGAGGCTAAAAGTGATGGAGAGCAATCAGTTGTGCCGGAGCAATTCGACGAAATGATGAAGAAGGTCCGTCTCATTGCGCAGGCGGTGGGAAGGGATATTTAAAAACAGGGGAACGGGTAACGGGAAACGTTGAACGCAAGCGTTCCACGTTCATCGTTCCCCGGGAAAGTTTTCCTTGTACCATCAAAGTAAAGAGGTTTCCCGTGTTTAAAAGAATTGCTATTATCGGATTGGGTTTGATGGGCGGTTCGCTCGCCGCGGCTTGCCGGAAGAAATTCCCGGGTGCCCGGATAATCGGGATCAGCCGAAGTCGGGAAGCCCTTGCGTTTGCCAAGAAAAAGAAATGGGTCCACGAAGCTACGCAGGATGTGTTACTCGGTGCGCGTGGCGCGGATCTCGTAGTGCTTTGCACGCCCGTCAATACCTACCTGCCTTATCTCAAAGTAATCGACCAAGTTTGCGCGAAGGGCGCCTTGGCCATGGATGTCGGAAGCGTCAAGGCGGCTGTCTTGAAGGAAGTAAACTCACGCCCGTGGAAGAATCTTTCGTTTGTCGGGTGTCACCCCATGGTCGGTTCTCACAAACGGGGGATCCAGGCCGTCGATCCGGAGCTCTATAATGACGGTTTGGTGCTCTTGACGCGTGATCGGGAAACCTGTCCTCGTGTTTACAAACTGGCTCAAAAATTCTGGCATCGTTTTACTTCCAAGATCGTGGAATTACCCCCCCCAATGCATGACAAGCTTGTGGGGGAGGTCAGTCATCTGCCGCATGCCATTGCGGCTTGTCTGATGCACACTGTATCCACGCCTGCGCTTAAAATTGCTTCGACCGGTTTTCGTGATACCACGCGCATCGCGGCCGCGGCATCGTCTGTCTGGCAACCGATCTTTTCTGCGAATCGAAAAGTCATACTGAGCGTCCTGAGTTGTTTTGAGAACGAACTCCGGACATTCAAACGGCTTCTTCAAAATCCGAATTCCAAGAAGCTGGTTCGGTTCCTGAATGTCGCACAAAAAAAACGGCAAAAGCTCTAGGTTGTAAAGTGAAAAGAATGTCGCGAATTATAAAGACGAGCTTGGAGTGCGGCGTGTTGTTTGTTAGACTACCTGAGCATTGAACAACGGATACATTACTTTTCCAGGGAGTTAAAATGCCAAGTACGAAAAAGAAGGACGTGGAAAAAGAGAGCGAGGAACTTTGGCACTTGGAACACAAGGATATGACCAAAGACGGGCTCAAGGAATCCTTCAGTTCCAGTCTCCAATACGGTCTTGCCAAGGACCGGTTCACCGCAACCTCCCATGATAATTTCATGGCTCTCGGGATGTCGCTCCGTGATCGTTTGGTGGAACGCTGGATCCAAACGCAGCAACGCTATCATAAAAAGAACCTCAAGCGGGTCTATTATCTTTCTCTGGAATTCCTGATCGGGCGACTTCTCGGGAATTATATTCTGAATCTTGGGCTTATGGACCAGGCCCAGAAAGCGCTTGAGGAATTCGGGCTTAATCTTGAAAAGGTTCGCGAAGAAGAAATGGACGCGGGACTCGGAAACGGCGGTCTGGGACGTCTGGCGGCTTGTTTTCTTGATTCCATGGCGACGCTTGGGATTCCGGGGCACGGATACGGGATACGCTATGATTATGGGATCTTTAACCAGAGGATCGTGAATGGGTTTCAAGTGGAATCGCCGGATGAGTGGCTTAAGCATGGCAATCCCTGGGAGTTCGCGCGGCCCGAATATGCGCAAAAGATCAAATTCTACGGTAACACGAACATGTATCATGACAAGCATGGACGGCTTTGCGTGGAATGGGTCAATGCCGAGGAGGTGATTGCGATGCCTTACGATACCCCGGTGCCGGGCTATCAGAACGACGTCGTGAACACGTTACGTCTTTGGTCTGCGCGGGGATCCGAAGAATTCGATCTGAAATATTTCAACGATGGCGACTACGAGCATGCGGTCTACGAGAAGATGTTCTCCGAGAACATCTCCAAAGTGCTCTATCCCAACGACGCCACGTCCATGGGGCGTGAGCTCCGGCTTAAACAAGAATATTTCTTTACCGCAGCCTCGATCGCGGATCTTATCCGGCGCTTCAAGGAGGATAATGCGCTCTTTAAGGATTTTCCAGACAAGGCCGTAATCCAGTTGAACGATACCCATCCGGCCCTTGCCATTGCGGAGTTCATGCGCATTCTTCTGGATGAGGAACAGGTCGATTGGGAAACGGCTTGGGATCTGACCGTCCGTTCGTTTGCTTATACGAATCACACTGTCATGCCTGAGGCGCTTGAGAGCTGGCCGGTGCCGATGTTTGAAAAACTCTTACCCCGCCACATGCAGATCATTTATGAGATCAATCATCGTTTCATGAAAGAGCTCGAGGCTGAGTATCCGAGCGATTCGGACCGTTGGGGCCGCATGTCTCTGATTGAAGAGGGAAATCCTAAAAAAGTCCGCATGGCCTATTTGGCGATTATTGGGTCCCATTCAGTGAACGGTGTTTCCGAGCTGCACTCGACGCTTTTGAGGGAGCAACTTTTCAAGGATTTTTTTGAGGTTTTCCCGGAAAAGTTTAATAACAAGACGAATGGGATTTCCCCCCGAAGGTGGCTCATCAAGGCGAATCCGCCTCTTGCCAGGCTTCTTACCGAGGCGATTGGAGACGGCTGGAAGAAGGACCTTTGCGAGCTTGAGAAATTGGTTCCGATTAAAAAGGACCGGCTATTGAAGAAAAAATGGCAACAGGTCAAGCAGGAAAATAAAAAGGCCCTCTCAGAGATCATTCGCTGCCAGACTGGGATCCTGGTCAATCTTGATTCCATATTCGATGTTCAAGTTAAGCGGATCCACGAGTACAAACGCCAGACCCTTCTCATTCTCTACGCGATCTCCCAATATTTGAAGCTTCGGGAGAATCCAAACGCGTCGATCACACCGCGGACGTTCATTTTTTCCGGAAAAGCCGCGCCGAGCTATTTTCTCGCAAAACTCATTATCAAGTTCATCAATAACGTCGCGACCGTGATCAATCACGACAAAGTGAACCGCGACAAGCTCAAGGTCGTGTTCCTCGAGAATTATCGTGTCTCTCTGGCTGAGAATATCTTTCCGGCGAGCGATCTCTCGGAGCAGATCTCGACTGCGGGTACGGAAGCTTCCGGGACCGGCTGTATGAAGTTCATGATGAACGGCGCGCTGACCGTCGGAACGCACGATGGAGCCAATATCGAGATCGCGGAGGCCGTGGGAC
>MHFU01000042.1:0-3310 GCA_001804345.1 Omnitrophica bacterium RIFOXYB12_FULL_50_7
ATCACAACGCCTATGTCACGAACCTTAACAAACTAACGGACGGAAAACCGGAAGCCGAAAAATCGCTTGAGGATCTGATCAAGACCGCCAAAGGACCCGTGTTTAATAATGCGGCACAGGTTTGGAATCACACCTTTTACTGGAACTGTCTGAAACCCCAAGGAGGAGGGCTTCCTACCGGCGCCATACTCGAGGCGATCAACGCCTCTTTCGGAAGCTTTGAAGAGTTCAAAACGCTTTTCACGAACTTGGCGGTCGGTCTCTTCGGGTCTGGCTGGGCCTGGCTTGTAAAAGACGAGGACGGAACACTCGGCGTCGAAGCGATGTCCAATGCCGGAAATCCTCTCGCGAATGGCCAGACGCCGCTTCTTACCTGCGATGTTTGGGAACACGCCTATTACATCGATTACCGGAATGCCCGCGTGAAATATGTGGAGACGTTTTGGGCCTTGGTGAATTGGGAGTTTGTGACGAAAAATTTATAAAGCTAAATTTTTCGCGGGAAACGTAATGCGGGGAACGGGGAACGAAAATACGCTTTTGCGTTCATCGTTCCCTGTTTGCCGTTCCCCGGAAATTAGTTCAGCATCGTCTGCATTCTTGAGATGGCTTTTTCGGCGAGAGAATATTCGGGGTTCTGCTCAAGGGCGTGGCGATAAGCTTCAAGG
Organism: Omnitrophica bacterium RIFOXYB12_FULL_50_7; assembly: GCA_001804345.1. GTDB lineage: Bacteria > Omnitrophota > Omnitrophia > Omnitrophales > Aquincolibacteriaceae > Aquincolibacterium. Next base: position 669 of record MHFU01000042.1, read on the forward strand.
GCTTGGGCCCAATCCCCCATGTGTTCCCAAACGCGCCCTAAATTATACCAGGCGTAAAATTTCCCGTCATAGCGCTCCGCGATAGTCGCTTTTTCAAGCCAGGGGATCGCTTCTTCCCATCTTCCTGTTTCGATCATGTATGCTCCTATGTCGTTATAGGGGTTACCATATTCGGGATCAAGCCGGATCGCTTTTTCACATTCCCGGATCGCGTCTCCGTACCGCCCTTTGACGCTGTACGCCCATCCCAGGCAAGTGTGCGCCTCGGCCGTGGTCTGGGTCGCTATCGATCTTAGATAAAGCGCGATCGCCTCATCAACCTTTCCGGCCATCTGCTGGGCATAAGCTTCCTGCAGCAACTGACTCGCTTGCTCTATTTTGTCTTGAGGATTGAAATCTTCCATATTCCTCCGGCCATGAGGCCTGAGTCTTGAGCCATGAGTAAAATCTTTTTACAACTCAGACCTCAGGATTCAAGGCTCATGACTTTTTTAAAATCGCATGAATGGATTCGTACGCCGTTCCTTCTCGATCGTGGAAGAATCCGCGTCCCCGTAGGCATGCCCTGGGAAAACCTGCAGTGATCCTTCCAGAGAAGCAAGACGTTTAAGGCTCTGCATGAGCTTTTTTTCATTACCACCCGGAAGATCGCAGCGGCCGCAGGCCCCCACGAAAAGAGTGTCGCCTGTCACGAGCTTATCGCCAACCAAAATGCACTGCGCGCCTTCGCTGTGGCCCGGCGTGTGGAAAAAAGTCATTTCCACATCCCCGATCTGAAGCTTGAAACCTTCCTTCGTTTCCACAAGATGCGTCTTAACATCTTTCAGATATTTCGCCTCGTTCTCATGGACATAGACCTTCACTCCGGTCTTTTGGACCAATTCCTCCACGCCATTCGAATGGTCAAAGTGTGTATGCGAGAGAATCCCCGCCACGACCTTCATGCCGTCTTTCTCAGCCTCTTTGAGAATGGCGTCCACATCCCAGGCCGGATCCACCACCGCGCATTCTTTTTTCTTTTTGTCGCCAACGAGGTAGACGAAATTCCCCATAAAACCCACCGGGATCTGTTTGAAGTACAATGAGTCCATAGTCAACGGTCCATAGTCCACAGCTTCACTTCAATGATTTACGCAAAGCTTGTATCACTCTAGTTTTACTGTCGAGCTTCCATCGAGAAATACCTTCTCCCTTAGGGAGAAGGCTAGGATGAGGGATGTTTTTTATTCGTTCCCTCACCCAACCCTCTCCCACAGGGAGAGGGGAAAAACCTGTGCGCCTACAAACTCAAACAGCAGAACTAATAGATTCAAATTTTTCAATCTTGCGCATGGCTCAAGCCTCGGGACTCATGGCTGTGGAGTATTCCCGCAGCAGGAGCAGCTCTTATTCTTTGTGCTCTCGTAATAAACGACTTCGAGAAGCGGATTGTTCTGAATCTTGAGCCGCTTTTTTTCTGTAAAGAATGGCGGGATCTCCGGATAGAGAACATCGCCTTCATAATCGGCGTGGATGCGGGTCAGATAGATCGCATCGACGCGCTCGATGGTCGTCCGGTAAAGCTCGGCCCCTCCGATAATGAAGGCATGCTCGGTCTTGACATTCTTTAAGGCTTCATCCAGGGAGGCGAAGAACTGTTGTCCCGGATACGGCTTTTGGCCGCTCCTGTCCAGGATCAGGTTCACTCGGCCAGGTAAAGCCTTGCAACCCAGGCTTTCGAATGTCTTCAGACCCATGATCACCGTCTGACCGGTGGTCGTTACCTTAAAGTGCTGCAGATCTTTTGAAAAATGCCACGGAAGCTGATTCCCTTTTCCGATCACACGATTATTCGCAACAGCTACAATGTGGTAAAGCATAAGTGAGTCCTGAGTCCTTAGTTCTGAGGGCTGAGTTTAGAAACGGAAGAACGAAGACCTCCGATGATCTTCCCTACTTCTTCAACCCGAGTTAAAAGAGTCTGAAAAAAATCATTTTCTAAATAACCGGCATCAACTGCCACATAAAGATGCGACCTTAATTCGCCACAAGAACCCTTCGCAATAGATAAAAATTGATGGAATTCCGCCTTTCTATTTCTTTCAAAACCCTCGGCAATATTGGCCATAACCGAAACTGCAGCTCGCTGCATTTGTCCACATAGCCCAAAATCTTTCCTGAGCTTCTCTGCCCGGGTTATCTGATAGATCTCCCGAGTAAGCGCTCTCGCCTTTTGCCATGCGATCAAATCTTCAAAGCGTGTTATTTTTGCCATCACTCAGCACTCAGATCTCAGCACTTTTTACTGCTTTCATACGGCAACGGTTGCCTTGATCGCCGGATGCGGGTCATAATCTTCGAGCGTAAAATCTTCGTATTTAAAATCAAAAATACTTTGAACCCTGGGATTCAGGACCATGTTCGGCAGAGAACGCGGCTCACGCGAAAGCTGGAGCTTCACCTGCTCCAGGTGATTCAAATAAATATGCACGTCTCCAAAGGTATGGACGAACTCCCCGAGCTGAAGTCCCGTGACCTGCGCCATCATGAGAGTCAGGAGCGCGTAAGAGGCGATATTGAACGGTACGCCCAAGAAAACGTCGGCACTGCGCTGATAAAGCTGGCAGGAAAGTTTTCCGTTCGACACATAGAACTGAAAGAAA
>MHFU01000042.1:3347-8467 GCA_001804345.1 Omnitrophica bacterium RIFOXYB12_FULL_50_7
ACGCCACTGCGCGCCGTAGACCGGCCCGAGGTCCCCGTTCCGATCCGCCCATTCATCCCAGATCGTCACGCCGTTATCTTTCAAAAACCTAATATTCGTATCACCCTTGAGCAACCAAAGAAGTTCGTAGATCACGGCCTTGGTGTAGATCTTTTTGGTGGTCAGAAGCGGGAACCCTCGAGCCAGATCAAAACGCATCTGATATCCGAACGTACTGATCGTACCGGTACCCGTGCGATCTTTCTTCTCGGAACCATGATCGAGAATGTGTCTTAAAAGATCCAGATATTGTTTCATGAGACTTGCCCGCCAGAGCTGTGTGGCGTGGCTTGCCCGCCAGAGCTGTGTGGCGTGGCTTGCCCGCCAGAGCTGTGTGGCGCGGCTTGTTCCTGCTCTTCCAACAAACCGTCGCTGATGCTTGGGAGTTGGTCTTTCCTGGACTCGACGGCGGGCAGAATGTCTTTTACAAAATGCGTGTCATCAACATTCAAATCATCAAAAAAAGAAGTCTTAAGGTTGAAAACCGTGGAATCCCCCGAACGCTTCACATAAACAAGCCCTCCTTTTTCATCCTTCGGTCCCGCGTTGAGAAGCGTTTTCCCAGCGCCTTCGGTCACGGCCAACTGCCAGACGGGTTCCCTCTCCGCCTCGCTATTAGCGAGGACGGATCCGTCCTTCAGCTCGGGCTGAAGGCGGACAAACTCTTTTCCGCCCGGGTCCACGACCTTCTCGGCCCGAACACTGTTCATCACGGTGATAAATTTCAGAACCTTGTCGAGATCGGGCGAAAGGGACATGTCCTTACGCAGGAATTTCCAGAAGGTTTTGAGCGGATCTTTGGGATCGGTCTTGCGTTCCAATCCTGTGATCATCGTTCTTTCTTGACCCTTCAGGCGATGAACAGTGATCTTTGTCACCTTCTCAGGATCCAGATTAAAAAGACTAAGATCCGCCCAAAAAAGACTCGCCGGAGTGGCCTCATTAAGAGCGTCGTAGATCCCCAAAAGTTCTGCCATGTTCGCGTCCACAAGATAGACCTCTTCACTTGCGGCTTTGCGGAGAAAAAAGGCATTCTCACCGGCTTGTTTTGTCCCAAGCCGAAGATCGAGAAGTGAACTATTTCCCACGCCAAAAAGCTTGATCGAAAAAGCTTCCGCGTCTTCAATGCCAAAATCCGCGAAGAGTTTCTTCCCGGAACCGCGCAGCTCGCCCTGGACCGAGTGGAGTTTTTGAATGAGATTTTCCACCTTTGCAGGATCGGCTTTGGCATTCCAAAGGCTTTTCACTTTCCAAACACCATCCTCTTTTGAAAGCTCGACGGCCGGTGACTCGCCCGTCTTCGCAGGACGGGTTATCAGGATCCTTTCGAGTTTCTCCGGAGCAAATTCTGCGAAAGCAACGCGCCCGTCTCGCGCAGCTCCTGCGTTGTCGCCCGCCGAACGGACCCAGGACTTCCAAAGGATCCCAAGCGCGAGGATCGCAAAAATAACAATCAGGATAATGATTTGTTTTGGTTTCATAGAGTTTTACTGTCCCAAGACGTGATCTGAGTCCCAGGGAACAGGCAGTCACTTAATGCCTGCCCCCTGGGACATTTCATAAATTCCAAGAACCGGAAAACAAGCTCCAAACAAGTTTCAAAAATCAACTTCCAAAAGGATTTGTTTCGGGATTGGAACCTGAAATTTGTTTGGAACTTGGATCTTGCTTCTTGGAATTTCTTTCCGCCTTTACGAAAGGCTTTTTAAATACTGGGTCTTCGCGCGCCGCCTGAAGTAGGCTCGGGTGAACCCTGACAGAGCGATAAGAACCGGGACCAGGAACATCACAAAAAGTCGCCAGGCCACTTTCGCGGGAGCCGAGACCTTGGAAAGCGCGCGACTCACCTGTCCTTTCGAACGGATACCGATCAGCGCATCTCCCAACGTTAAGACATCCATGGCGTTCAAGAAAAAAACCAGATGCCCGCCATTCTGCATGAGATGTTTTTGGAAAGGCGTCGCCGCGCCGATCAGCAGAAGTTTTCCGGGTTTGGGCTGGAGAGGCTCCGGCATTTTTTCTTTCTTTGCCGGATTGGGCACTGCCGCGTCCGCGGACGCCTCCGGAGTCCATTCTGGTATGCTCTTATTTTTGAACGTATTCGAGAACTGGCCCTCCGCCAGGATCGCGAGCGGGAAAGGACCCGAAACGCTTTTCACGCCGCGCGCCAACTCCTGGGGCAGCATACTCCCCGACTTGAACGGCACGGTCCAGGAATGTTTGCTGGAATGAAACAACGTCTGCACTTTGAGCCCCTGCGCCTTGATCTTCGCCGGATCGATTTTGAGCGCGCTGCCCCAGAGATAAAAAAACGCCGGAAGGCGTGCCGTGATCGAAGTCTCGGCGTTCATCTCGGAGTCCGTCAGAAGGATCTGGATCGGGAGTTTGACCGGAATGGAGATGCCCAAGAGGCCTTCGCGTCCGCCAGCCGAGAGAGTGATCGCTTCACTCTGCTCATCGGCCAGAATGTTTGTGTCTACCTGGAACCCCCAGGCTGAAAGCAGGTCGTTCACGACAGGATTTTTCTCGCTCGGCACAAGCGTGATCGAACCCATGGCTTCGGGTTTGTAATTAAATTCGTAATTTTGCACGGCCATGAGCAAGGAACCTCCCTCGCAAAGAAAGCGATCGATCTCGTATTTCTGCCGTTCACTTAAGTTCCCCGGTTGAACCACCGCGAGCGTCTTCGTGCCTTCCGGAATACCGGACTTCTCATTTAAAGAAATGCGTGTCACCGGATAACCTTCGGACTCAAGCCCCAACTGCAGATATTCGTAAGGATCATCCTTGTAGCTTGGCGGAACCTGATTGCCGAGCTGCTGGAGCAACATCATAAGATTGGGATCGACCGAACGTTCCTGGTAGGGTGCCATCAAGGCAACCTTCGGGATCTCGGGAAGGGTCATGCGATAAAGCTTGGCAATAATGGCATACTCCAGATCATCGAGATTCCCGGGAAGAAGCTGCGGCAGGATCTCCTCGGGTTTTTCCTTATAGGAAATCGTAAGCCCGGCATAAACGAGGCGAACCCCCACTTCATCGGACTGGACGGATTCGACCTGGAACGGCTGAACCCCTTTTTTGGAAAGCTGCTCTTCCATCGTGTTCGCTTTTTTGGTTCCCTCGACCGCAGTCGCGGCATCCATGTGGAAAACCTGATATCGAAAATGGCCCTCGGAGACAGCGCGCAACTCTTCCAGCTTGTCGCGCGCGTCCTGCTCAAGTGTTTTCATGGAGGTCGGCATTTTGTCCGCGGAAGAAATGTAGAATTTCACGGTGACGGGCGATGGAAGGCTTCTCAGGATCTTCCGGGTCGCTGAAGAAATCGTGTAGGTGTGACCTTCGCTCATATCGAAGCGACCCAGCGGAACCCCGGCAACAAGCCAATTGCTCAGAAGAAAGATCCCGGCCGAGATCAGGGCTGCCGTTGTAAAGATCGAGGCGGCTTTCGGCCGCATCCGGCCTTCGATCCAGAACCCATTCAGTACAAGCACCACTGCACTGCCAACTCCAAAATAAAGTATATCCCGATTGTCGATTACACCCTTTGCAAACGCGACATAATGATCCGCAGCCCCGAGAAAATGCCGGAGAAAGGTCCCAAGCCCCGCGATCCACCCATCGATAGAAGAGGCCACGAATTCCGTGCCCGTAAGATAAAGCCCGAAGCAGATCATCATGGAAAGGATGAACGCGACAATCTGGTCACGAAAAAAACCCGACACCAGCGTTCCGATTGCCAGAAAAAATCCGCCAAGAAATGCCGCGCCAATGTAACCACTCAGGATCGCGCCAATATCCGGTCGCCCGAGCATGGCCAACATCACCGGAATCGGGAACGTACAGGCGAGCGTGATCAGGTAGAAGAGGAAGCTTGCGAAGAATTTCCCGAGCACCAACTCATGCGCTTGCATGGGGAAAGTCAGAAGCAGCTCCTGCGTGTTCCCGCGTTTCTCTTCGGCCCAAAGGCGCATGGAAACTGCCGGCAAAAAGACCGAGAGAAAGAACGGCAGCGTAAAGAAGAAAGCCCGCATATCCGCGCGGCCGACCAGAAAAAATTGCGTCATGAAAAGCCCGCCGTTCAAAAGCGTGAAGATGATCATGAAGATATAGGCGATGGGAGAATTAAAATAAGCCGCGAGTTCCCTGTTTAAGATAATCAGAAGATTGGAGCTCTTTTTCATGCAGCCACCCGCTGCGAAGGTATGAGCAACTGGATAAAGATCTCTTCCAAGCTCAGATCCCGCGCCGCTTTCCCGGAATTCTGGACTTTTTCTGCCAGTTCTTGCTTCGTTCCCTGCGCCACAAGCTTTCCTTCATTGATAATCACAATGCGATCGGCCAGGGCCTCGACCTCCTGCAGGATATGCGTGGAAAAAACAATGGTCTTTTCTCTGGCAAGACTTTTCACAAGAGAGCGGATCCCGATGATCTGGATCGGGTCTAAACCCGAAGTGGGTTCATCCAGGATCAGAACTTTGGGATCATGGATCAAAGCCTGCGCAAGTCCTACCCTCTGGCCATACCCCTTGGACAGTTCACACAAAAGATGTTTCCAGACGCTCTTGAGCTGGCAGGCATTTTGGACCCACGTGAGCCGCTCATCGAGTTTGGCGCCTGCAAGCGCGCGCGCTTTGCCCACAAACGTCAAGTATTCATCCACCCGCATATCGCCGTAAAGCGGGACCGTCTCTGGCAAATAGCCGATGCGCTTACGGACTTCGATAGGATCTTCAAGGATATCGAACCCATCGACTTTCGCGGTACCAGAGGAAGGAAAAAGATAGGTCGTGAGAATCCTCATGGCGGTCGTCTTTCCGGCGCCGTTGGGACCCAAAAGTCCCAGAACCTCGCCCGGATTCGCCTGAAAAGAAACATGGTCCAGCGCGATCGCCGGGCCGTAATGCATGGACAGATTATTGACTTCGATCATTTTTGAATCCAGTGTTAAGCGATAAGCGTAAAGCGTTAGGCGATAAGTTTTTTTCACTCACCGCTTTACGCTTATCGCTTAACGCTTTTTTAGCGGCGCCGCCCGAAGATCTGCAGCAAAAAGAGGAACATATTAATGAAATCCAGAT
>MHFU01000042.1:8494-8769 GCA_001804345.1 Omnitrophica bacterium RIFOXYB12_FULL_50_7
GCTGCTCCGACGCGTTCGCCATATTTCGATGGATGGCCTTAAGCCGTTGCGTGTCATACGCCGTCAGCCCGATAAAAACCGCGACGCCACAATAAGAAATGATCCATTGGAAAACAGGCGAATGAAAGAACAAATTCGCCAAGCTCGCGACGATCACACCGATGAGCGCCATGAAACAGAAACTCCCGATGGAGGTCAGGTCTTGCCGGGTCACCCAACCATACACGCTCACACCCGCGAATGTCATGGCTGTGATAAAAAAGGTTGAGGAGATC
>MHFU01000042.1:8793-11805 GCA_001804345.1 Omnitrophica bacterium RIFOXYB12_FULL_50_7
ATGCCCGATAGCGTGATGCCATTTAAGACGGAAAAAGCCAGAAATCCAGCCGTCGCCGCCTGGGCCGAGATCTTCTGAAGACTCCGGGTAAGCCATATGACCAAAACGAACTCTGCGATGAAGAAAAGCCACATACCGCCATGCGCCAGGAAGCGCAGGAGCGAAACATTCCCGATCGTAACGAAAGCTGCGAGGCCGGTGAGCGCGAGCCCCATGGCCATCCATTGATACACGCGTTGCATGAAATTTGAAAAAACGGCTTCTTGGGAATAAGAAGCGGGCTGATTGTTCTGATCGCTCATGATGTCCCTCCGTGTTAAATTTTTTACTGAAATATTCTAACTAAAAATCGCGCAACGCTCAACGGTCAACGATTAATCCGTCCGTTGCGCTTTGCGCGCCTGCTTGTCCGGCAGGCAGGTTGTGCGTTGCGCCGGATTCAGGAATCTCCGTGGATACGGCCGGCATCAAAAACTCCCGGATCTTCCTCGCGGGTCTTGCGACGATCGCTTTGTCGCCTTTTTCCACGATGGGACGCACGAGAAGATCGGGATAGATCGCCAAAAGATCCAGCCACTGTCCTTCGGTGAGTTTCTTTTCACCGAGCCGAAGGTCCCCAAAAAGTTGATCCTTTTTGCGGATCAATTCCTCGACCGGCAGACCCAGTTTCTGGATAAGTTCCCTGAGCTTCGCTTTAGGGATCGGATCGGTAAAATAATCCACGGCGTCAAAATCCGTGTTCGTCTCTTTTAAGATCTGATAGACCTCTTTGCAAGTGGTACAGGTTGGTTTTTGATAGATCGTAATCTTTTCCATAATCCTCCGGATCGGGGAACGGGTAACGATGAACGGGGAACGCTTTCGTTGGCCGTTACCCGTTTCCCTTTCCCCGGCATTTATGTTTTCAGGAAATACAATCCCACATAGACTTTCGGATCCACGAGGAATCCTTTTCTTTCCATCTCATTGAGCCAAAGGTCCGCCTCTTTAAGCGGTATCTCGTGGACTCTGATGGATTCGGTGGCATCTCCGCCTCCGGGCGCAATTTTCACCACATCCAACGCCTGATAGAAGGTGATGATCTCGGAACTCAAACCGCTTGAGACAGGCCCTCCCACCAAAAGCGATAAGTGCTCCGCGTGATAGCCCGTCTCCTCCAAAAGCTCGCGTCGGGCAGCCGCCTCCATCGTCTCGGGATCATGCGATATCTTGTCATTGACGAGGCCGGCGGGCCACTCGATCACGTGGGCCTCCACGGGCCTTCGGAACTGCTCGACAAAAATAACCTTCCCCTCGGGGGTCATCGGCACAATGACTACGATGCCACTGCATTGGGTTCGTTTGACGTACTCCCAATTGTCTTCGCAGATCAGATGAAGATACTTCCCTTTGTGTAGGATCATGTTCCCTTCCGGGATTTCAAATTTGAGATTTGAGATTTTTAGAAACCAGCGGCCTCTCCACTCGCGCGAGGATCGCTTTCGCCCTCTATTCTATCAGAACCCTCCTCAAAACAAACCATTTGCGCAAAGCCGATCGGATCTTCTTTTTCAATATCATGCCCCAAAAGAGCGAGTTTTAAACGTATCATCTCCCGGCCATAAAGCCCGGACTCCATGCGAAGAGCCTTGCCCTGGACTAAAAGCCTCGGGAATGTCACAGCTCCGGAGCAGGACGCCCCAAGATCGATCTTTTGGACGATCACATTTAAAAGCACCACCGCCGGATCGTCCGGACCATAGGCATTCAATAACATAGAAGGCTTCCCGTTTTTGAAAATAAATACGGGAACTTCCGATCCGCGCGGTCTTTGCCCTCCGGAAATAAGTTCCGCTGACTGGGGATCCTTAACAGACGCTGGGTCCGCGACAAAATCTGTAAGTAGGTCATTTAAGAAAAATCCGTAGCCCGGAACCTTCAGGGCCGAGCCGAACGCATCCCCTAGCGTCGCCGCGAGAATCGCGATATTTCCCTGTGGATCCACGACGATGATGGAAGACCCGGCGCGATTCTTCCCCTTCTGGGGCCCCACAACTTTCATCTCCTCCGACTTCAGGACCTGATCAAATTTGAAGGTGCTCGCCCGGTCTTGCGCCCAGGCATCTGAAAGAAGTTCTTCAAGCGGGATGTCAAAAAGATCCGGATCGGCGACTCCTGAGCGATCTGAAAAGGCGATCTTTTGCGTTTCTCCGAGAAGATGGTACGTCTCCGCAACCTGCCCAAATCCGGGGATACCAAAACGAGAAAGGAGGTTAAGCCCGCGGAACAACATCACACCTCCATCCACTGGAGGTCCCGCGCTGAAAAGATCGTATCCCTGATAAGTTGCATGAATAGGATCGCGCGCCGCAATCGTATAATCCTCAAGATCTCTCTCGCTCAAGAGACCTTCTCGATAGACGTTCTTGCGAACGGCGCGCACTATCGATTTTGCGATCACGCCCTCATAAAAAGCCTCCGCTCCCTTGGCCTGGATCAGACGCAGCGCCTTGGCAAGTTCGGGCTGGGAGATCTTTTTTCCTTCTCCGATCGAAACGCCTTTTTCAAAAAAAACCGTCCCCTCCGGATCCAAAAGCGTTAGCCGCTCCGCATTCTCCCGGACCGCTCTGGCGAGGGTCGCGGACACTTCCGTTCCCGCTTCCGCCAGACGGATCGCCGGCTCCATAAGTTTCGCAAATGGAAATTTATGAGTCCCGTATTTGGCGTGAACCTCTTCGGTTAATTTAAGCAGCCCGGGGACACCCACCGGAAGCCCGCCCGTATTCCGTTCTGCCTGATAAGGAAGAGGTTTTCCGTTTTTCTCCAGAAACATCTTCGGAAAAGCCTTCGCGGGAGCCTTGACGCTCCCATCAAAGGAAAGAATGCGCCGGGTACCAATATCATAAAAAAGAAAAAGACCGCCTCCTCCGATCCCGGAGGCCTGCGGTTCGACAACCCCCAGTACCCACTCGGCGGCCACGGCCGCGTCCACCGCGTTCCCACCCTGTTTCAATACTTCCAAAGCGGCTTGCG
>MHFU01000043.1:0-4104 GCA_001804345.1 Omnitrophica bacterium RIFOXYB12_FULL_50_7
AAAGCATCTTTTTTTGAAGCTCCATGGCGGGATCAACTGGTGGATGATAAATGGCCGGCTTACCTATGTGCGCTTCGCGTCCTCGAGTAACTTGGAGCGGAAATGGAATGAATATTCAAAAGATCCGAATTCCTCGGATCAGCCGGTTATTTTAGAACCCAGCGCCTATAAATATTGCGGTGCCTTTTACAAGCTACTTGCGCCCCAGTGGAACAAATTCTTCGAACGGTTATGTGAAGCTGATTGCATCATCACAATAGGGTATTCACTTCCAGAAGGTGATGCCCAGGCCAGATCGAAAATGATGACCGCTTTTAACATCAATAAGAACTGTCAATGGCTACTAATTGATCCTTCCGAATCGACATGTGCCCGGTTTATTCGTCTTTTGGGTCACAAGACATTGACGGTATTACGGAAAGGGCTCGCGGGGTTCAATAATGATATCCGTGCTAATTTGCAGCTCGCATTCCCTAATATTGATTTTTCAGAAGCCCCTAAGAAAGCAGATTGAAGTTGCCGCTTTTAGTTCAAAGGCCGACGTTAACAATAAAAACAAGATTTTTTAGGTTTTGCTTCGCTTTTTTGAACTGTTTTTCGATAAGTAACAAATTCTGTTTAAGAAGGCGCTTCTGTAGTAAACTTCTACGACTAAAAGGAAATAACGCATTTCTTGTTTTACTCTTTAGGGCTATTTTAAAAAAGGAAGCTTCATGCAAATCAAAGTTGAAGTTCAAAAGGATCATCTGCAGCGCATCTCAAAAGTCAAAAAACCTATTCTTGCAATCGCAGAGCTTATTTGGAATGGTTTTGATGCGGATGCTGATTGCGTTTCAGTCGAAATAATAAACAATGGCTTAGGCGGATTGTCTGAAATCGTGGTGACAGATGATGGCCATGGGATAAATTATGAAGAAGCCCAGATGGCGTTCGGTAATCTTGGGGGTTCTCGTAAAAGGGAAGGCTTGAAATCAATTTGCAAAAAAAGATTGCTTCATGGGAGAGCTGGTAAAGGGCGTTTTCGTTCATTCTCGTTAGGGGGAAATGTTGAATGGATTACCCGTTTCAAAAAAGATGATCAGGTTTTTCAGTATAGCATCAAAGGAAGCAGTTCCGATTTGGGAATTTTCGATGTTACTGATAAGAGCATAGCAAAGGAACAGAAGACAGGAACTATTGTTCGGATAACAAACATTGAGCGGAATTTTGGATCTTTGCAAGATGAAAAGGCTCTCCAGGAATTAGCGGGTTATTTCGCTCTCTATTTAAAGCAATATTCTCATGTGCGGCTCATTTATAGCGGAGAGCAAATCAAGGGAGACCTTGTAGAACGCTGCTCTAAGTCATATGAAGTTGCGCCTATTATTCTTGAAGATAAGCGAGAGATTAGAGCGACGCTTGATGTGATCGAGTGGAAAGTCCCGATGGAAAGAGCTCTTTTTCTGTGCGACGAAGCGGGATTTGCGCTTGAGAAAGTAGCGCTAGGCATTCATGTCCCAAGGTATATTTTTACAGCCTATTTGAAGTCAGCATACATAAGAGAATTAGATGAAACAAATGAGCTCCTTTTTGACGAATTAAATCCAGTGTTGAAATGTTTGATTGATTCGGGGAAGGAAAAAATTAAGCAGCATTTTCGAGGCAGAGCATCAGAAGAGGCCGCTTTGCTCGTAGAGGAATGGAAAAAAGAAGAAGTTTATCCATATCTAAGTGAGCCGAAAGATATCATTGAGCGTACGGAACGCCAAGTCTTTGATGTGTGCGCTGTCAATTTGAGCGCTTATCTTCCGGAGTTTGATGGTTCCGATAAAAAAAATAAAAAGATCACATTCTCTCTTTTAAAGCACGCCATTGAAACAGGGCCTGAGGATTTGAAGAAAATTCTCGAGAGCGTCTTGAACTTACCGCGCGAAAAACAAGAAGAGCTCGGCCGATTGCTTAGCAAAACAACGTTGAACGCGATTATAAATGCTGCCAAAGTAGTTGCTGATCGACTTGATTTTTTGAAAGGTCTTGAAGTATTAGTTTTTGACGAGGAAAGCAAGGAGGCCTTGCTCGAACGAAAACAGTTGCACAGGATTATTGCTTCAAGCACGTGGATTTTTGGAGAAGAGTTCCATTTGGCAGTCGATGATGATTCTCTTACTGAGGTATTAAAGCGGCATAATCATTTCCTTGGCAAAGAAACGGATGACCTTGCGCCTGTTCTGCGGGAAGATGGGACGAAAGGTATAGTAGATTTGATGTTGTCAAAACGGATACCGCATAGTTCGGGTGACATCAGGGAGCATCTGGTTATTGAATTGAAAAGACCCAGCAAGGTAATCGACAATGCTGTGCTTGATCAGGTTGAGAGTTATGCTTTTGCGGTTGCGGGGGATGAGCGATTTAAGGATACAAATACGAAGTGGGTTTTTTGGGCTGTCTCAAATGAGATAAATGACACAGCAAGAAGAAAGGCAAACCAAGCAGACCGTCCAGCCGGCTTATATTATGAGGATAAAGAGCAAAAAATAACCATTTGGGTTAAAACATGGGGGCAAATTATTGAAGGCTGCGAAGCGAGGCTTAAGTTCTATCGGGAAAAACTAGAATATTATGCTGATAAAAGTTCTGCTTTAGAATTGCTCAAAAAAAATCATGCGAAACATTTGCCGCAACATTTAGTTCAGGTTGTCGACAAAGAGAACCCCTAACTGTCCTGCAACTCAAAAACCGTATTTAAATGCGACGAATGTCGTGTAATAATTGAATAGTGACATAATAGTGCTTTGGATTTCTTAAGTGGGGAGATGCGCTCTTGCCATCGGGAGTTAATCCCGGTGGTTTTTTTGTTTTCGCAGGGCTACAATACGTTTTCATTGATCAGGTTCAAATAGGCGGAGGATTTATATATGGGGAGAAAAGCTAAGCGAGAAAAGACGGGCAACGGTCAATCGGCGGCTAATCTTGGATTTGAGGCGAAGCTTTGGCAAGCTGCAGATGCAATGCGGAACAACATGGACGCGGCCGAATACAAGCACGTTGTTCTCGGACTGATCTTTCTCAAATATATTTCTGATGCGTTTGAAGCAAAGCACGCAGAACTCGAAGCGCAGCGCAAGCAAGGTGCTGACCCGGAAGATCCGGACGAATATCGTGCCGCTAGTATTTTTTGGGTGCCAAAGGAAGCCCGCTGGTCCCATCTCAAAGCAAGCGCTCCTCAGCCAACCATTGGCAAGACCGTAGATGATGCCATGACTGCTATTGAGCGCGACAATCCCTCGCTCAAGGGAGTCCTTCCAAAAGATTTCGCGCGCCCTGGACTCGATAAGCAACGGCTTGGGCAGGTCATTAATCTGGTAAGTGACATTACACTTGGTAGCGAAGGCCACAGGGCCAAAGATACACTTGGTCGCGTTTATGAATACTTTCTTGCGCGTTTTGCGAGCGCTGAAGGCAAGAGTGGTGGCCAATTTTATACTCCTTCCAGCGTAGTGCGTGTTCTGGTAGAGATGCTTGCTCCATACAAAGGTCGGGTTTATGACCCTGCGTGCGGATCAGGCGGCATGTTTGTTTCAAGCGAAAAGTTTATTGAGGCGCATGGCGGCAAGATAGGTGACATTTCAATCTACGGCCAAGAGTCAAACTATACCACTTGGCGTCTCGCAAAAATGAATCTCGCGATCCGTGGCATCGACGCACAGATTGCTCATGGTGATACCTTCCACAATGACCGCCACCCTGATCTTAAAGCTGATTATGTGCTTGCCAACCCACCTTTTAATGATAGCGACTGGCGCGGGGAGCTTTTGAAGGGCGATAAAAGATGGGTTTACGGTGTGCCGCCTGCAGGTAACGCCAACTATGCCTGGGTACAGCATTTCATCCACCATCTTGCACCTACGGGGCATGCGGGCTTTGTGCTCGCCAACGGTTCGATGTCGTCTGACCAATCAGGCGAGGGCGAGATTCGCAAAGAAATCGTTGAAGCCGACCTTGTGGACTGCATGGTGGCACTGCCTGGACAACTCTTCTACTCGACACCGATTCCAGTTTGCCTTTGGTTTATCGCTCGGAACAAGAAGAACGGCTGTTTTCGCGATCGGCGCGGTGAAACGCTCT
>MHFU01000043.1:4117-12625 GCA_001804345.1 Omnitrophica bacterium RIFOXYB12_FULL_50_7
GACATCACCCGAATTGCAAACGTCTACCACGCTTGGAGAGGCGACAGGGATGCGGCCGAGTATGCCGACGTGCTCGGTTTCTGCAAAGCCGCGAAACTTGATGACATTCGTAAGCATGGCTATGTGGTCACGCCTGGCCGTTATGTGGGCGCTGAGGAAATAGAGGATGACGGAGAGCCGTTCGAAGAGAAAATGAAGCGGCTTACGGCGATGCTGCACGATCAACAGGTTGAGGCTGCGTCGCTTGACACTGCTATTACCGCTAATTTGAAGGAGCTGGGGTATGGTGGATAGCTCACTCAACGATTTTTCAGAAATCGTTATGGGCCAATCCCCGCCGGGTGAAACCTGCAACACTTCGAAAAACGGACTACCATTACTCAACGGGCCAACTGAATATGGACCACACCACCCCACGCCAGTACAGTTTACCACAGATGCAAGAAAGCAAGCTCGGCGGGGTGATCTTCTGTTCTGTGTTCGCGGTTCGACTACAGGGCGCATGAATTGGGCAGACCGTGAATATGCAATCGGGCGAGGTGTAGCAGCAATTCGTCATAAGAAGAAACCAGAACTTCAGCCATTTGTTCGAGCTGTGATTGAGTACAGCCTGCCCAGCCTATTGGCTCAGGCCACGGGTTCTACATTTCCGAATGTCTCCGCTGATCAACTTGCGGGGCTGTGGTGGCCACCGCTTGAGGAGGACGAACAACGTGCTATTGCCTGCATCCTCGGTGCATTGGACGACAAGATTGAACTGAACCGTCGGATGAACGAGACTCTGGAGGCAATGGCGCAAGCGCTTTTCAAGCTGTGGTTCGTAGATGTAAATCCTGATTGTGTAAAGACTGAAAATTGGCGTGAAGGGAAGGTCGAAGATCTCGCATTGCTCAGCAAAGATGCAATCAGCCCAAATGAATTTCCTAACGAAACTTTCGATCACTACAGCATTCCGGCTTTTGATGAGGGCCGATTGCCAAAGGCTGAGTTAGGTAAAAAGATTCAAAGCAACAAATTTCTGGTTCTTCCTAACGCTGTGTTGCTTTCCAAACTTAATCCACGAATTCCCCGCATTTGGTTTCCGAATGTTGGCCGGAATCGACGCTCAGTCTGTTCGACGGAATTCCTCGTAGCTATTTCACAACATGATGTTTCGAGAGAATTCCTTTACGGTTTATTTGGTTCCCAGTTATTCCTTGAGATATTTGCTTCGCTTGTGACAGGCACGTCAGGAAGTCACCAGCGCGTTAAACCAGACTATTTGCTGGCTATGGATGTGGCTATCCCACCGAAGGAGCTTATTGCCCGCTTCACGAAAAGCGCTCAGCCTTTGTACAAGCGAGTGGTTCAAAATATCGAGGAATCCTGCACCCTCGCGGCTTTGCGTAATACGCTGTTACCAAAACTCATTTCAGGCGAGCTGCGGGTGAAGGACGCGACACGTTTTCTCGAAAAGGCGGCGGTATGAAGACCACGAGACCCAATCCGAAAAACAAGACTGCGGAATGGTCCGTGCTGGACATGACGGCCAAGCAAGCACGTTCCTTTTTTCTCAAGCCGGAAAGCTATTGCCGACTTGATCTCCCGCCGTACTTTGACTTCGGACGAGTTCTGCGGCCGGTGGAGAAGTTCCTCACTGGCAAACCGTTGGTCAGCCTAAATTTGCGGCCAAGAAGCTGCAGCGATGTCAACTACACGATTTACTCAAACAAAGACGGCCGTTATGCCTGGCGTCCATTTCAACTGATCCACCCAGTGATCTACATTGATCTTGTGAATCTTATAACCGAATCCAGTGCATGGCATTTTATCCGCTCGAGATTTGCTGATTTCGCGAGAGACACCAGAATTAATTGTCTAAGCATTCCGCAAGAGTCACTTACGAAACGAAAGGATCAAGGTGCCCAGATTCTCCACTGGTGGCAAGGGATCGAGCAGGCCTCTATCGAGTTAGCGCTGGATTACAACCATGTATTCCACGCCGACATAGCAGACTGTTACGCGTCTGTTTACACGCATTCAATTGCATGGGCCGCTCACGGGAAGTCGAAAGCGAAGGCCAAGAGGAACGATAAGTCGCTCATCGGCAACGCTATCGATCACTGCGTTCAAGACATGCGATATGGGCAAACTAATGGTATTCCCCAGGGCTCCGTGTTGTTGGACCTAGTTGCGGAGTTAGTTCTTGGTTATGCCGATCTAGAGCTCAGCCGGCGGTTAACCACAGCGGGAATCACGGCATTCAAAATTCTTCGGTATCGCGACGATTACCGCATTTTTGTGAACAGCCCTCAAGATGGGGAATTGATTTTAAAGACGATGACCGAGGTTTTGATCGAACTCGGGCTTAAGCTAAATGTGTCTAAAACAACAAATGCGCAAGTGGTTATTGGGAGTTCGATCAAGAGCGACAAGCGCGAGTGGATGCGAAGCAGACAGGGGGATCGGAACTTACAGAAGCATCTGCTGTTAATCCATAGTCATGGAGCCAATTTCCCCAACGCGGGGAGTCTGATTGCTGCCCTCGATGAGTTCTACAAGCGTCTTGTTCCACTGAAATCTGTAGAGAACCCAATGCAGCTTATAAGTATAACGATTGATATCGGATACAATAGTCCGCGCTGTTTCCCGGCCTGCGCTGCAGTTGTTAGCAAGCTTTTGAGCATGCTACCAACCAGGGCAGAGAAGCTTGGCGCCGTCGCCCGTATCCGAAAAAAGCTCGACCAACTTCCGAATAATGGACACCTTGAGGTCTGGCTTCAGCGAATTAGTCATTACTTTGATCCAAAGCTTACGTATGGAGAGAGGTTGTGTATGCTTGTTGAAGGCAAAAAAGTGGATTTATGGAACAGCTCTTGGATTACTAACGCTGCTCTCAAAGCTACAGTCGAACCAAACAAGATCGTAAGCAGAAGCCGGTTGAAGGCTCTGCGACCGATTGTGCCGCGTAGAGAGTACGCGGTGTTAATCACATATTGAGTTGCGCATGTCTACTTTCACCGAATCCATTGTCGAAGATGCCGCCCTTGCTTGGTTTGAGGGGCTTGGCTACAGCGTGCTTCATGGTCCCGATCTTGCATTCGGTGAACCTGCCGCCGAACGGAAAGATCCAAATTATCGCGATGTCTATCTTGAAAACCGGTTACGGCAAGCGATAGAGCGTCTCAATCCAGACTTGCCTCCAGAAGCGATAGAAGACGCCTTTCGAAAGTTCGTAAAGGCGCACGCGCCATCCTTGATTGAACGCAATCGAATTGTTCACCACATGATTGTGGATGGTATTACGGTTGAGCATCGCCGACCCGATGGTTCTATCGCAGGAGCGCAGGCGCGGTTGATAGATTTTGATGAGCCAAATAATAATGATTGGCTTGTTGTGAATCAGTTCACTGTGGCCGAGGGGCAAAGTATACGCCGTCCGGATGTCGTGATCTTCATCAATGGGCTACCGCTTAGCGTCATTGAACTTAAGAATCCGGCAGACGAGAACGCTACAATCTGGAGTGCTTTCCAGCAATTACAGACCTACCAAGCGCAAATCCCATCGCTTTTTGCCACTAACGCAACACTGATTATTTCCGATGGTGTTCAGGCGCGCGTTGGCGCATTAGGTTCCGGGAAGGAATGGTTCAAGCCGTGGAGGACTATTACGGGTCGCGGCGATGCAGCTACGAAACTTGCTGAACTGCAGGTGGTTTTAGAAGGAGTGTTTGAGAAGCAGCGATTCCTCAACTTTTTGCGGCATTTTATCGTATTTGAGGATGAAGGTGGGGGAAAACTGACTAAAAAAATGGCGGGTTACCACCAGTTCCATGCCGTTAATGTTGCCATAGAAGAAACATTGCGTGCCACAAAAGGCATAGATAAGTCAGCTGAATTGGCGGGCCAATACGAGTCTGGGCAGAAACATGGTGGCAATCCCGGAGATCGGAGAGCGGGGGTTGTTTGGCACACACAGGGATCAGGAAAAAGTTTAACCATGGCATTTTATGCGGGGCGTGTCATTTTGCATCCCGCGATGAAGAATCCCACCATTGTGGTTCTTACCGACCGTAACGATCTTGACGATCAGCTCTTTGGCACTTTCGCTCGCTGCCATGATCTCTTGCGTCAGGCTCCAGTCCAGGCAGCAAACCGCGATGATTTAAGAGATAAATTAAAGGTTGCGTCCGGTGGAGTTGTTTTTACTACCATTCAAAAATTCTTTCCCGAAGGAAAAGGCGACCGGCATCCAGTGCTTTCGGATCGCCCTAACATTGTCGTGATTGCTGATGAAGCCCACCGAAGTCAGTATGATTTTATCGATGGATTTGCCCGGCATATGCGTGATGCTCTTCCCAATGCCTCTTTCATCGGTTTTACGGGAACGCCCATTGAACAAACAGATGCAAATACCAGGGCCGTTTTTGGCGACTATATTAGCGTGTATGACATTCAGCGGGCAGTGGTCGACGGAGCAACGGTTCCCATCTATTACGAAAGTCGACTTGCAAAACTTGAGCTTAATCCTTCGGAGAAGCCCAAAATAGACCCTGATTTTGAAGAAGCAACTGAAGGGGAAGAAGTCGATCGGAAGGAGCGGCTGAAAACGAGGTGGGCGCAACTTGAAGCTGTGGTCGGGTCGGAAAATCGGGTTAAGCGTATCGCTAGGGATATAGTGGATCATTTCGAGAACCGGCTCGCGACAATGGACGGTAAGGCAATGATTGTTTGCATGAGCCGTCGTATTTGTGTGGAGCTTTACCGCGAGATCGTGGCCCTTCGGCCCGGATGGCATTCTGAGGATGACGATAAAGGAATCTTTAAGGTGGTGATGACTGGTTCAGCGACTGATCCGCTGGATTGGCAACAGCACGTTCGGAATAAAGCGAGGCGCGAAGCGCTTGCCCAGAGGTTTCGCAATCCAAAAGATCCCTTTAAGATCGTCATTGTACGAGATATGTGGCTTACGGGGTTTGATGCGCCAAGTCTTCATACGATGTATGTAGATAAGCCGATGCGCGGGCATGGGCTGATGCAGGCTATCGCCAGAGTGAATCGTGTTTTTAAGGACAAACCCGGCGGCTTGGTGGTGGATTATCTTGGGCTTGCCGATGAATTGAAGCAGGCGCTTGCGACCTATACCGAAAGCGGTGGGACAGGTAAGACAGCAATAGATCAAGCTGAAGCGGTAGCCATCATGCTTGAAAAATACGAGGTCTGCTGCGACCTTTTTCATGGCTTTGATTGGTTAAAGTGGACGACTGGAACTCCCCAGGATCGCCTTTCTTTATTGCCCGCAGCTCAAGAGCACATCCTTGCTTTGGAAGATGGCAAGCCTCGTTTGCTCCGATCTGTTACAGATCTATCTCAATCCTTCGCTCTTTCTGTGCCTCACCTAGATGCCTTGCGTATCCGGGATGATGTTGGATTCTTTCAGGCTGTTCGTTCAGTTCTCGCTAAAAATACACCCGACGATGGCAGGTCAACGGAAGAAATTGAACACGCGATTCGACAAATAGTTTCAAAGGCTGTGGCTTCTGATGGAGTCATCGATATCTTTGCTGCGGCAGGGCTGAAAAAGCCGGATATATCTATTCTGTCCGAAGAGTTTTTGGCGGAGGTACGAGATATGCCGCAACGTAATCTTGCGGTTGAGTTGTTACGGAAGCTCCTTTCGGGAGAGATTAAAGCCCGTTTACGGAAAAATGTTGTTCAGGCCCGGTCCTTTGCGGAATTGTTAGAAAAGACGATACGAAAATATCAAAATCGAGCTATCGAAACGGCACAGGTAATCGAGGAGCTGATCTCTCTTGCAAGGGATGTGCGGGATTCAAATGCCCGGGGGGAGAAGATGGGACTCACCGAAGACGAATTGGCATTTTATGATGCGCTTGATGAGAATGATAGCGCTGTCAAAGTGCTCGGCAATGATATGCTTAAAAAGATTGCTCGTGAATTGGTTGTGACTGTGCGAAAGAATGTCACCATCGATTGGACTGTTCGGGAGAATGTTCGAGCGAATCTACGGGTGCTTGTGAAACGCATCTTGCGTAAATACGGCTACCCGCCGGACAAACAGGAAAAAGCAACTCAGACAGTGTTAGAACAGGCCGAAGCCCTCGCTCCGGAATGGGCTGTAGGGTAGTCGATTCTAATCTCGTCTTGTCTAATGTGACATCTGCTTCAACGGAGGTATGCTTATGAATACTGGCGCTAATTCTCGAAAGCCGGTCGTTATCTTGCATGGTTATAGTGACCATTCCTCATCTTTTCAGCCGCTGGCCCGTTTTTTAAGTGATAACGGATTTAAAATCGTTGACCTTTGGCTTGCTGACTATCTATCTATGTTTGATGAGCTTTCAATCCACGATTTGGGACAAGCTATGGGGAAGGCCCTTATTGATCAGGGAATTCCGCAACTCCCCAAAAGCTTTGATCTAATTGCTCATAGCACTGGAGGCCTTGTCGTTCGTTCCTATCTCGCCCAATATTATTATGGGCATCCCGACAAATGCCCGATCAATCATCTGCTTTTGCTGGCTCCCGCCAATTTCGGGTCACCGCTTGCTACGCTTGGGAAATCGATGTTGGGACGTATTTTTAATGGTCGTGATTGGGATCATCTATTTCAGACAGGGACACGCATTTTACAAGCTTTGGAATTAGCATCCCCCATAAGTTGGGAGCTGGCTCGGACTGATCTTTTTGATCCACAAAATCCTTTATTTATGCCGAAAAATATTTACACCACAGTTTTAATTGGATCAGAATCATATGGCGGGTTAAAGGATTTGACCTATGAGAATGGCTCAGACGGCACTGTCCGTGTTTCTGCAGCAAATTTGAACGCTCGTTATTATCGATTAAATTTTCAACCATTCAATGTGCCATTGTTGGAGGAAATCCCTCGTCAGTACGAACCAATAGCTTTTGGTGTTTTGTATGGTTTTAACCATGGGTCAATTGTTAACCCGTTAAATTCAAATCAAGACGCCAGCCCCCTAGGAGAGATTATTTTGAACAGCTTACAGATCGATAGCGAGCAAGCTTATCAAGAGCATATTGGGCGACTGGCGGCTATGACAGAAAGAACATTTATTACTGGTCAGTCTCACGCTAATTTAAAGAATCAGTCGTACCATGAATATCAGAATTTCATCGTAAGAGTGTATGATCAGTATAAAGAAATGATACCTGATTACTTCCTTGAATTTTTTCAGAAGGATGATCCGGACGACAAGGTTATGGACAAAATTCATTCTGAGATTCTCGAAAAAGTAAGGGTTTATTCTGAGGATGCTAGCCACAGGTCTTTTCTTTTTGACATTACTGACTTGAAAAAAGAGATTTTGGATAAAGGCGGGGAGGTATCTCTTAATATTACGGTTGCGGCGAAAAGCAAAAGGATTTCTTATTGCAATCCCCAGCAGGCCCTTTTAGTAGCAAGCCAAGGCGAAAACCTTTTTATTACACCCAACGCTACAACTTTTTTTGATATTAAGATTGACCGGCTTCAAAGTTCCGAAGTTTTTAAATTGAAAAAATTTATTCCCTAGAAATATCGGCGAGAAAGTATCGCAACAATTGGAATAGCCGCAGCGCTCGGGACCATACAAACAGGGCGCGTAAAAAGCACCTATTGTCCTCGTCCTTAACTCTCCAGTGCTTACCCGTTTGGCAACCCCGAACAATGTTCGTGACAATTTATTTCTAGTATAAAAACGTTCGCAAACCTTGAACTACCCCTTCTTAACTCACTGTCCCATGAGGGGGGTGCGTAATGTATGAGTGAACTAACAGCGGGGAAGAATGATCTTCCCGGGGACCGGCTACTTACTATTGAAGAGATCTCGGGCATGCTTGGGGTTCGAAAGAGCACGCTCTATTCATGGAGCCACCAGAGAAGGATACCTTATATAAAGGTAGGCTCGTTGCTGCGATTCCGCATGAGGGACATCGAGAAGTGGCTGGAGCAACAGACGGTTGACGTGCACGGGCAGTTATGAGTAGTATGTCCCAACATGACTCAGCGAAACCCCCAGCTCTCAACTTACGAAGCTTCCCTCAAGTACGATATTTCCACAAGGCACTTCCGCCACCTGCTCGAGGAGAAGAAACTGCTGGAGGGGCAGCGCCACAAGATCAGCGAGAGCAAAGAAATCTGGATCATCGAAGAGTCCTCCATTATCCGCTACCTCAAAAATCGCCCCAAGCCGGGCCCCCGTCCCAAAACGTAAGAAGCTTGTATTATATCCGCACAAGGGGTATAATACTTCCACTACATTTCTATCCCAAGGGGGGTGTTGTGGAAAAGGGCGTTATCGATAAAAATGGCATCTATTGGCTGGATTACCGGTTCGATGGAAGGCGCATGCGAAAGAAAATCGGTTCCAGCAAGAAACTGGCCGAAACGGTCATGCAGAAGATCCGTGTGCAGATCGCGGAAGGCAAATACCTTGATGTCAAAAAGGAAGAGAAGAAGATCAATTTCAACGACTTTGCCCAGATCTATGCGAACACTTACTG
>MHFU01000044.1 GCA_001804345.1 Omnitrophica bacterium RIFOXYB12_FULL_50_7
CCATACTGACGGACGGTGAGATCGCCGAAGATGTTGCCAGCGAGATCCAGGAAATGTTGAGGACCAGACCGTGAGAACGATACGAGTCAAGAGCTCGAAGGGAAATTACAAGATCTGTGTCGGTCAGGGACTGCTATCGCAGGCTGGAGTTTTGGCGGCGTCTATTTTTTCTCCCGGGACAAAGCTTATGATTGTTTCTCAGAAGAACCTCGCGCCTTATCTGAAGACAATCGCCTCGTCGTTTTCTAAAAAAGGATTTCAGGTCTTTTTCCATAAGCTTCCAGACGGTGAGATCGCAAAATCCGAGGCAGAACTGTTCCGGCTCTCCTGCGATCTTCTTGCCAAAGGATTTGAGCGCAGGGACGGGATCGTGGCTGTGGGAGGAGGTGTAGTGGGCGATCTTGCAGGGTTTGCGGCATCGATCTATTTGCGCGGCATCCGTTATGTGAATATTGCGACGACTTTGCTTGCGCAGGTGGACAGTGCGATCGGGGGGAAAACCGCGATCGATCTTAAAGAAGGAAAGAACCTTATGGGGGCTTTCTGGCCTCCAGCTCTTGTGATCTCGGATGCAAGAGTTCTTGGCTCTCTTCCACAGCGGGAGCTTTGTGCTTCATTGGGAGAAGTTGTGAAATACGGGGTGATCCGCGATCCTGCTCTTTTCAATTTACTGGAGAAAAACTGCAAGAGGATCCTGCGAAAAGATCTCGGGGCGATCGAAAAGGTGGTTCTTGCCTGCGCAAAGATCAAAGCCGGAGTGGTGAGTCGTGATGAGTTCGAGACGAAAGGGGAGCGTGCGATCCTTAACTACGGCCATACGTTCGCGCATGGAATCGAAGGGGCGCTCGGCTATAAGGGTCTAGTGCATGGAGAAGCAGTCGCGATCGGGATGATGATGGCGGTGCAACTTGCTGCGGACCTTGGTCTTTGTTCACCAGAACTTCCCTGGCGTCAGATGAAGCTTCTCCTTTCCATGAAATTGCCCGTTTCGATCAAGAAATTCAACTTAAGAACGGCAACGATCCTGAAAGCCATGATGACGGACAAGAAAAAAAACAAAGGGACGCTCTGTTTTGTCTTGCCGCGGCGCATCGGCCACGTCACCGTCGAAAAAGATATTTCCCTCGAAAGCATTCGCAAGATCCTCCGCCTCGCCGGCGCGAAATAGCCTCGCTTCAATTCCAGCCCGAGGGCTGCAGGGCGCGTTTTTTCCGGAAGTTTATTTTAATGAAATAAATATTGATTTAAATGCAATATTCAATTATGCTCTTTTCATGAAAAAACGAGGCTGTTTCATCCCATTGCAGGTGAAAGGGTTCCATCCATGACGTCCGCTGAGGAAGAAGAGATCCGGGCGTTCTTGATCTTGAACCGGCTAAGGATCGAAGGCCGGAGGCGGGCCGTTGTACTGCTCTCAGAAGGGAAAAGCGCTCGGGAAGTCGTGGAGCGTATGGAATCCGAGGACCTGCTGAAGGACCTTCCGGTTTTGGCCAACGAGTCTCCCTTTAATGCGGAAAAAGAGATCGAGCTTTGCACTCAAAAGGGGATCGATTTTCTTCTTTTTTCGGACCTGGATTATCCAGCCAGTCTCAAGGAAATCCCGGACCCGCCGCTTCTTCTTTATAAAAAAGGGACCTTGCTCGAGAATGACCGGAATGCCATCGCTATCGTGGGAACGCGGCATCCGAGTTTTTATGGGCGGACGCAAGCGAAACGTTTTGCCCAGGAGTTGGCCACAAGAGGTCTCACGGTCGTTTCCGGGTTGGCGCGTGGAATCGATCAGATTGCGCATGACGGTGCGCTTCATGTTTCTCACGGACGCACGATCGCGGTGATGGGGTGCGGGCTGGATGTGATCTATCCTAAGGAGCACGAGGGGCTTTTCAAACGGATCTCGGAGCGGGGCGCGGTCTTTAGCGAATATCCGCTTAGGACGCCGCCCTTGCCCGAAAATTTTCCGCGTCGTAATCGAATTTTATCGGGGCTGTCGTACGCCACGTTCGTGGTCGAGGCTCATTCGCGAAGTGGATCCCTCATCACAGCGCATCAGGCGCTTGAACAGGGGCGCGAGGTTTTCGCGCTTCCCGGGCCCGTGGATCAGCTAACCTCGCGTGGGACGCATCAACTCATTAAAGAAGGTGCCTGTCTCGTGGAAACGCCGGAGGATATTCTGCTCATTATGGCCGACCGGTTGAAATGGGAGAATAAGTTTGAGCCGGAGCTCTCGACGCCCGATGGACAAGAAACAGGAGATAACGGACAACGGACAACGGGCAACGGACAACGGACGACGGACGACGGTCAACGGACAACGGACGACGGACAACGGACAACGGACGATGGACAACGGACGACGGACGGACAACCGGCAGACGAGCAGGAGGTGAAGAATGAAATGGGGGAAAGACGTCTCCTGGGAGACATTCGGGACACTCCGCACGAGGACGGATCGGTCATTCCGGAGCTTCTCAAAGAGGAAGGTTCTCTAGGTCCGAACGAAATACTGGAGTTTACCGGTCTTGAACCCGCGAAATTGCCGGCGTTACTGTTGAGGCTGGAATTAGCGAAGAAGATTAAACGGACACAGGATGGGAAGTATTCACTTACATAGAGCAAAGCGTAACGGTCAACGGACAACGGGCAACGAGAGAATAAAAATTATGGACAGGCAGAGGGTATTGTCAACGGCTCCGACGAAGGGTGTTGAGGGTGCAAGGATTTCATCCTCAGGAACGCCGAGAAGAGAGGTCAGTTCTTTCAAGGATCTCAAGGTATGGGAAAAAGGAATGTCGCTTGCCGAGCGGATCTATCATTTGACGGAGCAATTTCCGAGTTCAGAGAAATTCGGGCTCATTTCCCAACTTCGAAGAGCCGCGGTTTCCGTGCCCTCCAACGTTGCAGAGGGATACCGCCGCCGTTCCTTGAAAGAGTTCCAGCAATTCTTGAATATCAGCATTGGTTCTATCGGTGAGATAGAAACGCAGATCATCCTGGCAGGGCGTTTGCGATTTTTTCAAGCGTCGGAACAGAGCGCCCTTTTAGAGGACCTGGACCATTTATTGAGAATGACCATAAACCTTAAAACCAAGATGTGTCGTTGACGGCCCGTTGCTCGTTGATCGTTGACCGTTGCTCGTTGACCATTGACCGTTGCCCGTCGCGTCCGCCCATTTTTCCAACGTTAAGCTTCGGCGTGGGGAGGTCGTTACTAGATAGGGTCAGGACGGGAAAAAGGTTTTGACAGGCAGGTCTTTCCTCTATAGAGTTTTGTGTGAAAACCATGTCTTGTTAAGAAACGAGTTCTTTCAACGAAAGGAGTCGAAGATGGAAGGATTGGTTCCAGCGAGTAAGGTGAAGCGATTTGCAGCAGGGAACATTGACTTGATTGCCATGCCGATCATTCTCGGTGTTGTTGTCGGTTTGGTGCTTTTAGCGGCTCCGGAGGTGGTACGCAGCATTGTGCTTGTGGTCGTCAATGTTATTTGGTTGGTATTTCGCGATGCTGTTTTTTCAGTCGGCAGAAAAGGTTTTCTGAGGAAACCGCTCAATATAGCCGTATTGGCGATTAGCGTTATTGTGTTTATTGCTGTTGTTATTGCCAACCCCGCGACCTTAGCCGCTCTGTTTTTGCTGGTACCTTATTGGGTATTTTTAGTATTTCTGGTGCTCAATGAAAAAGGCGGAGACTTGAAAATCGTCAGCCTTACAGGGGAGAAGGTTACGTGGCTCCAAGCCTTGATCCGGAACATTTTTCTGATCGTGCCTTTTGCATTGGTCCCCGGGTACATTTGTGAAATAACAAGATTGCTTATCAACACTTCGCTTTTGTGGCGCAGAATTGTTTATGCTCTTTGCGCGATTGTAGCCGTGGGTGTATTGATTTCTGTTATTTCGGCCGGGTTGCTAGCTATTTTGGGAGCGGTATTGGCTTTAGCCACAGCTGTTGTTTTTATTGTTTCGGATAAGGAAGCAGTGGCTTCCGGTCGTTTAGCTGATATTTGGGCCAAGACGCAGGTTGTTGAAGCGTAAGATCTTGTTCTTCAGAAGAATCTTTTCAAAAGGGGACAGGCATTCAGTGACTGCCTGTCCCCTTTTTGTTTAAAGACAAAAAAGGAGGCGCTATGAATTGGTATATCGAGGTGTTGAAAAAATATGCGGTATTCAGCGGGCGTGCGCGTCGTACGGAATATTGGATGTTTTTTCTTTTCAACTTTGTGATCGCATTCGTACTCGGTTTCATCGAAGGGATTTTTAAAGGGCCCGGGGTTCTTTTTTGGCTCTACTCCCTCGCGATACTCGTTCCTGGCATTGCTGTCGCGATCCGAAGGCTTCATGACACCGGACGCAGCGGGTGGTGGATCCTGATCTCCCTTATCCCGGTGATCGGCACCATCGTATTCATTGTGTTCATGGCCCAGGATAGCCAGCCAAACGAAAATCAATATGGCCCGAATCCGAAAGCAGCTGTCTAACTAGAAGGATGTAAGCTTCTTGATGTTTGGGCTAAAATCCGAAGCACGGAAGAACTCTTCAATGACCAAGCGCCAAGAAACAATAACCAAATAATAACCAATAACTGGCCTTTTGCAAAATGGGATCATGGCGGGGTAACGCCCTCAGGGGACAGGCAGTACTGATTCTCTATCAAAAAATTAACGGGTAATCAGTACCGTCCAAGTCACCCTTCATGAAATGAAAATTAAGACTTGGGCAGGCAGTGAATGCCTGTCCCCTAAGGACATCGGTCATTTTGCTAAGGTTCAGTTAAAGGAGAAAAATAATGGAAGGCCAAGCCAGTATCGGGGACATGTTCCGGTTCTCCTGGGCGAAGAGCCGGGAGATTCTTTTCCCGTTCAATTTCAAGCGCTGGTTCAAGATCATGATCATCGTCTGGCTTGCGGGGGTAGGGGTTCAGGGGTGCAGCTCGAATTTCGGAGATTTCGGAAAATTGGGGACGTCTTCTCCCATGGTTGATGTGTCCCGCCCTTTGCTCACAGTGACGTCGACCACTTCCACTTCCGCAGCGGGTTCGGGAATGTCTGTTCCGGCACAAGTCCCAACGTCAGCCGAGATGCCATCACAAGAAGGCAAACGGACCCAGCCGCCGGCGTCGGTTCCATCGCCTAAAGTGGATTTCAGGAAATGGGCTGTATTTGTCGTGCCGGCGATCCTTTTGGGGCTTGTGTTGATGCTGGTTTTCATGTGGATGGGCAGCCGGTTCAATTTTATCTTGCTGGACGTGATCGTTACGAAGAACGTGGCGATCAAGGAACAGTTCCGTGAGAACCGGGAGCTCGGGAATTCTTTTTTTAAATGGGGTCTTGCTTTTGTCGGCGCGAGCCTTGGCTTTCTTCTGGTGATCGGACTCATCACCGTGGCGCTTATCGCTACCTTTAAAGGGAACGTCTTATGGGCAGGTTTGAGCGGAGTTCTGGGGGGGTTGGTTATTATCGCCGCGCTTTTTGCGATGGGGATCGTAGGCCTTGGGGCCCATCATTTTGTGACGGCTATTATGTACCGGGAAAAGATTCCTGCGATGAGCGCTCTGTATCAATTCTTTAGAACAGGCACCTTTACATTCGAAAAAGTGTTTCAATATCTTCTTGTAATCCTCGGACTTTCGATTCTGGCCTCGATCGTTCAAGGTCTTGTCAGTCTTCTCCTGGCGATGGGAGGTTTGATCGCGGGCGTCATCGCAGCTCTTCCTGGGATTTTTCTGATCAAAGCTCTCCCGATTTTAAAACTCCCGCTTATCATTCTCGGAGGCCTTGCGGCCATGGTGCTAATCCTGGCCGTGATCGTGGTGATTGGGATGGTGATGCTCCCGGTGGCAATTTTCTTCCGGGTATTCGCGTTGACGTATTTGACGCGCTTTTATCCTGAGTGTGATCTAATGGGGTTTACCGTAAATAAATAAAGGGCAACGGTCAAAGGTCAACGGGCAACGCAGAGAAGATCACGTTGACCGTTGCCCGTTGATCCTCTTGGATTATTTATGTCCAAACAAAAACGTTCGAAAAAAACAAAACCTGCCGGAAAAAGAACAGAGGGGTCCCTCAAAGAGATCCTTTCCCTTTACGTGAAGCTCGCGGACCTCCAAAAGGAAATAGGCAAAGTGGCGGAGGGAGGAGTGCTGGTGGAGGATCGTCTGACGAACCTTGAGATTCATGTGAATATCCTGGCCCGGCTTCTGACGACGCTTTGCGTTGAGAAACTAGGCATTCGTATTGGGGCGCTCAGGCATTTGATCCGGCGTGTTGAAAAAGAAGCGGTACGCGATTCCCAGATCATGGAGCTCGAGTCTCTTTATCATCTTTCCCACGGGAACTTGAAGAGGGCCCCTTCGGCCAACGCCAAGCCCAAAGACGATCCCTGGGAGAAGATTTCATAAGTTTCGGAGCTCTTAGGGGACAGTCACTACCAAAACCGCTTAACTGAACGGTATTGCCCCTAAGGAAAGATTGTCGATGCATTAATTCCTCTAACCCGTTTTTATTAAACGGGTTAGAAGCGTCCGATAAACTTGCCGTTTACAATCTCCCGCATTTTGTTTAGAATCCCATCTCTTTACAGCCAGCGGTAAGCGATAAGCGGTAGGCGGTAAGTTTTGACTTAACGCCTTACGCTTATCGCTTATAACTTACCAAGGAGTTCTTGTGGCGAAAGTAAAAGTAAAAAAGAGCAGCAAAGCTGTTAAAAGTTCCAAATCCGTCAAGTCCGCAAAGGGCCCCAGACACCTGGTGATTGTGGAGTCCCCGGCCAAGGCCAAGACCATTAATAAATTCCTGGGCAAGGACTTTCACGTGGTGGCGTCCATGGGCCATGTCCGGGACCTGCCGAAGAGCCGGATGGCCGTGGATATCGAGCATGATTTCGCTCCGGAATATATCATTATCCGCCGGGCCCTCAAAACGGTCAAACAGCTCAAAAAAGACGCCGAAAATAAGGAAACCATCTACGTCGCGCCCGATCCAGACCGGGAAGGCGAGGCCATCAGCTGGCATCTGGCGCACATCTTTTCAGAAGAAGGTCACGGTCCGAAGATCCTTCGTGTGGAGTTTAACGAGATCACGAAAGAAGCCGTGCTAAAGGCTTTTGATCATCCTCGCGCAATCGATATGAATCTTGTGAATGCGCAGCAGGCGCGTCGCATTCTGGATCGCGTGGTCGGGTATCAATTGAGTCCGCTCCTTTGGAAGAATGTCGGACGGGGACTGAGTGCGGGTCGCGTGCAGTCGGTGGCGCTCAGGTTCATCGTGGATCGCGAGCGCGAAATCCGGAAATTTGTACCGGAGGAATACTGGACGCTGGACGCAAAGCTTTCCGCTGTCGAAGGTCCCGAGCAATCGAAAAATTTTCTTTCGCGTCTCGTGCAGATCGACAAAACCAAGCCTGAACTCAAGGCCCAGGCCGAGATCGACCGGATCAAGCAAGAGCTCCAGCAACTTCCCTTTCAGGTTTCGAATATCGAGAAGACCGAGAGGCGTCGCAAACCTCAGGCGCCCTATTCCACGAGCAAGCTTCAGCAGGAAGCGTACAGTCGGCTCGGGTTTTCGGCGGCGAATACGATGCGGATTGCGCAGCGACTTTATGAGGGTGTGGAACTTGGAGCGGAAGGAAGCGTCGGTCTTATTACCTACATGCGAACGGATTCCGTGAATGTTGCCGTTTCCGCGCAGGAGGAAGCCGCGCGCTATATTGCCGAGAAATTTGGGAAAGAATATCTTCCCGAAAAACCGCCGGTCTATAAATCCCGCAAAGGCGCGCAGGAGGCGCACGAAGCCGTCCGACCGACCTCCGCCTACCGCATTCCGGATTCGGTGAAAGATTTTCTCGAAAGCGATGAGTTGAAACTCTACGAACTTATCTGGCGGAAATTCCTTTCATCCCAGATGGTGCCCGCGGTTGATGAGCACACCGCCATCTCGATCCTGGCTGGCGAACGATATGGTTTCAGGACGACCGGCAAGCGTAATCTCTTTCTGGGATTTACCGCGGCGTTCGGCGAGATCAAGGTTGAAACAGAAAATTCCAAGGGAGCGGAGGAGGACGAAGCGCCGGAAGCGTTGGAGCTTCCCGATCTTCAGGTTGGGCAAAAACTCGCGCTGCATGAACTTCTGGGGGAGCAGCATTTCACCAAACCGCCAGCGCGATTTAATGACGCAAGTTTGATTAAGCTATTGGAAGAAAAAGGGATCGGTCGCCCGAGCACCTACGCACCTACGATTTCTACTATCCTGGGACGTATCTACGCTGAACGCAAGGGAGGCGCGCTGATGCCCACCGAACTTGGCGAGACGGTGGTGGATATTTTGGTCGAACATTTTCCGAAGATCCTGGATGCGGAATTCACGGCGCTCATGGAAGAGGAGCTGGATGGGATCGAAGAGGGAAAAATGGAATGGGTCAAAGTCCTGAAGGATTTTTATGGGCCTTTCAGCAAATTTTTGGAGCGCGCTCAGACTGAAATGAAAAGCGTTAAGCAAGCGCCCATCCCCACGGATTACAAATGCGGTCTTTGC
>MHFU01000045.1 GCA_001804345.1 Omnitrophica bacterium RIFOXYB12_FULL_50_7
TTCTTCGCAAGCACGGAATAAACCTGGTAGGCCCCGGAAATCTTGGAACGAACATACCACTCCGCGCCTTCCCCAACATGACAGTGGGTACAGTTCACGCGAGCATGGGAAGATTGATCGTAGGCCGTGTACTCCGGCTCCATCACTGTGTGGCAGACACGCCCGCAGAAGGTGTTCGATTCCGTAAAGTTGTACGCCCGATAGATCCCGATCGCAGAAAAGAGCAGAAAAACTGTCACGACTGCCCACGTGGTGTACGCCCATTTCTGATGAAGCGGATTGTTAAAATCAACGATTGGGAACTTGGGGACATACCCGCTTTTACGGCTTCGCGCCCGTTCGATGAGTGCTCCCACCGGAATCAGGAGAAGGCTTAGAACAAGAAAACCGGGAACCAACATATAAGCCAGGATCCCCAAATAGGGATTTTTTTGCGGCAGGAAAAAATCCAGAAGAAAAAGGCAGGCAATAATAACGAAGAAAATGATGGAAAAAATTTTCCCGGCAACGCTGATCCAGTTGTTGAAATAGCTTGGCTGTTTATCCACTGCGGAGCTCATACTTTCCTCTGTCCTAAGATATCCTGTTTCTGGATCCCGGGCTCCGGATCGTTCCAGGGAGGAAGAATTTTAACCAGAATACAAAGGATCACATAAGGCAAAACCAACAAACCGATAGCCACCAAAACACCTTCCAACCCGAATAGTTGCGCCTTGTAAACCGTCAACCCGCGCAAACTTTTTGAAAAAAGCTGCCCTCCGATAACCACATTCCAACGAATGCTGAAAATACCCACCTGAACCAAAATGGCCGAGAGGAAATAAACAACCTTTTTTAACCCGGCAGACCCTTTTCCAAAGCGGGCAAGAATGATCCCGATCATGGGGATAATACTTCCAAGAATGATCTGCGTTACGATCAGGCTGATGAACAAACGGTTGGTGACCAGTTGTCCCAGGATTTGGATGGATTCCTCCGACTCATAAAGGCGGTGAATAAAATCCAACATCTCCAGGGAAAAATCGATGATCATGGCGTAAAGTAAAAATTCAGCCAGTTTATGCAAACAATTCATATCCATTGTTTTTTTGCGAAGCCATGAGGAAGCGGCATAGATCAAAATCATCACCGCCATACCGGACACTAGCGCGGAAAACAGGAACACGATTGGCATTAAAACCGAACTCCACCACGGATTGGCTTTGATCGAGCCAAAAATAAATCCGACATAACCGTGAAGCATAAAAGCCGACGGAATCCCGATCACCGTGATCAACTTCCCCGCTTTGTGATCAAAGCGAACGGCCTCTTCCGAAATATCCGTCGCTCCTAACGTGAGCAAGAGATAAAAATATTTTATGATCCCTTTGCTTTGTCGGGAACGCAGCACAATATCCTTGCGATAATCAAACCAGACCTCTAAAAGCAACACCACGAGCAAATACCACGCGTAGACAAAACCAAACATCGCCATCGCGGATTGCAAATGCGGCGTCCACAGCATCTCCAAAGCACGCTCCGGATGCCCCAGGTGGGCAAAGAGCGGCATGGGCGCCACCAAGAGAAATGCAAGCGCGGACAAAAGAGAGAGCCGGTAAACGGGCTGAAGGACTTTGACCTGAAAAACACGCTCAAGCGATGCGAGAATAAAAGCACCAGCCACAAGTCCCGTCAAGTAGGGATACAGAACGATCAAGAGGCCCCAATGGAGTTCAAATTCATTGGGGTACATGTATCCGCTGAAGTTTTGCACTCCCGTGACTGCATGACCGACAGACGCGACGTCCATAGGCTACCTGACCTCTCCTTCAGCTCCGGCATAAAACACCACGGGTTTGGTATTTAGGGCCGGCTTCAAAACGCTCGTCCTGTTAAAACGGATGAACCTCCGAATGGGGCTGCTTTCACTATCAAGCTCTCCGAAAATTCTGGCCTGAGTCGGACAAACTTCGACACACGCCGGAAGCAGGCCCTTGTTAATGCGGTGGTAACAAAATGTACACTTATCGGCAACGTGTTTCACGGGATGCATATATCGCGCTCCATAGGGACAAGCCTGAATACAGTAGCGGCATCCCACGCAATATTCTTCATCCACCAATACCACGCCGTCGGGAGTCCTGAAGGTCGCGCCCACGGGACAAACTTGAACACAAGGAGGATTGGCGCAATGGTTGCAAAGCTTCGGCACAAAAAACGCCTTCAGGATTTTTTGCCCGTCCTTCACCTCGGGAAAACCATCAACCCCGCCATTCGGACTATCCACAAGGGGCTCACCCTTGACGGGGATCCGATAACGTTCGATCCACGTCCTGAAAAAATGCGGCTCGAGAGGCACCTTATTTTCCTTCTTGCAGGCAGCAGCACATCGTCCACAGCCAATACACTTAGAGACATTAATCCCCATGGCATATTTTTTTACTGCACTCCCGGCTGACGTCAAAGCCTTGATCTCTTTGGCGAAAATGCTTTTTAGACCAAAGGAAGACGCGAGCAGCCACGCCCCAGCGATTTGTAAGCCCTTCTTTAAAAATTGTTTACGAGAAAGCAAGGTTTGAATGTCCATTTTAACGGTCCACAGTTGGAGAGTGAGGATAGTGACATTCCCAACACAAATAACGTCCCCCGTGAGTCGCAAGATCAACTCTCGGAATCTCTTTAGGCCCTGTTGCGCCACGAGCATGACACTGTCCGCACAACTCTTTATTGCGAGGCTTGCTGACCTCAAAAGATCTCGGTGTTACAAAGTGCTCAGCAGGAGCCGTGTGGCACACGGTACATTCCAGGCCCGCGTGATGCGACACAGACTTCTCACTGGCAATCCCTCGATGGCAAGCACTGCATTGCTCAGGGGTATGCGGCGGTGTTGGATTATGCGGGTTATGGCATGACATACACGCTTTACCCGGATTATGTTTGGCGGCAATAATCTGAGGAAATCCCGTAGGTCGAGCGGGATTGTAGTCATGGCAAATCGGGCAATAGTCACGTCCACGGGGCTTGGTGGGAGCATATTGATCCGGCGCTTCCACATGCTTGGCAGCCGGTCCATGGCAAGTCTCACAGGCAACATCCTTGTGATAGGATTTCGCCTTGAGATCATAAATGGTGTCATGGCAATCGTAACAGGCTGCGACCCCGGCGTAGACAATTTCACGAGCTTTATTCTCTTCAATGGCCTCAGCACGATAATGTCCCAAGACTCCAAAACTGGCGGGGATAAAAAGTCTCCGGGCGACCAAAAAGAGAGTGAGAATGATGACGAAAACGATTCCAATGCTTATCAGTTGCTGCGGAACTTTCCTGAAGTATTTCAATTAACGCCATCCACTTTCAATAAAAAAATAACGGCTTTACTCGACTCAAGCCGTCAGATTTGATTTGTATTTCGTCTCGAAGCTAAAGTTATTTTTCCTTCTCTTCTAAACAGAGAATTCCCCCGCAGCGGCACATAATTGTAACGACTTTTAATGAAAAAACACCTTCTTTTTCGGAAGGGAATATTCTCGAAAGATTTTTCGGCACAATTTTTGAATCAACTGTTACTTTGGAGGAGTCTGCGGGGGCTGAAGACTTTCAGAAGATCCCGCGTTCGCCTTGATCAAACGAGGTATGCCGTAGATATCAAACTCATACGTTTTTCCAAAAAAGTTCTTTTTCGTTTCGGCCACGGCTCCCAACATTCCAAGGCCCACCAGTAAAAGAAGCCCGGCGATCCCGAGCATCATGGAGATAGGTCGTTTAAAAGGATTTCTTTCTTTCCCCCTGTCCAGAAAAGGCAAGATGACCAGGATGAGCGGTCCAAGGGACGTGATAAAGATACCCACGAGCTTTGGAAAATATTTGATCATTTGATACATCGGCAGGAAATACCACTCGGGCTTGATCGCGAAAGGCGTTTGGAGCGGGTCGGCCTTCTCTCCAAGATCAAAAGGCTTGAGGATGGCTAAGGTGATCAAGACCCCCAGCAGAATAAAGAAAACAATTCCTTCTTTCAGCACGTGATCCGGGAAGAACGGCACGCCCTCTTTGAGCTTGGGTTCCTTGCCAGGCGACACGGGATCCATCGTCGCGATCCCCTGGTAACGGACAAGAAAAAGATGCGCAACAATCAGAAAGAAAAGGACCCACGGAAGAATAATGACATGCACGACAAAGAACCGGGAGATGGTTTCCCCTCCAACAGCGCCCCCTCCGCGCAGGAGGGTTTTGATAAAATTACCCATCCAGGGAATAGCCCCGGCTATTTCCGTCCCCACCGTCGTGGCCCAATAAGCCAATTGATTCCAAGGCAAAAGATATCCCGTGAATCCAAACACCAGTGTCAGAAAAAAAAGCGCCGCACCAATGACCCAGGTCAGCTCCCGCGGTTTTTTATAGGAACCTGTAATGTAGGTCCTGAGCATATGCAAGAACAGCACGATGATCATCAGGTTCGCGCCCCAGGCGTGAACCTGGCGAAAAAGCCATCCCATGTAAGTCGTGGTCATAATGAATTTCACGCTTTCAAAGGCGTCGTGCACCGTAGGCCGGTAATATACAAGCAGCAAGATCCCGGTAAACACCTGGCTTACAAAAAGGAAGAGAGACATACTCCCAAGCGTGTGGAACCAACTGATATTTTCGGGAAGAGGTTTTTCTACTTGCCCCTTAATCACTTCTTCGATTTGGTCGACGTCGTACCGGTCGGCAAACCAGGATTTGATCCAACCTTTGATCATTTTTTCTCCGACTTCTTGTTTATAACTGAGCTTTTGCAAAATAGCTGATATTCTTTTGGCCACGCTGTTTGGCTACGGTAACGATGCCCGTTTCGTCTTTACGGTTACGGCTACTTTTTTTTCGTTTATCGATGTTACCGTTGCCCCCACCGATACGGGCTTCGCAACCCTTGCCGCGACCGAATACCAAAGACAAGTATTCCGCTAAATTCCAGCTTTACAAAGATGCCGTTATAATTTAATAAAAACTTTCCCGTTAATAACTTTTACCGGATAGGTCGGCAATGGCCGGGGCGGTGGCCCGGAAACGACCCGCCCTTCGAGATCAAAAACGCCGGCATGGCACGGACATACGATCTCGCGTTTGGGACCGTCCCAATCCACCACACAGCCAAGGTGAGTACAGATGGCCGAAAACGCCTTGATCTCCTGCGCCGTCCTGATCAAAAGTAAAGCGCTACCGCCAAGAAACACCTTCTTAAAACCGCCGACCGGGATCTCGTCAAGGGCGGCAACCTCTTCCATGTCTACTTTGGGACCATGGCCCATGACAGGCCAGAGATAAGCCAGCGCAGGAAATAGCATCCCGGAAAGCGTGGCCAAGATCCCCCCTTTAATGACCCAATCAAGAAAATCACGGCGGGACATTTCTTTTTTCAGAACCGCCGGTCCCTCTAAGTTCTGGTCCTCGGTATTCTTCACGATCTTTTTTCCTTTCCGTCCTTTTTATTACCGGGACGAGCGTGAAGCTGTCTGTATTTGGCCCATAGCGCGCTGATCATCACAATGATAAGAGCCCACATCGGGATAAGCGCGAGCTTTCGCAACCACAGAGACTGCCGTTTCTGATGAATACTGCGATCAATGTCTGCGGTATTCGAGATCACCTTCTTGTGCAGTTCGGAGACGCGTTCGGGAGAAAGAGTGTGCTGCAACGGCGCCATCGCGATCACATTCGTTTTGACCGATTCGAGAGAAGCCATTTCCGGTTCCACAAAAATCCCCTCGATCGACGCCTGTTTGACCAAGGCCGTTGTGGATCGGAGCTTTTCTTCAGCCTCGGTCAACATTTTGAGGATCTCGCCGCCCCTTTTGGCCTCCGGGCCTTCCGCACTATGGCATCGAATGCAGGTCTGATCATAGAGGACCTTGCTTGCCGGCTTGACCTCGTGGTTCCCATGGCAAGAGATACACTCTGAAAATTTCCCCTGCTCTGATGCCGTGACATGAACACTTTCCAGAAAATGTTTTTTCTCATTCATGTGGCACTTTCCGCAAGTCGTCCCGACATCCCGAGCTCCCGGCGGTACCGCCCCGTGATAGCCATGACAACTGATGCAGCTCGCGGCACCCGTATCCTTTTTCTCCAGCAACGCTTTACCATGAACGCTCGTCTGATAGATCTTAAAAATATCCGAAGGGAGTTTGTATTGAGACATCAGTTTTTCATTACCGTGACAACGATTACAAGTCTTGGAAAGATTTAAAGGATAGACGGAACTTCCGGGATCCCCCACAGGCAGGATATCGTGTTCACCATGACAATCGCTGCAAACAGCAACGTTCGTGTCCCCCTGGAAAAGTTTCTTCCCGTGCATGCTCGTTTTGTACTGGGCCAGCTGGTCCGTACGGATTCCATAAAAGTTCATGATCTCGACGTTCGCATGGCAATTTCCGCACATTTCAGCAATCTGTTTCTTGCTGGGAGCTCCGATATACCCTGTGCCGGGGGCTTTGGCGAGTTCTTTCGTCGATTGGGCAGGATCCCCTCCGTGGCAACGATCACAGAAGATCCCCTGCTGAGAATGGATGCTTCCCTTCATGTCTTCCTGCATGTCCGAGTGACATACAACGCATGAATTAACTTGCGGGGTTTGTGTTGTTTGAGCGAGCCCCGACCCCTGGCAGACTGCCAGTATCCCTAGGGAAAACACAATCAACCCAGCATTTATCGAGCGGTCATGATGATTCATGTTTACTTTTCAGACTTTGTGATATCGTTCGGTTTTTTTCTGCGAACAGGGCGACCCCGATACAAACTAAATACAGAAAGAACATTGGCAGCGAAAGCAAGAGCATGTTGACAGCATCGGGAGTAGGTGTCAAGACTGCCGCTGCTACTAGAATAAAGACCGCGGCAATACGCCATCCGCCGATCATTTTTGTAGACGTCAAAATCGCGTATTTGGAGAGAACGAATGCAAGAATTGGCATTTCAAAAACCAGCCCCCCCGCAAGCAACAAAGAGAGGACAAAGGAAATGTAGGATTCCAGTGAAATGACATACTGGAGTTCACCTCGTCCGAGGCTCAAGAGAAATTTGACAGAGGCTGGGATGAGAACAAAAAAGTTAAAAGCCGCCCCCACAATAAAACACAAGGTCCCGGAGAAAATGAAAAGGACACCGTTTCTGATGTGGCGCAGACCCAGCGCAGGCGAAATAAACATCCATGCCTCGTAGAGGCATAAGGGCAAAGCGCAGACGAGACCGGCTGTTAGCGCAACTTTCATATAGGCGAGTATCGCGGCAGTCGGGCTGAACACCGCCAGCGTATCGATCTGCCCCGCGGCGGGCCACTTCAACATCCGGATCAGATCATTTACGAAGTAAAAAGAAACACCCGAAAAGAACAAAACCGACAGAAGAACCCACAGAATTCTTTTTCGAAGCTCTTCGAGATGAGCTCCAAGGAGGAGAGGCCTGTCCATCATCGACCGGTTACTTGGGCTCGGGAGGATTTTTTTGCGAAGGTCCGGAATGATCGTCGTCTTTGATGGATTTTTTAAATTCACGAATTGCCGAGCCGAGACCTTTGGCGATATCCACGAGGCGACCACCTCCAAAAAGAAGGAGAATCACCAAAAAAATAACGATCAGTTCGGGCATCCCAAGATTGAACATTGTTTGCTCCTCTTTTTCTTAAAGATCCTTATGGATGACCCCTATCCGCAAACAATTACTTCTTCGGAATTGAATGCTTGATCTTTTCCAATCGCTCTTGATAGTTGAAAGGCTTATTGAACGGATTCTCTGAATTGTGACACCGAGCGCATGTCTTTTCATCCGGGATCACAAGTCCCGCCGCAATGGCTGCATCACGATCTTTCATCACGCTCAATTTCAAGTAGTCCTTCCCTGCGCCATGACAGGATTCACACGAAATACCTTCTTCCACTGGAATGGCCTGTGTCACTTGCGCTTCCGTATACCCGTAAGCTGTCGAATGGCATTTCAGGCATTTTCCGTCCTTCTGAGGATCAGCGACATTCAACTTCAGGCCCACTTCTTTCGCTTCCGGCGTTCCTAAGGATTCAAAAGCCTTGGAGTGCTCTGAGGCCTGCCATTTCGAAAACTGTTCCCCTTGCGCGGGAGTCTTGTGACAAATCGAACATTTCTTCACGCCTGCGTATTCATGCACCGCTTCCGCACGGGCTCCAGGAATAGCCAGAAAAGCAAAGACACACGCTAAAATTCCATATCTCCCAAGATAAGCCAGCATTGATCTTTTATTCATAATCATTCCTCCTTGACGCACCCATGTCACCACGGGCACTTGGCTTTTAAAATAGCTAGGTCCTCTGATAAAACTAGCGCTCATACTGCTACTTTTCACCACAAAGTTCAAGCGGAATCCATGAACGTGTCAGTTACGATTCAAAAGTGGACAGGTTTATAGAGATTTACGA
>MHFU01000046.1 GCA_001804345.1 Omnitrophica bacterium RIFOXYB12_FULL_50_7
GACCTGAAGCGCCGGGGGCATTTGTCTGCCTCGATGACGCTTGAGGCTGCCATCGAAAACTATATCACCGCTATCAAAAAGGGCCTTTTGAAGGTAATGTCGAAGATGGGTATTTCCACGATCCGTAGTTATCGCGGTGCCCAGATTTTTGAGGCGGTAGGATTGAACGATGAATTTGTAGAATGCTATTTTCCAGGGACGGCCTCACGCATTCGGGGGATAGGTTTGGATGTTATTGAGCGCGAATCCCTCGATCGATTCACAGCGGCCTTTCAAGCATCGCGGTCAAATACTGAAACTCTGGATTCCGGAGGGAATTATCACTACCGGTTGAATGCGGAGAAGCATCTGTTTTCTCCCCAGGCGATCGTCAACCTTCAGAAATCGGTTCGTGAGGGGGATTTCAGCAGCTTTAAACGCTATACGTCCGAAGTTAAT
Organism: Omnitrophica bacterium RIFOXYB12_FULL_50_7; assembly: GCA_001804345.1. GTDB lineage: Bacteria > Omnitrophota > Omnitrophia > Omnitrophales > Aquincolibacteriaceae > Aquincolibacterium. The sequence goes on from MHFU01000046.1 coordinate 439, forward strand.
AATATCAGTAAGAATTTGTGCACGCTTCGCGGTCTCTTCAAGTTTAAAAAAGGACAAGCAGTTCCGATTGAAGAAGTGGAATCTGCGGACAGTATTGTAAAACGGTTCGTCTCGTCGGCCATGTCTTTCGGTTCCATCAGCAAAGAAGCGCATGAGACCATCGCCATTGCCATGAACCGGTTGGGCGCCTCGAGTAATTCCGGCGAGGGAGGCGAGGATGAGGCCCGCTACGAACCGCTCTCCAACGGGGATTCCAGCAAAAGCTCGATCAAACAAGTTGCGTCGGCGCGTTTTGGCGTAACGATCGATTATTTGACTCATTCTCGTGAACTTCAGATCAAGATGGCGCAGGGCGCGAAACCAGGGGAAGGTGGGCAACTGCCGGGTCATAAGGTGGACGAACTGATCGCACGGGTGCGTCACGCAACTCCCGGCGTGATGCTCATCTCTCCGCCGCCCCATCATGATATTTACTCGATCGAGGATCTGGCTCAGCTTATCTTTGACTTGAAGAATGCTAATCCTGAGGCGCGGATTTCCGTGAAGCTTGTGTCGGAAGTGGGTGTTGGCACGGTCGCCGCGGGGGTAGCGAAAGGAAAGGCGGACATGGTTCTGATCAGCGGTCATGACGGGGGAACGGGCGCATCGCCTCTCTCTTCGATCAAATACGCCGGGTCACCTTGGGAGATCGGACTTGCCGAGGCCCAACAGGTGCTTGTCATGAACAAACTGCGCGACCGGATCCGTGTCCAGGTGGACGGTCAGCTCAAGACGGGGCGTGATGTTATTATTGGAGCGATGCTCGGCGCCGAAGAATTTGGTTTTGGGACGACGGCCCTCGTCTCTCTGGGATGTATCATGATGAGGAAGTGCCATTTGAATACCTGCCCCGTGGGGGTTGCGACCCAGAATCCGGAATTGCGAAAACGTTTTGCCGGGAAACCGGAGCACCTGATGAATTTTATGAATTTTATGGCTCAGGAAGTTCGAGAAATTATGGCGGAGCTTGGTTTTAGGAAGTTTGAGGATATGGTGGGGCGTGTGGACAGACTTGAAGTTCTTGAAGCGATCAGTCATTACAAGACCCGGGGTCTTGATTTTTCAAAAGTGCTTAAGGTGCCTGAGGTACCCCACGGCGGATCGATCCGTTGCGTAGCGGCCCAAGTCCATGATTTTTCGCTTTCATTGGATCCGGATCTTATCAAAAAGGCCGGGAACGCCATCGAATTCAAACAACCGCTGGTTCTCGAACAAAAGATCCGCAATTGCAATCGTACGGTGGGGACGACTTTAAGCTATGAGATCGCAAAACGCTACGGTCTGAAAGGATTGCCCGAGGACACGATCAAGATCAAATTTGAGGGGTCGGCGGGACAGAGCTTCGGGGCTTTTCTGGCTCACGGGGTGACTTTTGAGCTGGAAGGAGATGCCAATGATTATTTCGGAAAAGGACTCTCGGGGGGACGGCTGATCGTGTATCCCCCAAGATCCGCGACTTTCCGGCCGCAGGACAATATCATCACCGGGAACGTGAATCTTTTTGGAGCGACCGGAGGAGAAGCCTATATTCATGGCCGTGCGGGGGTGAGGTTTTGCGTTCGCAACAGCGGGGCGATGGCGGTGGTCGAAGGTGTGGGGGATCATGGCTGTGAGTATATGACCGGGGGTCGTGTGATCATTCTGGGGCAGACCGGCGTGAACTTCGCGGCAGGGATGAGCGGCGGGATCGCTTATGTGCTTGATGAGAGTCAGCTTTTTGATACGCGCTGCAATCTTGAAATGGTTGATCTCGAGCCGGTCGCGGAAAAAGAGGACCGGGAATTCCTCAAAACTGCGATTGAGCGGCACGCGAAATTTACGGAGAGCCAGTATGCCAAGGCGATTCTTGCCAGCTGGGATGAGATGTTACCGCGTTTTGTGAAGGTCATGCCGATGGATTACAAAAAGGCGATGGCGAAAATGAAAGAACAGCAGATGAAGAACTCCGATTCGGCCGAAATGACAGAAGAGGTCTTTTTGTAATGGGGAAATCTGACGGTTTTTTAGAATACAACCGCAGTCTTGCGCCGAAGCGACCTGTCCCGGAGCGCCTGAAGGACTATCAGGAGATCACGAAGCTGCTTCTCGGTGAGGAGATCCATAAACAGGGCGCGCGTTGCATGGATTGCGGGATCCCTTTTTGCCACGCGATCGGGTGCCCTATTTCCAATCTAATTCCTGAGTGGAATGATGCTGTTTATCGCGGTCAGTGGCACGATGCTTTTGAACGTCTGTCGCTTACGAACAACCTTCCGGAAGTTACGGGGCGAGTTTGCCCGGCTCCGTGCGAAACCGCTTGTACCCTTGCGATCAATTGCGCGCCGGTCACGATCGAACAGATCGAGTTTTCCATTATTGAAAAAGCGTTCGCGGAAGGTTGGGTGAAGCCGAAGCCACCGCAGAAAGAGACCGGCAAAAAGATCGCGATCGTCGGCTCCGGTCCCGCGGGACTTTCGGCGACCCAGCAGCTTCGTCGGATGGGACACTGTGTGACTCTTTATGAAAAATCGTCGAAGATTGGCGGCTTGCTCCGGTTTGGTATTCCGGATTTTAAACTTGAAAAATGGGTGTTGGATCGCCGGATCGAGCAGATGAAAGCTGAAGGCGTACGGTTCGAAGTGAATGTCGATGTGGGAGTGAGCCTTTCGGCGGAAGAACTTAAGAAGAACTTTGACGCGATCCTTCTGACGATGGGAGCCGGCGCGCCGCGCGATCTCAGGGTCCCTGGCCGCGAACTTTCCGGGGTTCATTTCGCGATGGATTTTCTGACGCTTTCCAATAAGGCCATTTCTGGGGAGATCCCATCCGACGGGATTATTTCCGCGAGGGGAAAGACGGTGCTTGTGATTGGTGGCGGGGACACAGGCTCGGATTGCGTTGGAACTGCGAATCGCCAGGGTGCCAAAAAAGTTTATCAATTCGAGATTCTTCCCAAGCCACGGGAATGGAAAGAATCGTGGAATCCCTCCTGGCCCCAGTGGCCGCTCATTCTCCGGACATCGACCTCGCACGAGGAAGGGTGTGAGCGAGACTGGGCGATCACAACCAAACAATTCGCGGGCAAGGACGGAAAAGTTCATGAAGCTCATTGCGTGCGAGTCCAATGGGAATTGGATAAAGCCACAGGGCAGTATTCGATGAAAGAAATTCCTGGCTCCGAATTTGTTCTTCAGACGGATCTTGTGCTTCTGGCGATGGGATTTGTGCACGTGGAGCATTGCAAACTATTGACGGGCCTGGGAGTTCAGTTCGATGCGCGTGGGAATGTCCAGACGAACGGAAGTTATATGAGCTCAGTCCCAAGTGTTTTTGCGGCAGGGGACACCGTTCGGGGCGCGTCCCTTGTGGTGTGGGCCATCAGCCAGGGCCGCCAAGTGGCTCAGGCCATCGATTCTTTTCTTAAGTCTTAGCTTCGATTTTTTGTTTCTTCTGATATAATTCGCCGTCCATTTTTCAACAGGATGGTGTAGCCTGCCGGCAGGCAGGGAGCAATGGCATTGAATATGTATGCATTACGTTTACGCATTACAAAGCTTGAAAGATGGACATCTCTATGTTGGTATTTCAGCTAATCCAAAGGCTAGGTTGGAGGGCCATAACAGCGGGATGTCAAAATCGACTAAGTGTCGGCGTCCTTTTGCGTTATTTTACGTTGAAAAATGTGAAAATAGACAAAAAGCCAGAGAACGGGAGAAATATTTGAAATCTGGAGCCGGCAGAGAATTTTTGAAAGCAAAATTATAGAATAGTTAAGTTGTATTGCGCAACGTGCTGGTGTAGCTCAGTTGGTAGAGCAACGGTTTCGTAAACCGTAGGTCGTCGGTTCGACTCCGACCACCAGCTTTTCTTCTTTCCCTCCCCGGGAACGCTTGCTCTTTAAGAAAGCTGCCCTCCGTGCCGAAATACAATCCATGACCATTCCCAATGATTCAAAACGGCGTTTGGGCGTTCTCTTCTTGTTGACGGTTCTCTTTTTTTTATCCCCTCCTGTCTTCAATGCATGCGCCGCAGGCGTTCCCAAAGAACTGGATTGTTCAAAGGCGCTCGTAAGCATTCAAAGCGTTAACGCCGTCGTTGCAACGCGAGATAAAGAAGGTGCTCTCAGCGGAGCGGCAGCCCTTTTTTTGAATAAAAATCCGGCACGACTGGTGAAATACTCACGGAGCGGCAGTGGCGTCGTCATCGATCCTCGGGGTATTATTGTTACGAATGCCCACCTCGTTCAAAATGCCGCTGGAATTTCTGTTGAACTTTTCAACGGCATCCGTTTCGAGGGACGGGTCATTCACGTGATTTCCGGAAGTGATATCGCATTCCTTTCCATCAAACCTTCGTTCCAGCTTTCTTATATTCCTCTGGCGAATTCCGATAGACTCGAGCCGGGGGCGCGCGTCTTTTTCATTGGCCACGCCTTGAACCATCGAGGTTCTCTTTTTGGAGGGGAGGTCAGCGCGATCATGAAACAATCATCTTTCCGGAGATTTCGCACAGCGTTACTGCAAGTGCGATTCGGTTTTCATCTTTACGGCGGCGATAGCGGATCTCCCATCCTGAATCGGCAGGGATGTTTGGTGGGGCTTGTCAGTGGCGGACGGAGAACGGGTGACATGGCGACGCTGGCCATTGCTTCGAATGTGATCCGGGACGCCTTTTGGAATATCCCGAAATTTTAGAAGGGGTTGGGCCCTCGGTGTTTCCTTAGCGGCGTTTTCGCAGATGGGTGGGCAGGATCTTGAGGGTCTCGCGATATTTCGTGACTGTGCGGCGAGCGAGGGTGATGCCCTCCTCCTTCAGATTTTTTGCAATCACCAGATCGCTCAAGGGTTTGCGAGGATCCTCCTTTTCTACAAGAGACCGGATTCTTTCCATGATGCTTTTTTGTGATTCTCCATCACCATTCTCGGTTTCGACCTTTTGCGAGAAAAAGCTTTTGTAGGGGATCGTGCCCTGAGGGGTCTTGAGATATTTCCCGTGGATCGCGCGACTGATCGTGGATTCGTGGAGATTCACTCGCTCAGCAATGTCTTTGAGCCTGAGGGGTCTCAGGTGTGAGAATCCACGGGTAAAAAAGAGCGGTTGGGCCCGGACGATCTCATCAGTGATCGTCCGGAGTGTGGAGCCGCGAAGGTCGATGGCTTTAAGAAAATCCATCCCGTTTGCCAGACGCGTCTTGAAAAATTCTTTTGTTTTATCGTCCAGGCCCTTCTCTCGCATCATATGACGATATTCCGCGTTAATGCGCAACTTGGGAATAAAATCGTTGTGGATCTCGATCTCAAGTCCGTCCTCGGTGCCGTCTTTTATTGAGACCGTGGCGTCCGGGGTGATGGCGATAGCATCTTCGGCGTAAAAACTTCGGCCGGGCTTGGGATCCAGCCGAGCGATAAGCTCCGCTGCTTTTTTGATCTCCCGTCCGCCTGCACTGAAAATCCGGGCGAGCATTTTCCAATCCTTTTTGGCGAGCAGATCGAGGTGTTCGCGGACGATCTCTCTGGCCAATGTCGCTTCGGGGCCTTTTCGTTCGAGTTGGATCAACAGGGCCTCCCGAAGGTTCCGAGCCCCGATTCCGGGCGGATCGAGGCTTTGAATTTTGAGCAACACTTCTTCGACCACAGAAGCCTCGGTGCTGGATGCGGTGGCGATCTCTTCCAATGTTGCTTTTAGATAACCCTCGGGGTCGATATTCCCGATGATTTCGGCAGCAATCCTTTTCTGCTTTTCACTAAGCTCCAGGAAATGCAATTGCCATTCCAGATAGTCGAAGAGGCTTTCGGGTTGAGTGATAAGCGTTTCCTGAAAATCCTTGATCTTGCGTGTATCTTCAGGCCTTCGTCGGGAAAGATCGGCTGGGGCATTCGCGAAAGTGAGAGGATCTTTGGCGGCCCAATCATCCGGAAGCGTTTCTCCTGCTTCGTCGTCCGTATCCTTAGGGGCGGAAGGCGCCGGGGTTTCCGTGTCTTCCAGTTCGAGCGAACGTGGAACCTCCTCAAGCATCGGATTTTCTTCAAGCGCGTCTTCGACTGCGTGGCAAAGGTCCATGAGCGGGAGATGAAGCAGGCGCAGATAGACGCGCATCTGCGGGGAAAGGGACATTCTTTGGGATTGGTTTTGACTGAATATCGGTTCCATGCGAAGAACATATCACGGAGAAAAATCGTTGTAAAGCCAGGAGATTTCTGGACTTAGGGGAAGAAAGGAATTGACACTCCCTGCTATTTTTTTATAATGGTCGCCAGTTCGAACGAATTGCTTGCCACGAGACAGGCTTTAAGTGGGGTCTCTCTCGTGGTTTTTTTATTAGAAAATGCCCGTCTCCTCCAATGAGGGAAATGCTTCGATGCCGCAAGCGCCCGCACTTCTAGTAACAAAAGGTCTTAGAAAAAAAAATATGCCCGTCGGCCTATGGACGAAATGTCCCAGTTGCCAGGCGGTCATGTTCAACAAGACCCTCAAAGAGAACTTGCTTGTCTGCACCAAATGTTCCTATCACTTTATCATGGGGGCCATGGAGCGCCTCCATCACCTTGCGGATGAGAACTCTTTTGTGGAGATCAATGCGGACCTTCGATCCGAGGATCCGTTAAAGTTTTCAGCCGTCAAGGCCTATCCGGACAAAATCAAACAGGATCAGAAAAAGACCGGCCTGAAAGAAGCTTGTGTGACGGGAACGGCGAAAATTCTTGGGCATGCCTGCGCGTTGGGCGTGACTGATTCCCGGTTCATCATGGGCTCCATGGGTTCGGTGGTTGGTGAAAAGATCGCGCGTCTGATCGAATATGCTCTCGAAAACAAATTACCTCTTATCATTGTTTCCGGTTCGGGGGGTGGTGCGCGTATGTACGAAGGCGCCCTCAGTTTGATGCAAATGGCCAAGACCTCTATTGCGCTCGCGCGATATCAAAAAGAGAGGCTTTCATTTATCTCGATTCTAACGAATCCCACGATGGGCGGTGTCATGGCGAGTTTTGCGTCTCTTGGGGACGTCATTATTGCGGAGCCGCGGGCGCTTCTTGGATTTGCAGGGCCGCGCGTTATTGAGCAGACGATCCGTCAAAAACTTCCCGCGGATTTTCAAACCTCGGAATTTTTGCTCGAGCATGGTCTTGTGGATATGGTGGTCGAACGCCAGGACCTGAAACAAAAGCTCGGGCTTTTGCTCGAATATCTTTCCTGATCTATCAGAAGGGGATCCTGTGGCCAATGTAACTTTAAAGAACATCTCAAAGATCTACAAGGATGGCGTTCGAGCGGTCAATAATGTTACCCTTGAGATCCTGGATCGAGAATTCGTGGTACTGGTCGGACCGTCGGGTTGCGGGAAATCCACCACGCTTCGTATGATTGCCGGCCTTGAAGATATTACGGAAGGTGAGATTTTTATTGAGAACGTGCTCGTCAATCACGTCCCGGCCAAAAATCGCGATATTGCGATGGTCTTCCAGAATTATGCGCTCTACCCCCACATGACCGTTTATGAGAACCTGGCGTTTGGTCTAAAATTGCGCCGCTATCCGACCAAAGAGATCGAACGACGCGTGCATGAATCCGCTGAAATTCTTGGCTTGACCATGGAAATGTTGAAGCGCCGGCCCAAAGAGCTTTCAGGCGGAGAACGTCAGCGAGTTGCGGTCGGCCGTGCCATTGTCCGCAAACCCAAGGTCTTTCTTTTTGATGAACCCTTGAGCAATTTGGATGCTAAGCTTCGTGTGCAGATGCGTATGGAGCTGCAGAAGTTGCACAATCGCCTTCAATCAACC
>MHFU01000047.1:0-154 GCA_001804345.1 Omnitrophica bacterium RIFOXYB12_FULL_50_7
TAAAGGACGATCTTATGGCCCGCAGAAAACTGTTCAAAATCAAATTGACCCAAAAGCAGAAAAGAAGATTTGTGACTTTTCTGGCGTTGGGACTTTGTGTCTTGGGCGGCTTCTTTTTTTTAAAGCATCACCCCCTGCCCGGAACTTTCAAGGT
>MHFU01000047.1:162-1735 GCA_001804345.1 Omnitrophica bacterium RIFOXYB12_FULL_50_7
CCCACCGCCGGAGCGGCCATCCCAAGATCGTTTTCGTGATCGATGACATCGGCAACCATAACCGTTACACCGCTCAGATAAAAACGCTCGGCAACAAAGTCACTTACGCCATCTTGCCGCTGCTTCCCTATTCGCGCTACTATGGAAATTTGAGCCGATCAACAGGCGCCGAAGTCATCCTTCATCTTCCTCTGGATACCGTGCAGGACAAAATACCGGGACGCGGGCTTATCGTAGATACGATGAGCCCCGCGGACATTCTAAGCATGCTCGCCCGCGACCTTGATTCGGTACCGAACCACGTCGGCGTAAACAATCACATGGGTTCGCGCGGCACTGTAAGCCGGGAAATGATGACTATCATCCTGAAAGATCTCAAGCGCCGGAACCTCTTCTTTTTGGACAGCTACACCACGCCGGAATCTGTAGTGCCCTCCGTCGGCCGTTCGATCGGACTCCCGATCCTCGCTCGCGGTGTTTTTCTGGATAACGAAGATTCAAAACCTGCGATCCTCGCTCAGCTCAATCAACTAAGGAAGGTGGCACGTGAGAAAGGCAACGCCATTGCCATCGGTCATTACCGCGCGAATACACTCGTGGTCCTGGCCAGAGAAATCCCCCGGTTTAAAAACGAAGGATTTGAGATCATTACTCTAAAGGAAATGCTGAAAGTTCAACGCGATTAAATGGGGCAGGCCACTTTATAGGACAAAGAAGCCTGTCCCCTTTTTCAGTCCATCTTTGTCAGACTAATTCTCCGCGAAAAGTTTCATGATGCAATTCAATGAATCGCAACCGCGTGAATTTTCCCTTCAGATCCTGATCCGCTTCAAAGATCACGCGCCGGTCCTGATCCATACGCCCTACCTGTTCCTTGGGATTGTCTTTGTTGCGCCCTTCCACAAAAACCGTGAATGTTTTCCCAAGTAACGACCGGCTCTTCTCTTCTGTGATCTTCCGCTGGATCATGATAAGTTCTTGATTCCGCGAAGCTTTCAGTTCAAACGGAACATCATCAGGCAGCTTGGCTGCGGGTGTCCCCGGACGCATGGAATACTTGTAGATGAAGGCGCTATCAAACCGTATCTCTTCGAGTGCGCGCCGTGTCGAGTCATGGTCTTCTTCGGTTTCCCCCGAAAATCCTACAATGATGTCGGTCGTAATCGAGATCTCCGGCACGAACTCCCGAAGCCGGTCGATCTTTGCCTTGTATTCCGCGTAGGTATGATGCCGTTTCATGCGTTTTAGCACGCGATCCGAACCCGACTGTAACGGCAGATGGAACCGCCGTCCTATCTTGGGATTCCTCGCGATCACCTGAAAAAGTTCTTCCGTCGCGTCCTGCGGATGCGAAGTCGTGAATGAGATACGCTCGAGTCCGTCAATATTACAAAGCAATTCAAGCAATTGAGGGAAAGAGGTCTCCGGCTCAACGCTCAACTCGCAACGGTCAACGCTTGGTTCATTCGTTGCGCGTTGTGCGTTGCGCGTTGCGCCGCCTCTGTAACTATTCACATTCTGCCCCAAGAGCGTAATCCACTTCACGCCATCCGCAACAAGCCTTCTCGCTTCG
>MHFU01000047.1:1807-6185 GCA_001804345.1 Omnitrophica bacterium RIFOXYB12_FULL_50_7
GATCGGTAGCCACGCGTGAAAACCGCTGCCACGTTTGATGGCTTCGCTATATTCGATCGAGAGACCGTCCTGCTTGATTTGGGCGATGCGTTGACGAGTTTCCTGCACCCGGCGAATTAATAGAGGTAATTCTTTGATGTTCCGCGTCCCGACCATCAGGTCCAGATAAGGGAATCTCTTGAAAAGTTTTTCCCGGTGTTCCTCGACCATACAACCCATGAGACCGATGATGAGTTCCGGACGCTCCTTTTTTTCAGCCCCGAGGAGCCCCAGACGTCCCCACACACGTTCTTCGGCATGGTCCCGCACCGAGCACGTATTCATCAGAACAATATCCGCGCCCTGCGAGATCGCGGGCCTTCCTGAAATCAGCACAGAATCTCCAGCCCCCTCCCCCTCGGCAAAGACTTCAAACCCGGCCTTTTCCAGAATCCCCGCCGCCACTTGAGAATCATACGTGTTCATCTGACATCCGAAGGTTTTTAGTAAGACTTTTTTATTCATAAAACCTGTATTCATATTGAGTAAACGAGTCGTGTACACACACCAATGGCTATCAGAAGACATGCGCTACGATAGCGATTCTTCGTCTTCACACGGCGGATACTGCAACGGCGCTTTCCCGATGCTTTCCAATACCACCGGCTTTGAATCGATTTCCCCGGCTTTTCGCATCTCTTCTAGCTCCACGTTAAACTGCCAGCCATCACCATAATCAAAAAGAAAAATCAATTTTTCGCCTATATGTTTGAAAGCCTGCGATATTTTCACCTTTTTAACGCCCTTTACCACTTCGCTCGTCGGTTCCTCGCCGATATCAACGAATAGCTCAAAAGCTTTTTCACAATTCACCCTGTCATCCAAAGTATCGTAAAACCCGAAGCAATGATCGAACTGGAACCCGAACGCCTGCGTTATAACCCTGGCGAAGTGGTAAAGGCTTTTTGTCCCAACGATTTGTATCTTGCGTATAATCCTCTTTTCATCCGTGCATTTTGCGTCCCCATAGAGCCAGACATCGAAAATATAAAGACCAAGCGCAGTCGCCCTGGCCTTCTTCTTTGGCGCCGGAGAAAGGTCATCAATGACCCGGGCAACCTTGTGACCACAGGTGCCACAGAACCCTTGAAGCACCACAACCCCGCGCAGTTCCGCGTGATAAACAACAATAGTCACCGCCTTCCGGCATTCCCCGCACCAAACGCTGTTCAAAAATATCTGTCTCGTATCTGCCGGAAGGCCTATCCACAGCTTTAATGCTTCTTTCGACATTCTGCTCAACCCTGTGTTGTCATGGTGATTAAATCCCATTGATTTCTTTTTCCACGCCCCGTAGTTTTTCTATAATCTGGTCGAACGTGGGCGGTTCTTCAAAAAACATCTGCTGCATCTGGCGATAATCATTTTTAAGCGCGCTCATTTGATCTTCTCGTGGCAATAACCGCAAGCCTGCCGGGGTCGCTTCTTCGTAATGTGCCCAATTAGCCTTGAAAAATAAGGCTTTATGCTCAGCAACAGTTTTAAGCAGTGAAATATTCTCCAAAGCCCGCTTATATATCAGAGAATCAACCATCGCGTATATATCGTAATAATGGCGCGACATTCGCGGAGGCACATTCTTTTCGGCTGGATAATTATAGATCATATGCAAAATCGTGGCCTTCTCCCAAAACGTCCTCTCTGCGGCTAAAACACGAACAGAAACCCCTTCAACGATCCGCTCCCCGGGAACATTCACGATATAGGGAACAATCGTCGCGGTTTCAACCGGCCAGTGATCAGCTCGAGCGCCAAACTCAACCTTGACCGAAGACCTTACGTAGCTCTCCACATTACTTATCATGGCATGAGGAAAAGTGAACAGAACCGTTTGGCCGTCCGGATCCTCTGCATCCAATTCGAGCTTCCATTCTTTTTTATCAGGTAGCACCGCCACGATCGCTCGCCTTAAGCTTGGGACGATAACCTCAACGATCTTCGTCTTACATGCCGCCTGCAATTCTTTAAGTCGTTTCTGATTTTCTTTGTTGCTTTTATCTTTCCCCGGCTCGATGGTCTTTGCCTTGAACAAAAAAGATCTTTCTATGGAAATATCGATGTCTTCTGAAAATCGTTTTATGACGTTGAAGCACTTCGAAAGCGACGTCCCTCCTTTAAAAGTTAAATGCCCTCCTACCTCCGGCAATGAAAAAAGGGCTTTCAGAATCCAGCACACCCAAAAGTCCTTCTCGACCAGTTGCGGCATTATATTTAAATTGGCCGCGGCCACTTCAAAGTAGGCTCGTTTATCTTTTGCTTCCAGTGATACAAATTTATCCATAGGTTATTCCTGAAGCAGTTTAAATACTGCACCGATCCACGCAGGGGCATAGCGAAAATCGCGCATAAGCTGGCGCTTATCATCCCTCTTTAATCTTTTTTTCAATATTCCGATCACCTTCTCATCGATGTGGTTTTTTCCCAAATATCGCAGTGCTTGAATAACTAATCCGCTAATATTCCCGTCCGTTGCCATATTCTTGGGTGTCGTTCTTTTCAAAACAATCTGCTGATTCTTAACCTGCACAATCCTGGTCGCGCCGTCGGTTAGAAAAACAATTTTCGCAGGCACCTGCTCGGTCAACCCAAGTAGATTGGCGGCATAGGCACCGGACGGTTGAATTTTCAAGTTATCTCTTCCGGCCAATGCTTGAGCTATCCGCTCATAATTCGCTGGAAGATCACCCAATGTCGGATGTTTCTCCGGATAATCATAGAGACCACGTGCCAAACGACGAATAGTCCCAGATCTTACCAGCCGACCCAATGCTTGATCTATGGCTGTACGATTTCCAAGATCAAGAAAATAGCTTGGAGTAAATACCCGTCCTCTATTTTTGTCACTAATCCTATTAAGTACTTTTTTCTCAATACTTTGTGCCATACATACCACCTCTTCTTGTCAGAAAAAATATACACTTTTTCTGACAGATTGTCTAGGCATTTTTACGTTGTCCAATGCAAATCAAATCCCCGCCGTTAGGACGCCGGCGGGGATCCGTAGAGGAGACTTAGGACTTGGATGATGCCTCGTGTATATGAGTCCCAACAGTCATCCGAAGGTTTTCAAAAAGGCCTTCATCGTAAAAACTCCGATCTTTTTGAAAACCTGAACTCGGCTGTTCCCACGCACCGACTTGCAATAGCAAATCTGCGGGAATACCCTATCAATGAACATTTCATCGTGTAGCTCCTAAAAACTTAAGCTTGGGTGCCCCCATGCATAGTTTTCGGTTTTGAAAAAGCCAAAAACTTCGGGGGCATCCGAACGCGTGTACGTACACTCTTGGTTGTTTTACCTTGTGCTCGGCTTTGTTCCCTTTTTTAGGCGTTCCAGATCCTTATCTGATATGTGTTGGATTTCAACATGCTTATAAGTTGAAAATTCTGGATCATCCAAATTTTGTCCTATTAACTGAAAAGAGTTATTTTTTGAATCCCAATCAATAGAGAATGGCAACTGTTTCTTATCTGCGCCAACAACTTCAATCTTTTCATTTGTTATAAAGTGATAAAATCCTTTGTCCGGAGGAAGATTCTGATAATCATAGAAATCAAACTTTGATTTAAGGACATAATAGAAACAGCCGTCTTCTTTGAACATCATTACACCATATCTTGAAACATACTTTCCTAAGGGTTGCTGTCTGTAACATCCAATCAAAAAAAACATTGACAGTAATAAAGCTAGAATCATCCACTTTGCTTTCATTACCATTCCCTCCTTTTCACTTACGTTCAGTTCCTTCGATTGAACGCTTAGCTTCTTCACCAACCCCAACATCATCACACGCCAGCGCCGCCAGAGGCTATCCGAAGGCAGCAACACGCACTTTCATTCGCAAGTGATTTTCTTTCATTTTGTTGGCAACATTACTCGGGTCCGCCCTAGCACCGTTTCATCGCTACTTCTTGATAGCCCAACGTAACGTTGCGCTTTTCGCGCGTGGGTTATCGTAACATTCCTTGGACGTAGCACGTATAGGATCGCGGCCCATCTCCGAATAGATCCCTGCCTCGAATCCTTCCTGAAAAGAACGCACAACCCGATCATCCTCACCCGAATGGAATGTTAATATCGCGACCCTGCCATGAGATTTAAGACAGAATGGCAGGTTCCGTAAGAACTGGTCCAATGCTGAGAACTCGTCATTCACAGCAATGCGCAACGCTTGAAACGTTCGTCGAATCGATCTTGTGATCTCTTCTTCCGAGTTTGCACCCTGTCCAGACCCGGTGTGGCCAGGGTTTGAAAGGCTGGCGCGGGAGAGAGTTTTCCGAATGATCTCCGCCAATGCGGTCGTGGTGGAGATTTCCTCCCGGAATTTATAAATAGCCT
>MHFU01000047.1:6261-9649 GCA_001804345.1 Omnitrophica bacterium RIFOXYB12_FULL_50_7
AATGAGGGCCGATGCTGATTGACCTTTTTTGGGATTAAACCTGAGATCGAGAGGCCCTTCTGCTTTAAACGTAAAGCCTCGCGAAGGATCATCCAGCTGCATGGAGGAGACGCCGAGATCCGCAAGAATGAAATCAAAACCACCCCCGGCGTCCATGAGTAACTTGGGGATCCCGGCAAAATTAATGCGCCGAATGACAAGCTCCTTTTCGCTAAAACACAATCCCCTGAGACGTGCCTCTGTTCGTACGATCTCGACAGGATCCACGTCGATCCCAAAAAGACAACCGCCCGGAGTAATGCGTGAAAGAAGTTCCCGGGCATGCCCCCCGAACCCCAACGTCGCGTCTAAACCTGTTTGACCAGGCTTGGGACAAAGGACCTCGAGAATCTCATGAACGCATACCGGACGATGCGAACCTGCGGGCGTTTTCCCGCTTTTCAAGATCTTTTCGATATCCTGAACGTATTTTTCAGCATTCAGTTCTTTGTATTTTTCCTCAAACCTGCGCGGATGTGTCCCCTTATAACGCAACCGCCGTTTTTTGGGAGGCACCTGATGATCAATGGAAGCATCTTGCATTAAGTCTACTTTATATTTTAAAAACGCTTCCGAGAATAGGCGTGAGTGGCGTGGCCATAAAACATCTCCGCACATTCCATGAGGGTCTCAGAGAGCGTTGGATGCGGGTGAACGATTCGGGCCAGATCTTGGGCCCTAAGTCCCATTTCGACGGCCAAAACGCCTTCGCTGATAAGTTCCCCGGCTCCGACACCGCAAATGCCGACTCCCAGGATCTTTTCAGTCAAAGGATCGATGAGTAGTTTTGTCGCACCGTCCGTCCGTTCCAGCGTAAGCGCCCTGCCTGAAGCAGACCACGGGAATTTCACGATTTGGACGGGAATATTTTTGGCCTTCGCCTCAACTTCGGTCAATCCGCACCACGCTAGCTCGGGGTCCGTGAAAACCACCGCGGGGATCAAAGGTTCATTTTTTGCGGTCATTTCTCCAACAATGGAATTGACGGCAGTTTTCGCATCTTTCGATGCCTTGTGCGCCAACATCATTCCACCAGTGACATCGCCGATGGCATAAATGTCCGGCTCCGCGGTTCGCTGACGCGCGTCGACCTGAATAAAACCCTTCGGGTCCGCCCGAACTTTTGTTTTTTCGAGGCCAAGCTCCTGAACGTTCGGCGTTCTGCCGACCGAGACAAGTACGCGATCATAGACTTCTCGCTTTTCCTCACCGCCCGTCATCATTCGAACTTCAATTCCTTCGTCGAGAGGCTTCAGCTGAGTAACTTTGGCGCTCACACGAATCTCCTTAAAGATCTTCGATGCGCGCTCGTGAACAAGCCGCACAAGATCCGAGTCCGCTCCGAGAAGAATCCCACCCAGCGCTTCCGCGACTGTGACTTCACTGCCAAGTGCGGCATAAACCGTACCGAGCTCCATGCCGATATACCCGCCGCCCACCACGAGAAGTTTCTTCGGAATATCCTGAAGCGCCAGAGCCTCAGTCGAGGTCATAACCCTTGAGTCCTTGATATCAAACATGGCGGGCAACGCCGCTCGTGAGCCGGTAGCAATAATGGCTTTGTCGAACTGGATCTGCCTGGGACCTTCCAAGGTCTCGACACGCAAAGCTTTGGGCCCTTCAAATACCGCGCGGCCTGTAATCACCTGGACGCTTCGCCGACCGGCAAGATTCGCAATCCCTTCCCCAAGTTTTTCAAGAATGGAATCTTTCCAAGCACGCATTTGATCGAGATGGATGGCGGGCCTCGCGAATGTCACGCCGCATTTCCCAACCTCGGTGGTTTCGTAAATGAGTTTAGCAATGTGAAGAAGGGCTTTGGATGGAATACAGCCTCGGTTGAGACACACACCGCCGAGACGCTTTTCCTGCTCGATTAGAATGACTTTTTTTCCAAGGACAGCAGTATAGAATGCGACCGTATAGCCGCCGGGCCCTGCACCTACCACAACCACATCTGTCTGGATCGTTTCCATAGCTTCCTCTTAAGTTAAATTTGCGTTATTGTAGCAAAACACCATGAGAAATGAACGGGATTCTTTAAAGGGGACAGGCTGAATTTTTCACATTTCCTGGGATTATCGTCTAGGAAGGAAAAGTACCGCCGAGCCTTTTCCTCGAACGTTTAGAACTATTCGTCTAGAGCTTGTCGCTTATTCACATTAATTTTCCGGAAGCTGAAAATCACATGACCCTTGTTATCATTTTGTATTTAATTTGGCAATACAGATAATCTCTATCCCCAGATTTAATGATTCAATAATACTATTTACCAATTTGAACAAAAAACCGTGATTCTGCATACCATCAGTAAAATCCAGCCATCGTGAAGTGCGTATCTCTAGAATCTCATATCCATGTTTATTCAGCATCAAAGTCAATGTCTTGATTGAAAAAAAAGCAAAGTGGTCTTCGTGAAAATTCCAGGAATATCGGCTCCTACGTATAAAAAATTTCCAAGCATACAAGTTTGGGATTGTTATATAGAGCAAAGAGTCTTTTTTAGATATTCGAACGATCTCGTTAAAAAAAGCATCATATTCTGTAATATGCTCTAAAACGTGATTGAGCGTTATTAATTCAAAAGAATTGCTTTTCAGCAAGCATTCTTCTAACGGTTTATCAATGATGTTTAGGTGTTTTTCTCTACCTATTTTGACTGATTCAGAAGATAGTTCGATCCCTGTGGCATTCCACCCCCTTTCTCTAGCAACTTCAAGTTCCGCTCCTATCGCACAGCCGACGTCCAGCATATGACCGGGAGCTTTGTATTTTTGAACATTGTCGAATAATTCCACGGCCCTTTGCCGAAAAAAAACATACTTAGTCAATTGGTCGTTTGTATAGACATTTGATCCCTTAACATGATGATGCAACACGTCAAAAGTCGGCGTTGGATTTACGTAATAAAATCCGCAGTTTTTACAAATAACAACCTTATTCTTGCCAATGTTGGCAAACGTCTTGTATTGCAAACTACCGCACAAATGGCAGCTAATCTTCATATTTGCTTTGGGTCACAAATTTCATAAAAAATTCAGCCCGTCCCCTCTTATTTTCCGGTAAAGAACAGCGACCCAGCGGTGCCCACGAAGAACTTTCAGGCATCTTAATGGGGCACCGAAAAAACCGCGCTTGAACGCAGCAAAGTTCTGCAGGGCGACTCCGGACACGAGAAGATAACCTCCCGGACGAACCCGGGCGACGATCCTCGTGCGATGCTCCAAAAGGGTCTTGGAAAGCAGATTCGCACCGACCGTATCAAAAGATCCATAGACCTTCGATCGCTTGAGCTGTGCGAAAAAGAACTTCCCGTCCTCACACTGGTTGACATGGAAATTCTTTGCGG
>MHFU01000047.1:9677-9819 GCA_001804345.1 Omnitrophica bacterium RIFOXYB12_FULL_50_7
GTATCCGGTGATCTTCCCGGCGCCTAATTTCGCGGCCACAACCGATAGGATTCCGGTCCCGCACCCGATATCAAGAAAACTTCCGATCTTTCCTGCGAGCAATTCCAGGAGCCGAGTGATGAGACGGGTGGTCTCATGATAC
>MHFU01000048.1 GCA_001804345.1 Omnitrophica bacterium RIFOXYB12_FULL_50_7
TGGCGACCTGGTTGAACAATGTGGGAGTAAGCCACAGCATCGTCCCCATGAAGACCGCGAGAGAGCGCTTTCCGGTCTTTTTTTCAATAACGATCATAACCGATAGAACTAGCAGGAATCCCGTCAGCCAATGAAAAAGCTTGGCTATGGGGACGGAATGGAGAAAGATACCGATGGTGTAAAGGCATTCCATGAATTGGGATTGATAGGATTTGAGGTCATACTTCATCGGCATAATCGAGGTGTTCTGAGCAAAAAGCTTTGGCAAATTCAAGTGATAACAGAGTGAATCATTCGCGATCTCGGGCAAAAAGGTCAGGAAGATCGTTACCACAAGAGATGCGAGAAGAACCCCAAGCGTGATCTTAAGAAAGGCGCCTTCCTCGGGCCACTTCAAATATCCATAAAGCGAAACGATCCAGCGCTTGTATTCCGGCAAATAGCGATAACAGAGCAAAACGGCAAGGACGAGTAACCCCGCAATGGGCCAAAGCGTCAGGGCATTCAAGGAACCGATAAGAACGATGAAATAGGATAAGATGCCAAGCCCGAACGCGACATAAAAAATGCCTCGCAGTGCAATGTCTTCCTCGCTGAGCCACTTCCGGAAAAAAGATCCAAGAAGATAGATGGCAGGCAATAGGACAAACCAGCCTAAGAGAGCAAAGACACCTCCAAGCATCACGGATGCACCTCCCGCGAGAAAGGATGGAATTCGAATGAGATTGAATGCCGCCCAGGCTCTGGCACAAAAATGGCCAAAAACATACCGTAAGCTTTTAACACTGGGACTTCCCGGCCGTCGAGTTTCGCTTTCCATCCCGGATAGAACGTCCGAGGGATCACAAAAAAACCATTTGTCGTGGAAATAAGATCCCAGGTTTTAAGGGTGCCCGAGCGGGAGGTCCAAGATGCCTGAGCATCGCTTGGGGCCGGAACGACTTCGGTTCGTGGGATCTTCGGCTCATATTTAGTGCGCTCGGCCTTTTCGATCAGCAATTGCCTGGCAGGATCAAAATCATTGGCCAACAGATCACGCTTGAGATCATTCCATTCGTTACAAAGTCTCACATCCCGTATGAAATAGGCATTCGCGTGATTCCGTTCATTGCGATAAAGAAAAACCTTCTTTTCCGGATCCGTATAAAGAAGCTTCAGCTCGGGGTGGCTTAGCGGTGTGGCCGACAAAACATGAGACACATCCATGAAACTTAGAAGCGGAAGATGCAGCCGAACGAACGCGGGAGTCGGCGTGAATGCCAGCGTGGAATCATTGATGTTTCCAAAAAGTCCGATCGTCTGATAGTACCTTTGAGAAACAAGGGGAGAGTACACACCGATGTCCTCGATTCCATAGATCATGTTTTTGCTCGGAACGAGTGGCAGACGTTGCGTCGGTGCCCGGAACCCGTAAATTCTCGCAAGACGTCCTGCGATTTTTTCCTGGCTGAGGATCTCGAGCACCGGCGAAGGCAAAAGAGCCGTTTTGTACTGCGCAAGATCCTGTTTTATATCCAGAAAAGAAGCCGCGTAGAGATCGACCATTAGAAAAATAATGGCCACGCTAAGCAAATAGCGCGTGACTTTTTTCACCCGGAGAAAGAAACACAGCAGCACCATGCAGGAAATGATCACCGCGATCAATCCCATGTTCGCGGGGTCGCTCAAGGACAGGTATTTTAGAGTGTTATCAGGATAGCTCTTAACGACTGAAAGGTAGTGTTCCAAGGGGTGAGGGTGGCCCGGTTTGGCATAGATGAACTGTCTGACAAAATACTCGCCGAGCTTTAGGGCGAAATTCCTGCCCACGGTCAAAAATAGGTTTGCCGAGGCCACGAATATCCCGAAAACTGCCAGGATTGCGAGATAGGCTCGAAACGATTTTTTGACCATAACTTGGGTCGATCTTCCCTGCCAAAGAGCCTGGAACCCGGCCGCGCTTAGCATTGCGAGCCCGAAGCAAATAAATCCAAGGAACTTCGCCGGGACACGGAAGGAATAGAATTTCGTAAGCTTGATGAGCGCCACATAAAGCGGGCTCCATTGCCCCAAAGCGAGCAAAAGAGCGAGCAAGGTGATCACACTCCATAACATGAAGGTCCTACTTTTGCGCGTATCGGGCGAATAAAACGCAAAAAGGATCAAAAATAAGGAAAACGATCCCGCGTAAAGATTATTCCCGCGGCAAATGAGCGACAGATTAGGGCTGATCAATGTCGCTAAGGCCACTGGCGACATGGAGCCAAGATAGGCGTAGCCCTCCTCTAGCCCGGTACGGTTCGACATCATGGCCATCTGAAATGTCAGGTAGATCTGGGGCAGTGCCAAAAATAGCGCAAACAGGGCGGTTACTGTTAATGCCCCAAAGGCTAAGGATTTTTTTGTCCATGGGATCGAGTTCTCCGGGAACGCAAAAATCCGCAGCATCGCATAGATCCCAAACATAAACCAGGTCAGGACCGCCATCTGAAGATAGCCCGCGACAAACGATTGGCCGATGACCCCTGCTATTAAAACCAAATAGCGCCACCGGCGATCTGCGAGGTATTGTTCGAGGAAAAACAAAGCGACCGGGAACCAACTGATCGTTTTTAGGGACGTCATGTTGTAATAGGCCCCACCGTAGGCTGAACCGAATACGAAGATCACGGCCGCCACGAACGAAGGCATCGCTCCAAGTTTTATATGCTTGGCATACAGATAGGTTCCCCACCCTGCGATAAACCAATGGATAAGATTCATGTAGGAATAAGCAACGTGGAACGGCAAAACGAAATACATCAAAAGATTGGGAATGTAAAAGGCTCCCACCTGGCTCTCGGCCACAAGAGGAAAACCACAATGAATGAACGGCGTCCAGAATGGCAGCTTGAATTCCTTAACGGATTGAGCAAGAAGATAAGCCCAGGGATAATGCTGCTCGAGATGATCGCCGGTCAACGGCGCCGCCTTGACCAAGAACAGATCAGGATAGAAAGCGAACAACAATCCCAAAAGACCGAAGATGGCAAGACGGTCTGGCTGAAGGAACCATTGTTTCAATCGAGTTAAAGGCCGTGAGGATATCATCATTTCAATTAAATTAATTCCAGCTCTGGTTTTTTGAGAATGCCATCATAGGATCCACGGTAATACTCGCGGCCGGGATGAGAGATCATCAGCTCCCTGTTCCGCTCGCCTGGAACGTCATCCTTTTTGAAAACGGCCGGTCATTTGCCGATATAGTCCCCGATCTTCCAGATCAGGTACAACGGGATATTCATCACGATTCCCGTTTCAAGGTTTCCCAAAGACACCTTGACAGAAATTTCCGGAGAGAATCGTTTCCGATACTCCGCAAGACTGCGGGCCGTACGGTTTGTACCTGATTTTACTTCGATCGGAACGATCCGGTTATTCCACTGGGTAACAAAATCGACCTCGGCCATATTTCGGGATTTCCAGTAAAAAGGCATGTCCCCACCCGCGTTCAGCAATTCCGTCAGCGCGAAATTTTCAGCAAGAGCCCCTTTGAATTCCTTATAGGTCTCCGGGCCCTGGTAGATCGCGTCCGCCGAAAGCCGGGCCATTTTTCTCAAGAGTCCCACATCCGTGGCGTAAAGCTTGAAATAATGGGGATCCGCATACGCGGAAAGCGGAACAAAAGGCTTCTCGATCCTGGGGATCTTGTAAACCATCCCTGCGGAAATCAGCCACTCGAGGGCATCTTCCAGATCTTTGGCCCGCGCTCCAGGTTTCGCATGGCTGAAAATGAACTTGCCATTCTCACGGGCGAGTTGATCCGGGATCGATCTCCAGATCAAATTCAGTTTCGGGATATCCGAAACCGGTGCGTGCTTTGCAAAATCAAGCTCATAGGAATCCAGGATCCTTTGCTGCACCCGTTCCACCTCCGGGATATCCTTCGTTTCGATCCACTTCGCGACCACTTCCGGCATCCCCCCAACAATAAAATAATTCCTGAGATGCTCCATGAGCTTTCCCGTGAACACTTCCGGCATCTTTACGTGCGCGTCCAGACCCGACAAATATTCAAGCATTTCTTTTTCCTGATAAGCCAGAACGAACTCATAAAAACTCATCGGACGCAGCGTCAGCAGGTCAACCTTACCGACTGGAAAGGATAAGGGCTTTGACAGGGCAATCCCCAGCAAAGATCCCGCGCACACAACATGATATTCGGGAGCATCTTCACAAAAGTATTTCAGCGAGGTAAGGGCGCGATTGCAGAACTGTATTTCATCCAGAATGATCAGCGTTTTTCCAGGCGTGATCGAACCGCGCCGGAACACGCCAAGTTCCGTAGCGATCCTGCGAGGATCAAGGTCCTGCTCAAAGCACTTGTGAAGATGCTCGTTCCCCTCAAAATTAAAATAAGCGACATCGGAATACGCCTCTTTTCCAAACTCCTTAAGCAGATAGGTCTTTCCGGATTGGCGCACACCCTTGAGCAACAACGGCTTACGGTCGCTTCGATCCTTCCACCTATAAAGCTTCTCTAATAGGATTCTATTCATATGATAACTATGCCATGAAATGCCAAAAAAGCAAGTCTAATTGCGTTTTTGGCACCAGAATTGCTGCTAAAACGCTTTTTACAAGTCCCCATCCTCTAACCCATCCAAAAGGTGTAGAAAAATGTCGTATTGAGAAACTCAGACAGTAAAAATAGATGCCTCAAAATTTTTCAAGCCGGGGCTGTTTGAAGTTACCGTCGTAGCTTCCACGATAATACTCACGACCGGAATAGGCAGCCATGAGTTCGCCGTTCCTCTCGCCGAGGTCGTGGGCGTAAAGGATCCGGCCATCGAGAAAGGGGCTGTTGCGAACGGCATCCTCTTCAGCCATGACCAATCGGCTTCCAAGAAATCCATGGATAAAGACGATCGCGGGACCCTTGGCCGTCTTTTCAGCAAGATCATAAAGGGCACGCCGCTGGCGGCTGGATTCTTCCACATACTCCGCTTGTCGTGCAAAGATCATACCGGACGTTACAAGCGACATGACCACGAAGGCTAAAAGAAATTTCCTCATACGCAACGAGCCGTTCCGCCATACGCTGACGATCCAGTCGGCCACCGCGATGCACAAAAACGGCATCCCCTCCCACAGATAACGCGGACCCCATTGATTTCCGCCCCAGGAGTAGTAAAAAAAGTATGCAAAAGCAATGAAGACCATGGAGAGGCGGAAGAGTTGGCGGAGGCTAGTACATTTATCGTCATCCTGAACGCAGTGTCCGCCAGAGGACGGATCCGTCCGACGCCCTGTGGCGGAAAGGATCTTTCTTTGAGATTCTTCGGGTTTCGCCCTCAGAATGACGCAACAAAAAAAGTCCTTAACCCCTAGCAACAACATGACAAGATACAAAGCCACGACCGCTGGAGCAAACCAATCCATGAGATAAAAAACGCGGGCGATGAGATAAAAAAATCCATCGACCGGTGTGTAGTCTTTTCGGAATCCCAAACGTTCCCAGGATTTGTCGTGTTTATTCGGCGCCCGGAAAGCTTTCCCGGTCACGAGATAGTTCTGATAAAGGATCAAAGCCATAAAGATGGCAATGATGCCAAGAACAATCCAATCGCTTTTGCGGAGTCGGGGACGTTTAAAGGTAAAGGGGAGAAATCGCAGCCAGGAGGAATTAGGGGAAAAGGTGCCTGTCCCCTTCCAGCAAAAGAAGATAGGGAGGTAATGATAGAGAAGGAATGGCCCTACGACAGCCGCCATGGTCAAGTAACGAGTCATGAGACCGTAACCCACAGCCAGTGCACACAAAGCAGCCCAGCCTAAGGGATCCCTCCCTGAAACATAGCCCTCCCGCCATCTCAAGAAAGCATAGAGAAAGACGCTGATACACAAGAGACAGGTTGCATGCGAGAAATAGGACGCCGCCGTGAACGCGAAGAAAGGGTTCATGCACATTAAAATCAAGCCACCGGCGACGGCCCATCGACTAAACAAACGGATCCCTGAAAGATAAAAGAAAAAAACTGATAGCGCACTCAGCACCGGATTCAACCAGTCCACGATATTGAACTGGAGGCCAACCGCCCAGATCAAAGGCCAGCCCGGAGGATACACGCTAAACCACTTTCCACTCCGCATCCCGACATGCACGACCTTGAAGAAATCAGCCAAAGGCGGAATATCGACGTAAAGTTTCCCCTTCCGCAAACATTCCGCAAGAAAATAGCAGGAATGCTCATCTGCGGAACTGAGGAAAGAGTGGAGGATGTGTTGATTGACCCAATAAAAAAACAAGACTAGAGACGACAGACCACAGACAACAAACAGAAATCGGAAAATGGGAAACTGGAAACGAGAAATGATAGCCGGACGAGATACAAGAGGCGGCCGACCAGAGACTAGCGACAAGAGACCAGCGACTAATGAATCGGTCAAAAGATAATAGGCCAAAAGAGAAGCGAGGAGGGTTATGCCTAGAAGCACCATCGAGGCAGGCGTTGCAAACAGATTGTGTCCCCCGACCTTCTGAATATGCGGTACCCAAACAGGCGCCAAGGCTAAGAAAGCTCCCGCCGACAGTAGCAAGGCCGGCTTAACTCGGGACAAGAAATTCAAATCACGCTCCTTTTTGGTCAAAATATTCTTCAACCATTCGCGCAGTCAATTGATGTCCCCTTGCGGTCCAGTGCCAATCTTGCCTGATGTAATAAGCCTCTAGACCGTCTTGGGCGACGGCTCCGTTGAAGGCGGGTTTTAGATTGATAAGACCGACCTTCTCACGATCCGCAAAGCGAATGATCGATCTTTCAAGGGAAGTTTTTCTCGTGGTCTTCGCCCAATCCTGGGGCGACATCAGTACCAGCACCGGCGTTGCACCATCCCGCCGGACCTCACGGATCAACTCTTTCAAGATAGCCCGTCCGATGAGCCACTCCTCGGAATTATTGGGATCGATCAAGCGCATATTTTTAGCCAGTTTCAAGACCGGTTTTTTTGCCAAACGATAAAACACGCTTTTTTCCAGGAGCTCTTGTGCCAGGCTTTGCTCCAAAAGCGGCGGAAATTGGTTCGCATTTAATGAAAAAGGTGGCGGCACGGGGACATTATGCAGCACAAGTTTCCCTTTCGAGGAGAGCGAGAAATAAGGTTTCACGTGGCCCGAATCGGCAAAGGAGCGCGTGCATCGCCAGAAATCCTCTGGAAAGATACCGATCAACACAATCTCGGGATGATATTTCCGGGCGATCTCGCGATAACTTAGATAGATCTGATCCATTCCATAACCGGGCACTCCGAGATTCAGAACTTCTCGGGTCTTGTTGCTTGTTTCAAGCAAGGCGGGAAAAGTTTCGTCGTCCTGAACACCAAATCCGAATACAAAGCTATCACCCAACGTGGCGATGCGGATGACCCCCTTGGGTTTTTCGATCGCATATTCGCGCGTCCCACGAAAACCGGCGGAGTTCGTATGGACTTCCACTGTGGGAAAGTTTTGGGATTCCAAAATAGCCGTTTTGTTCTTCTGGGAATACCAGCCCAGGACGGGATGATGCTCCACCCAGACATTTTCAGGAACATTCACCCAGCTCGTCCTGGGTTTTTCCTGGAATTTCACCCGGTCCACCCGGGCCAGGCGCAAGACAAATTCCCCAAGGGCCAGCGCTAAAATCATGGACAATACAACCAAAATGACATTCTTTTTCATAGGATCGTTCTAACTTTCCGAGATTGAATTTGCGACAAATCGGCGCATAGGTTAGCAGAAATCCATTCAGGCGGCAATTGACATTAGCTCTTAAAAACACTAATCTTACGATCATGACAGCCACCCCCTTCATCAGTTTTATTACGCCTGTTTATAACGAAGAAGAGAACATCGCGAGGATGCTCGCGAACCTCTTCGCGATCCTCAACACCCATCCGGAATGGAACTGGGAAGTCATTCTAATCGAGGATGGAAGTAAGGACAAAACACGCGAAGTCCTCCGGGCTGAAGTCCTGAAATATACGAATACTCAATTGATCATTCATGAAAAGAATCGGGGCTACACCCAGTCGCTCAAGGATGGCCTCAAGGCCGCGCGAGGACAATATCTCATGTATGTC